>JAJZRA010000064.1 GCA_021847485.1 bacterium
TATAAGCGCGGAGCTGATGAACGAGCTGGCCGAGGCGGCGCGGCTGACCGCGTCGTGCTTCAACAACCAGCCGTGGAAGTTCGTCTTCGTGAAGTCGCCGGAGGCGCTGGCCCGCGTGCACGAGTGCCTCAATAAGAACAACGACTGGATAAAGCGGGCGCCGCTGATCATAGCGGCCTTCGCGCGCAAGGACTACGACTGCGTCATCAAGGAGCGGGAGTATTACCTGTTCGACCTGGGCATGGCCGTGTCGGCGCTGCAGCTGAGGGCGACGGAGCTCGGGCTGGTGGCCCACCCGATCGCCGGCTTCGACAACGAGAAGGTGCGCCAGGCGCTGGGCATCCCGGAGGGCAACATGGTGCTGACCCTCGTGAACGTGGGCCGCAAGGTGGAGGACAAGAGCGCGCTGACGCCGCAGCAGGCGGCGATGGAGGATTCCAGGCCGCCCCGCCTGCCGCTCGAGAACATTTACAGCGTGGACAGATACGACGAAAAGCTGGCGGCGAAGCCGCAGCGCTAGGAGGAAGGATGTCAGAACCAGTGACCACTAAGTCCGGACTGCAGTATCTCGACGTGGAAGTCGGCCAGGGGGCCGTGGCCGCGGCGGGCAAGACGGTGACGGTGCATTATACCGGCACGTTCCCCGACGGCAAGAAGTTCGACAGCTCGGTCGACAGGGACGAGCCGTTCTCCTTCGAGCTCGGCGCGGGGCACGTGATAAGGGGCTGGGACGAGGGCGTGGCGGGGATGCGCATCGGCGGCAAGCGCCGCCTGATCATACCGCCGGAGCTGGGCTACGGCTCGCGCGGCGCCGGCGGCGTGATACCTCCCGGCGCGACGCTGTTCTTCGAGGTCGAACTGCTCGGCGTGGAGTAGGCCCGCCGCGGCGCAAAAAAAGGACCGCCGGGCGCGCCCGGCGGTCCTTTTCTTTTCCGGCTCAATTCGCGGCCTTGATCCGCTCCAGGGGCGAACCTTCGTAGCTGGCGGCTATGGCGTCCAGTGTCCTGTCGGTCAGCGCCCGGTCCTTGCCGTAGATCTCCAGCAGCCTTTCCACGAGCTCGCGCGAGTAGCCGTTGCGCGGCAGCCAGGCCCTCTTGAGCACTTCGTAGGCGTTGGCCTGCGCGTGCGGCGAGGAGAGCAGCTCGGTCTCGATGCTCTGGTTGGCCTGGTCGCGGAAACTCTCGAGCCTGTGGTAATAGGCGCGCAGCACCGGGTTGGGGCTCCTGGCCATCGCGCTCCAGTCGTCCACCAGGTTCTCCAGCAGCCGCTCGGTGAAATAGCCCATCTCTTTGGCGAAGGCCCAGCGCGGGGCCTGCCGCTCCACGTTCTCCTGCAGGAAGGCTATGACCTGCGCCTTGGCGATCTCGTCGGCGCCGGCCGGCCCGAACTGGTACTGCGCGCCGGTCGGGCGCCAGCCCTGCAGCCGGCGGACCGTGTCGGGCCTGTCGTTATAGCCGCCCCCGTCGAAAGGGCTCGGCTTCCATTCGTAGGGCTCGGGCTCGTAGGCCTTCTCGAGCCGCGTGATCCGGTAGATGTGCTGCTTGAGGTAGCTCTTCTTGTGGAAGACCAGGCCGCCGCCGAGGTAATAAACGGCGTGGTCGCCGTCGTTGAGCACGGCGATGTCGCCGGCCTTCAGTTCGGCGCGCTGCACCTGCTTGTAGTACATCGCGAACATCTGGTCGGCCTCTGGGTTGCCGACGTGGCGCAACCTGTCGGCCGGCATCATGCCGGCGGCGGTGAAGGCCGCGTTGAAGCAGTTGGGGCCGCCGAAGTTGGGCTCGCGGTTGAACAGCGCGGCGACGTTGGGCGGCAGTAAGGGATTGAGCGAGACTATCGCGGCCCCGGGGTTCTGCGCGGCCAGCTCCAGCTCGGCCCTGGACTGCGGCTGCACCGCTTCTAACCCGGCGGAGGGGGCGGCGCCGAAAGCCTTGCGCAGCGCGGCGGCCGCAGAGGCCTCGGAGCCGGGCTTCAGCGCGGCCAGTAGCCGGTTGCCGCAGCCTATATTGGGCACGGCCACGGCCACGCCGTTGACCGGGTAGGCGGCGAAAGAGGCGGCCGCCTGCGGAGCCGCGGCCCTGGCCGGCGGGGAGGCCGGGGCCTGCACGGCCGCCGGAGGCAGGCTGTCCAGGGTGAGCGAAGGCAGGTCGAAAGCGTGGAGGGGCGGCTGGGCGGCAAGGCACAGCAGCAGCAGTAGTTTCTTGGTCATCTTTTATATTATAGGGGCCGGGGCCGGGCGGCGTAAGTGCCATTGGTCCGGGGGGGAAGGGGGCCCAAGGTCCCACCGGTGGCCTGTCGTCCCGATTTAGGGTAAAATAAAGGAATGACAACGGAACTGGACCCGGTGGAGGCCCGCGCGCTGGGCTCACTGGTGGAGAAATCCATAACCACGCGCGAGCAGTACCCGCTTACCTTCAACTCCCTGCTCAACGCCTGCAACCAGAAGAGCAGCCGCGACCCGGTCATGACCCTCGACGCCGACTCGCTGGGCAGGGCCCTCCAGAAACTCGTGGAAAAGGGCCTCGCGGCGCGCGACCAGGCGCCCGGCGAACGGGTGCCCAAGTTCCGCCACGACATAGGCCGGCTGCTCGGCACCGACGATCCCAAGGTCATCGGGCTGATGACGCTGCTGCTGCTGCGCGGCCCGCAGACCCCCGGCGAGATAAAGTCCCGCTCCGAGCGGCTCTGCGGGTTCTCCGGCACCGCCGAGGTGGAGGGACTGCTGCAGACGCTTTGCGCCGCGGCCGAGCCCATGGTGGCCCGCCTGCCGCGCCACGCCGGCCAGAAAGAGACCCGCTACCGGCAGCTCTTCTCGGGCGCCGGCGAAGAACCGGCGGCCCCGGCCCAGGCTTTAGCCCCGCAGGAGCCGGCCGACGCCCGCCTGGCCGCCCTGGAGAAGCGTGTTGAGGCCCTCGAGGCCGCGCTCAAAGCCCTCTCGGAAGGACAAACCCCCGGCGCCTGAAAGCCGGCCCCGCGCAGCGCGCACCGCTACCATGATGAAACAACTTCTCCTCTTCCTCGCCCTGCTCTCTCCGTCAGCGGCCTATCCCCAGGCAGTCATAGAAAGGGAGATGGCCTGCCCCGTCTGCGGGGAGCTGTTCTACGCCAAGCTGGACGTGGACTCCCCCGCGTACGACATGCGCCTCGACCTCAAGCCGGTCGGGGAGATCTCGGAGCCGTGGCGCCTGCCGGAATGCCCCCGGTGCGGTTTCGTGGTCTACAAGGCGCCGCTGAGCCGGGCCGAGACCGCGGCCTGCCGGGCCGTAGTCTATTCCCCGGAGTACAAGAAGGCCCTCGGCCGGAGTTCCTACTACCGGGCCGGCCTGCTCTACGCCCGGCTGGGCAAGCCGCCCTTCCCCACGGCCAACAATTTCCTGAAAGCCTCCTGGCAGGAGGAGGCCGATCCCGCCCGTCTCAGGGAGGACCAGGAGCTGGCCCTGCGCTATTTCTCGGCCGCGCTCGCGGCCGCGGGCGAGCGCGACGGGGACTGGGAGAAGGCGGAACTGCTGAAGGGGGAGCTGCTGAGGCGCCTCGGCCGCTTCGGCGAGGCGGCCGACCATTTTTCCGGGCTCCTCGCCATGCCGGAGTTCAAGGGTAATTTCCTGGGCGACATCGCCGCCTACCAGCTGAAGCTCTGCGCCCGCCGGGACGCCTCGCCGCGCAGCCTGCAGGACGTGCGCGATTCCAAGAAGCCGGCGCTCCGGAGGGCCTGGATAGCGGTCCGGCGCGCGCTGGAGAACGTCAAAGAGAAAATAACGGGCAGATAGCGCCGGCCGGCCGCGCCGCCGGGCCGGAAAAGCCGCTTGACAACTAGTTTAGAATATCCTAAACTACTATACCAGATGAACAAGACGATGCTGGCCAAGGCGGACGGGATAGCGGGCATGCTGTCCTGTATTGCGCATCCTTCCCGCCTCATGATAATATGTATGCTGTTGAAGAGGGAAATGTTCGTGCAGGAGCTGATAGAGAAGCTCGGTACGACCAAGGGGAACATCTCGCAGCATCTGCGCGTTCTTGCCGACCGGGCTCTCATCCAGAAGCGCCGCGACGGCAACCGTATCTTCTACAGCATCAAGGACCCCAGGCTGGAGGACCTTATCTCCAGGATCAAGAAGCTGTACTGCCCTAATTTCGACATTTGAACATAGCTAGGAGGATACTATGGACCTGAAAGACGTGAAAGCCGCAAAGACCGTGGACGCCCGCTCGATGGCCTGCCCTGGCCCGCTGCTCGAGGCGAAGAAGGGCATAGCCGGCGTGCCGGTGGGCGGTATCCTGGAGATCCAGTCCGGCGACAAGGGCAGCCGCGAGGACATCCCGGCCTGGTGCGCCAAGTCGGGCCACGAGTACCTCGGCGTGCTCGAGCGCGACGGCTACGACAGCCTCTTCGTCACCCGCAAGAAGTAATTTGCGGGTCGCGGCATGCCGCGGGCATGGGCCCGTCGGGCACGGCGTCGCGAACACCGTTCGCGCGCCTTGTCACTCGGCCCTCGCGCTTACGCAAGCTCGGGCCTCCGTGACAGCCCTCCGAACCCATGCCCGCGGCGTGCCGCCGGTTCATTGATATCTTTTGCGTATGGCTCAGAAAAAAATATTGATCATCACCACCAACCACAGCTCCTACCCGGGCGCCGACGCGGTCGGGCAGGCCAGGATGGCCTACAGCGCCAATACCTATATAATACGCGTGCCCGACCCCGTCATGTTCCCGGAGGACTTCTACCTCCGGGCCTATGAAAAGGGCATAGCCGGCATCATCATCATGTCGTCCGGCTCCGACTGCCCCTACGAAGGCGCCTACGAGCGCCTCTCCAAGCGCGTCGCCCGCGTCTACGAGAAGATGAAGGCCAAGGGCATAGCCGTCAACCGGCTCAAGCTCACCACCATCTGCACCGTCTGCCGCGCCGCGTTCCTCAAAGAGATCTCCGAGATGGAAAAGGCGGTGGCCGCGATATGAGCAACGTTGAAAAGATCGAAGTGGACGCGCTCGTAGTCGGGTCCGGCATAGCCGGCCTGCAGAGCGCGCTGGACCTGGCCGACCAGGGCTACTCGGTCGCCATCGTCGAGAAGAACCCGAGCATCGGCGGCAAGATGATCAGCCTCAGCAAGGTGTTCCCGACGCTCGACTGCGCGAGCTGCATCACCACCCCGCGCATGGCCAGCGTGTCGCACCACCCGCGCATCACGACGCTTACCTACAGCACGGTGGACGCGATCAAGCGCGAGAACGGCGTCTTCACGGCGGCCGTCACGCGCAAGCCGCGCTATATCGACGAGAAGGAATGCATCTCCTGCAAGCGCTGCGAGGACGTCTGCCCGGTCTACCTGCCCGACGAGTACGAGCAGGGCATGGGCGCCAAGAAGACCATCTCGATACCCTTCACCAACGCCATCCCGCAGTACCCGGTCATGCACCCGGAGCACTGCATCCGCTGCGGCGCCTGCGCCCGCGCCTGCCCCAAGGACTGCATAGAGTTCCTGCAGGAGCCGGCCCCGGTCGAGATCAAGGCCAAGGCCGTGATCCTGGCTACCGGCTACGAGACCACGCCGATGACCGCCAAGAAGCAGTACGGCCTGGGCGAGCTCCCCAACGTGATCTCCCCGATGGCGGCCGAGCGCCTGCTCGCGCCGCACGGCCCGTACGGCCGCGTGCTGCGCCCGTCCGACGGCATGGTGCCCGGCTCCATCGCCTACGTGCAGTGCGCGGGATCCCGCGACAAGAGCATAGGCGTCCCTTATTGCTCCCGCGTCTGCTGCATGTACGCCATCAAGCAGGCCATCCTGCTCTCCGGCTCGCTGCCGATAGCGGACATCACCATCTACTACATGGACATCCGCGCCTTCGGCAAGGGCTACGAGCAGTTCTACAACAACGCCCGGGCCATGGGCATCAACTTCGTGAAGGCCAAGGTGGCCAGGATCTCCGAGGACGAGAAGCACAACCCGATACTCCGCATAGAGCGGCAGGAAGGGACCTCCGCACCCGAGGAAGTCAAACACGAGCTCGTGGTGCTCTCGCAGGGCCTGGTGCCCGCCTGCGACGTCTCCGGGTACGGGCTCGGCAGCGAGAACAACGACTTCGGCTTCGTGAAGCTCTCCGACGAGACCGTCTCGTCGGCCGTCACCGCCGGCGCGGGCGTGTTCGCGGCCGGCACGGTCAAGGGCCCCCGCGACATCCCGGACTCCGTGGTGGACGCCGGCTCGGCCGCGATGGAAGCCGTCAGCTATATAAGGAAACTGTGATGGACGAGAAGATAACCGAACAGGCGGCCAAAGAGAATTACCGGCAGGAGCCGAAGGTCGGGGTGTACGTCTGCCACTGCGGCGGCAACATCTCCGACGTGATAGACGTCAAGAAGGTGGCCGAGGCGCTCTCCAAATATCCCGGCGTCGTAGTGGCCCGCGAGTACGCCTTCATGTGCTCGTCCAACGGCCAGGACCTGATCACCGAGGACATCAAGAAGCTGGGCGTCAACCGCACCGTGGTCGCGGCCTGCTCGCCCAGCCTGCACGAACTCACCTTCCGCGGCGTGCTGCAGCGCGCCGGCGTGAACCCCTACCTGCACGAGCACGTCAACATCCGCGAACAGGCGAGCTGGGTGCACAAGCTCGACAAGGCCGGCGCCACCGCCAAGGCCATCAAGCTGGCGCAGGCCGGCGTCGAGAAGGTGCTGCGCAAGGACGCGCTGAACGCGATCCGCGTGGCGGCCGAGCAGCGCGTGGCCGTGATAGGCGGCGGCGCGGCCGGCATGCGCGCGGCGCTCTCGGCCGCGGGCAAGGGGCTCGAGGCCGTCATCATAGAGAAGGGGCCGCGCCTCGGCGGCAAACTGCTCGAGCTCGGCAAGCTCTACCCCTCCGGCGAGGACGGGGCCGAAGTGGTGAAAAAGCTGGAGAACCTGGTCCTCGCCGAGAAGAAGATCTCCGTGCACGTCGGCGCGGAGATAGACTTCGTCAGCGGCTTCGTCGGCAATTTCAAGATCAATTTCAAGAAACCTGACGGCCGCTCGGAGCAGGTGAAGGCCGGCGCCATCGTCATGGCCACCGGCTACGAACATTACAAGCCCCACAAGGGCGAGTTCGGCTACGGCGAGGACGCCAACGTGCTCACGCTGCCCGAGTTCGTCTCGCTGATGAAGAAGCTGCCTGGCGGCCGGCTGGAATACGGCGGCCGGGAGATCAAGAGCCTGGCGCTGATCCACTGCGTGGGCTCCCGGCAGGTGGAGGGCGTGCACAAGCCGCAGGCCGACGGCAAGGTGAACGACTACTGCTCGCGCGTCTGCTGCACCGCGGCCGTCCACACCGCCAACCAGATCAAGGAGAAGTTCCCGGGCGTGCGGCTTTACGACGTCTACCGCGATATCCGCACCTACGGCATGAAGCACGAGGAGTATTACGAGAAGGCCTCCAAGGACGGCGTGCTGTTCTTCAGGCATACCGAGACCGACCAGCCGGCCGTGACCTCGGACCGCACCGGCCACACGATCAAGGTGAAGGACGTGCTGACCTGGGGCGAGGAGCTGGAGTTCAAGGCCGACCTGATAGTGCTGGTCACCGGCATGATGCCCTCCGACATCTCGCTGATCAAATCGCAGCTGAAGCTGCCGTCCAGCGCCGACCGGTTCCTGCAGGAGGTGCACCTGAAGCTGCGCCCCGTGGAGCTGGCCAACGCCGGCCTCTTCATCGCCGGCGCGGCGCAGTACCCGATGGACTCCACCGAGGCTATGGCCTCGGCCGGCACCGCCGCCGCGAAGGCCGGCATCCTGCTGGCCGAGCCGGACATCCCGCTCGAGCCTTTCGTGGCCGTCGTCGACGAAGCCAAGTGCACCGGCTGCGGCCTCTGCCCGGCCGAGTGCTCCTACGACGGCGCGCTGATGATGGCCGAGAAGAACGGCAAAAAGGTGGCCGTCGTGAACCCCGCCCTGTGCAAGGGCTGCGGCGCCTGCGCCGCCGTCTGCCCGACTCGCGCCATCAACGTGGCGGGCTGGACGCTGGACCAGTTCGACGCGATGGTGGAAGCCATCGCAAAGGAATGATATGGCCGACGTTAAGAAACTCGCCGAACAGCTGAAAAAGCTCAACGAGCTCCGCGGCCCGGTGCCGCAGGAACTGCGCGACCGCGTGGCCGCGCAGAACAAGGCCCAGAAGGCCATCCTCGACGCGCTGAAGGACGGCCCGAAGACCGTGCCCGAGCTGGCCGCCGCGGCCGGCCTGCCGCACGACCGGGCCCTCTGGTACGTGGCCGGCCTGCGCAAGTACGGCCGCCTCGCCGACGTGCCCGGCAAGGGCGACTACCCCAAGTACGAGCTGAAGGGCTCGGAGGCCAAATAATGAAGCTCAACCCGGAACTCATCGACGAGATAAAGAAGTACGGCGCCTTCGACATCTCCGCGTGCTTCAACTGCGGCAACTGCACCGCGGTCTGCCCGCTCTCCAAGGAGGACGCCTCGTTCCCGCGCAAGCTGATCCGCGCCGGGCACGTCGGCATGGAGGAGAAGATAGGCTCCGCGCTGGAGCCGTGGCACTGCTACTACTGCGGCGAGTGCTCGGCCACCTGCCCGCGCGAGGCCCAGCCCGGCGAGTACATGATGGCCCTGCGCCGCTACCTGATAGCCAGGTACGACATCACCGGCCTGTCCAAGCTCTTCTACAAGGCGGGCTGGCTGCAGACCTGGCTGACCGCCGGCCTGTTCGCCGCGGTGCTGTGGCTCTACCGCTCCTACACCGGCGACTTCGGCGCGCTGGCGGCGAAGATCGAGATGGCCTTCCCCGTCTACGTCACGATAGCGCTCGGCGGCTACATCCTCAATATGTACCGCCACGCGATAGTGAAGCCGCTCGGCGGCATCAAGGCGTCGCTGAAGCCGGCGCATATCGTCGAGACCTTCGTGCACGGCTTCACGCAGAAGAACTTCATCGGCTGCGAGGAGACCGACTGGACCCGCTGGATAGCGCACCTGCTCGTGATGAGCGGCTACACGCTGACGCTGGTCATCTCCAACCTGCACCTGCTCGAGCCGCTGAACAAGCGGTATCCCGTCATCGGCCCGGTAAGCCTGCTGGTCTGGTACGCCGGCTTCGCGATCCTGGTCGGCGGCGGGCTGATGACGCTGCGCCGCGTCTTCAAGAGCGCCGAGTCCAGCAAGTTCTCGCACCCGAGCGACTGGCTGTTCGTGATCATGATGTTCCTGATCGGCGTGTCCACGCTGGCCACGCTGGGCCTCAACGTGCTGCGCGGCCCGGCCGACCCGCTGCTCGCGCAGGTCTACCGCGTCAACATCGCCATCGAGACGGTCTGGATCCTGCTCGTCGTGCCGTTCACCAAGTGGATACATATCTTCTTCAGGCCGCTGGCGGTCTATTTTCAGCACGTAAGGAAGGAGGTCGAGGCCGGTACGGCCTTCAGCCTGTAATGCGGAACAACGACAAGATCGTTTACGTGGCGACCCATTTCGAGGACAACAAGGAGAAGGCGCTCATCCCGTTCGTGCTGGCCAACGCGGCCTTCGCGATGGACGCCGAGCCCGTGGTGATACTGCAGGCCGAGGCCGTCCTCGCGGCCGTTAAGGGCCAGGCGGCCAGGGTGGTCCAGGCCCCGTTCGACCCGCTCGAGAAGCTGCTGAACTCCTATATCGAGCTCGGCGGCCAGCTGCTGGTCTGCTCGCCGTGCCTGAAGGCGCGCAATTATACGGAGGCCGACCTGGTGCCCAACGCCAGGATAGTCGGCGCCGCCAAGATACTGGAGGAGGTCACGGCCGCGGGGACCGTGATGACCTACTGATGAAGAAAGCCGGCGTCATACGCTGCCAGCAGACCGAGGATATCTGTCCCGGCACTACGGACTTCAAGTTCGCGCAGCTTGGTAAAGGCTCTTTTGCCGAGACCGGCCCCGTGGAGATAACGGCCTTCGTCTCGTGCGGCGGCTGCCCCGGCAAACGGGCCGTGGTCCGCGCGGAGGAGATGGCGTCTCGCGGCGTTGAGGTCATCGCTCTGGCCTCGTGCGTGAAGAACGGCAACCCGCTTTGTTTCCCTTGCCCGCACGCCGAGGCCATGAAGGCCGCGATATTGAAGAAGGTCGGCGACAAGGTTGAATTCCTGGATTACACGCACTAAAGGAGAATTATGGCTGACATAAAGGAACTCGAAGCGCAGGTGGCGGCCCTGAAGGCCGACGTGGAGACGCTGAAGGCCAACGCCCCGGCCGACAAGCTCAGCATGGTGGTGATGAGCGGCGACATGGACAAGCTGCTCGCCTCCTTCATCATAGCCACCGGCGCCGCGGCGATGTACGAGAAAGTGGTGATGTTCTTCACGTTCTGGTCCATCCCGGCCCTGAAGGACCCCAAGAAGACCGTCTCCAAGGACACCGTCTCCAAGATGTTCGAGCTGATGCTCCCGAACGGCGCGGGCGGCACCAAGCTCAGCAAGATGAACATGGGCGGCATGGGCAAGGCGATGATCAAGGCCATCATGAAGAAACACAACGTGATGAGCCTCGAGCAGCTCATCAAGACCGCGGCCGATTCCGGCGTGGAGATCTACGTCTGCCAGATGAGCATGGACCTGATGGGCTACAAGTTCGAGGAGTTGATAGACTACCCCGGCATGAAGAGCGCCGGCGTTGCCAAGTTCCTCGGCGAGGCCGGCACCAGCAAGGCCACGCTCTTCATCTGAGCGATATAAGTTAATCTTATGCGGGCATTATAACTATTAATTATAATGCCCGTGTTTATTTATATAAAATATTTAAGCAGGGTGGCGCCGGCGGTAAATGGCGCCCACCACGGAGGACAAAGTGAAAAAAACAGCGATATTAGCGGCTCTTATCTTCAGCGGGGCCGGCCTGGTGCACGCCACCAACGGCGACAACCTCATCGGCGTAGGCCCGACCTCGCGCGCGATGGGCGGTACCGGCATAGCCACCCCCCAGGACGCGATCAGCGCGATCTTCTCCAACCCGGCTGCCCTTTCGCAGCTGCAGGGTTCTCAGTTCAATTTCGCGGGCACCTACTTCGCCCCGACCGTGAAGGCGGACGTGACGATGCCCGGGCCTTTCGGCGGCCCCTGGAAAGCCACCAGCCAGGACGCGGCCTATGCCGTGCCCGCTATCGGCCTCTCCACCCCGATGAACGACAAGATGAACTTCGGCATAGCCGCCTACGGCGTGTCCGGCATGGGCGTGGACTACCGCAACAAGGACCCGCAGGGGACCAACACCAAGGTGTCGGTCATGAAGTTCGTCCCGGCCGTTTCCTATAAAGCCGGTGCCTTCTCCTATGGCGCGGGTCTCGACATAGACTACCAGGCCGCCGACTTCGGCGAGGGGCTCTCGCATAACTACGCAGTAGGCGCGCGCCTCGGCGCGGGTTACGAGTACGGCGCGTGGAACTTCGGTTTGACCTATGTGATGCCGCAGAACGTGGAGCACAAGCGCATCTACGACTTCAACGCCGACGGTACTTACGACACGCT
>JAJZRA010000065.1 GCA_021847485.1 bacterium
CAGCCCCTTATCACGTGCCCCGCGCCGAGCTCGAAGGAGAACGGCTCGTCCCTGTCGACCGAGCTGTCGAACTTCTTGCCGTCGGGGAACGTGCCGGTATAATGCACCGTCACCGTCTTGCCCGCGGCGGCCACGGCCCCCTGGCCCACTTCCACGTCGAGATACTGCAGTCCTGACTTGGTGGTCACTGGTTCCGACATCCTTCCTCCTATCGCTGCGGCCTGGCCGCCAGCTTTTCGTCGTATCTGTCCACGCTGTAAACGTTCTCGAGCGGCAGGCGCGGGGGCCGCTGCGCCTCGCCCGCGGCCTGCTGCGGGGTGAGCGCCGACAGGTCGTCCGTCTTCCTGCCGACGATGACCAGGGTCAGGACGAGGTTCCCCTCCGGGATGCCGAGTTCGGTCCGCGCCTTCTCGTTGTCGAAGCCGGCTATCGGGTGCGCGACCAGCCCCAGCTCGGTGGCGCGCAGCTGCAGCGCCGAGACCGCCATGCCCAGGTCGAAGAGGTAGAACTCCCTCTCCTTGATGACGCAGTCGTGGTCCTTGCGGGCGAAGGCGGCTATGATGAGCGGCGCCTTCCTGGGCCAGTCGTTGTTCTTGGCCAGGCAGGCGTGCACCTTCGCCAGCGCCTCGGGCGACTTCACGAAGACGAACTTCCACGGCTGGTTGTTGAAGCACGACGCGGTCAGCCGCGCCGCCTCGGCCAGCTCGTTCATCAGCTCCGCGCTTATATCCGCCGCCCCCAGCGCCCGGTAGGCCCGCCTCTTCAGTATAGCTTCCTTGACGTCCATGTTTCCCCCTGTCTCCTTCCCGCCTTCAAGCTCCTTCAGGTCCGGCCGCCGCGTCCCGGCCGGCCGACCCTTCTCCCAGCATTCTATAAAAAACCCGGCCCCGGCCGCCCCCCTCCGCCGGGCTGACAGGGGAGCCCATTAGTTTGTATCATTGTCTTACCGCCGCCCGCTGCGGCCAGCGGCACACCCATGAAATTCCCCGGCAAAAGAAAGAGCGAGCATTATTTCCCCGTAAACGAGAAGGGACGCGAGAGCGCCGACCCCGAGCACGTTGAGACCGAGCCTTTCTACCTGGTGGGCATAGACCAGCTGCTGGTGGACATAGAGTGCTCGGTGAAGCCGGACTGCCTGGCTCGCTGGGGCCTCAAGAAGGGCGAGTCGCAGATCCTCGAAGACAAGGCCGCCGAGGAGATCTACCGGGAGCTCAAGACGGGCGGCAGGATCACCGGCGAGTTCGCCGGCGGCTCGGTGGGCAACACGCTGCACAACTACTCGGTGCTCTCCGACGAGCGCTCGGTGGCGCTGGGCGCCATTACGCGCAACATAACGCTGGGCGACTACGCTTTCAAATACATCCGCAACACCAGTTCCAAGGTGGACCTGGCCTACCTGCAGCCCTCGGACAACCCGATGGGCCGGGCCATCTGCTTCGTCACTCCGGACCGGGACCGCACCTTCGGCATCAGCAAGGGCTGCATGAACGACCTTGCGCCCGAGTCCATCCCCGCGCCGGTGGTGGAGAAGGCCTCGGCGCTGCTGATCTCGGCCTACCTGCTGCGCGACGAGGGCGCCCCGATCTTCCGCTCCACCGTCAAGGCCTGCGAGATAGCGCTGAAGGCGCGCGTGCCGGTGGTGATGACGCTGGGCACCGCCTCGCTGATCGAGCCCAAGCGGGCCTTTTTCAGGGATTTCATAGCCCGGTACGCCACCTGCGTAGCGATGAACGACCAGGAGGCGCTGGCGCTGACCGGCATAAAGGACCCCCTGCTCGCGGCCGACGACGCGCTGGCGCTGGCGGACCTGGCGCTGCTGACCGTGGGCGAGCACGGGCTGTACCTGGCCGGCTGGGTGGACGAGGCCCACGCCCGCAAGACGACCTACCCGCTGCACACCAAGTCCATAGCGGACTACAACATGCACGAGTTCAGCCGGCCCATGCGGCGCGAGGACTGCGCGAAGCCGCTGAAGATCTACACGCACATCAACCCCTTCCTGGGCGGCCCGCGGATCATCCGCAACACCAACGGCGCCGGCGACGGCGCGCTGGCCGCGCTGCTGCACGACATGGCCGCGCGCAAGTACCACCAGGCCAAGCTGCCCAAGTCCACCAAGAACCTGGTGAGTTCGCTGACCTACTCCTCGCTGTCGCAGATCTCCAAGTACGCCAACCGCGTCAGCTACGAAGTGCTGGCCCAGAACTCGCCCCGCCTGACCCGCGGCCTTCCCGAGCGCGAAGACAGCCTCCAGGAAGCCTACTGGGACGCCTAGGCGCGGCGCGGCCGGCCGCGTTAAGGGGGTGGAACCGATATGAAAACCCTGCTGCTTACGGCGCTGCTCTGCGCGGCCCCGCTGCGCGCCGCGGAGGACCCGCGTCTCGCCGCCGAGCTCTGCCGGCTCAGCGCCGAGACCTGCCTCGACGCCATCTCCTACGAATTCAGGAAGGACCCGGACCTCGGGCCCGCCCTGGCGGCGCTTAAGCCGGAGGCGGCCGCGGGGCTCTGCGCAGCCCGGCCGGCCACGCAGGCGGAACTGTTCGACAGGGCCGCGGCGCTGGCCGACACCGCGGCCCTGCCGGCCGGAAGCCGGACCGCCGCCGAACGCGCCCTGAAAGCCGCCCGCGACTACATCGCTCCGGAGGCGCTGCCCGCGCTGGCTCCCGCCGCCGCGCGGCCGGGCTCGGCGGAGGCGCCGGCGGACCTGCGGGTGCTGCCCGCCGGCCCGCCGGAGGTCTCCGCCGCGGACGTCTGCTCGCTGGACTGGAAGGACCCCTCCGGCTACGCGGCCTCGCGCCTGGGGCCGCTGCGCGCCGTACTGGACGCCTTAGGGCCCGCCGACGGCATAGTGCTGACCGACCTGCCGCTGGCGTCGCTGCCCGCGCAACTGGCCGGGGACGGGCGGCTGACCGAGCTGCATTTGCCCGTCAGCGGCTACGCCAAGAGGCTCTGGCTGCGCGAAGGGCGGCGGACGACGCTGCTGGTGACCGACCTGCAGGGCGCGGCCTTCCTGCGGCACTTCGGCCTGCTGATAAAGCGCTACTACTGCGGCAGGCCAGCTCCGGCGCTGGCGGCCGCGGAGTCTCCCTCCGCGTACGGGCGCTACTACCGCGCGCTGGCCCGCGTCGCGCAGGAGAACCCGGGGGCGCTGGCCGGCCTCTCGGGCCTGATCTCCGGCTACGCCGAGACCTTCCGCGTCCAATGGAGCTCCTACAGCGCCGCCTCGGTGAGCGACGGCGCAGGGGACTGGCGGGTGGACGTCTACAGGCTCCCCGGCGCCGGCCTCTGGGGCGTCGTCAGCGCGCATTCCCCCTATTACGGCGAGATCCTGGGCGAGAACCTGCGCTACCTCGTCGAGACTTCCACGGGCATCAGGGCCGTGGTACTGGCGGGGTCCGGCGGCTCGCTGGACCCGAGGCCGCTCTACGGCGTGGTCTACCCTTCCGACGTGCGGACCTCCGGCGGCGGGCTGGTGCCCAACGCCCTCGGCTCGGCGGCCGACTTCCGCCCGCACGCCAGCGTCCTCTCCCCGCTGGAGGAGACGCCGGCCTGGCTGGCGGAAGCGCTGAAGGACGGCCTCTCCACCGTAGACGTGGAGATGGCCCACGCCGCGCGGATACTGGCGGGGCGCGGCCTTAAGCTGGGCTTCGCCGTGCTGGTCACGGACTATCCCTCGCGCCGGCCGGTCGTAGCCAGGCTGCTCGAACGCGCGAGCCTGGCCAGCCAGGACCCCTCCCTTAAATACCGCGCCCTGCGCGCCTTCGCCGACGGGCTGCGGGAATGGGCGGCCGGCGGCCCGCCGCCGGGCTGGCAGCCGGAGGAGAAGAAGCTGGGCCGTTCGCTGGAGGCGCAGTCGGCGCTGAACCTGGCGGCCGCGGAGAGGGCGCTGCGGCCCCTGCGGCCCGGCGAGGAGGAACTGCTGGAAAAACTGCGGAAGTTCTTCGCCTCCGACCCGCCTTCCTTCTCCGTGCGGATGAGCACCGCCAGGGCCGCGGCGGTCCTCGCGGACGGGGACCTCCTCTCGACGGCGCTGGTGAGCGCGCTGAAGGGCGCCCCGGTCAAGCCGTTCACGCCTTCCTACGAGGAGAACGACTACGGCGCCTACGATTATATCTTCGGCACGCTGTCCTACTGGGACGGCCCGGAGAAGTACGGCCCGGCGGTACTCCGGCTAAGCCCCGAGACGTGGCGCGGGCGCGCCTGGGCCACGCGGCGTTCGGCCATGCGCGCGCTGGCCGTGGAGGCCGAAAAGGCCGGGAAAACGCCGGAGGAGGCGCAGCGGGACCCCGCCCTCGTCAAGGCGGCCGACGCGCTTTTCGCTTCCTGGATAGTGGTGCCGCGCGACCTGCCGCGGGCGCTGGCGGACCAGGTGGTCTCGGAACTGCGCGAGCTGCCGCCCGGGGCCTTCGCGGCCTTCTCGGAAGCCGCCGCCGCGGAGATACCCGGGCTGATAAAGAAGTTCGACGTGGGCTGGCTGGAAGGCAAGATCCGCGGCTCGGTCCGGGCAGGGGAAATAGTCCTGGTCAAAGTCCCCGCCCCGGTACCGGCCGCCATAGCCGCCCCGGCAAAAACCCTAACCATCCCCCTTAAACCCGAAAAATAGGGACAGACACCTATTTCCGCTCTCCGGAAAAGCCCGTGATCTATATATTCATATAGATTCAAAGAGCGAGACGGGAAATAGGTGTCTGTCCCTATTTTTCGGGGAGGACTTTCAGCCAGACTTCGCGGGTGCGGGGGCCGTCGTATTCGCAGAGGTAGAGGCCCTGCCACGTGCCCAGCTGCAGCGCGCCGTCCTCCACGAAGACGGACAGCGAGGACCCGACCAGCGCGGACTTGATATGCGCGGGGGAGTTGCCTTCGCCGTGCCTGTAGTCGAAGTCGTCGCCGATGGCGTCGCCCAGCTTGGCCATTATGTCGCGCTTCACGTCCGGGTCCGCGTTCTCGTTTATGGTCAGGCCGCACGTGGTGTGCGGGACGAACACGTGGCAGACGCCGCTCTCGACGCCGCTCTCGCGGACCACGGCGCCGGCCTCGCGGGTGATATCTATCATCTCCGAACCCTCGGAGCTCTTGACCTTGAACTTGTGGATCATCTTGCCTCCCCTGTACAAGCCCCATGATACTATTTTCCGGCGCGGCGGCCCACTATCTGTTAGAATATAGCCGTGACGAGAGAAGACATAACGGCCCCCGGCGGCGGGGAGTTCTCCGAGCGGACCTTAGAAGGCCTCGACCTGAAGGGCGCCGAGGTCTCCTCCGCGTCCTTCTACGCCTGCGTCTTCAGGCGCTGCGACCTCACCGGCGCCTCGCTGCGCTTCTGCCGGTTCCGCGACTGCCGCTTCGAAAGCTGCAACCTGACCCTGGCCGGGACGGGCGCGTCTGTGTTCGACGGCGTAGAATTCCGGGATTCCAAGCTGGCCGGGGTGAACTGGACCGAGGCCGACTGGAAGAAACCCCGCCTCTCCGGGCCGCCGGCCTTCCGCAACTGCGTGCTGACCGACTGCAGCTTCCTGGGCCTGGAACTGGGCGGGGCCGTCTTCCGGGACTGCCTCGCCCGTGAGGCCGACTTCCGCGAGGCCGGCCTGGCCGGCGCAGACTTCTCCGGGACCGACCTCTCCGGAGCGCTGTTCGGCGGGACCGACCTGAGGCGGGCCGACCTTTCGGGCGCGCGCAACTACGCCGTCAACCCCGCCGAGAACCGGGTGAAGGGCGCCAGGTTCTCCCTGCCGGAGGCCATGTCCCTGCTCCACTGCCTGGACATAAAGCTGGTCTGACCCTGTTGTATCTTCCGGGAAAAATCTATTAGAATGCCCGTAGGGCGGGGGACTTCACGCACAGCCGCGCGCTACCGGGCAGGCAGGGCCGCCCGACCCTTCCACACGCGGTAACAGGGGGTACGGAAATGCTCAGGAACCTTAACGGCCTTACGGGGCTGAAGATACGCGCCAGGGACGGAGAGCTGGGCGAAGCTCTGGAATTCTACTTCGAGGACACCAGCTGGAAGGTGCGCTACCTGGTGGCGCGGACCGGGGGGCCGGGCGGGCGCGAAGTGCTGATCTCGCCGGTGGCCGTGAAGAGCGCGGGCGGCGGGGCGATAGAGGTGGACCTGACGGTGGAGCAGGTGCGCAACAGCCCGGACATAGACACCGACAAGACCGTGACGCGCAGGCACGAGCGGGAGCTGCACGAATACTACGCCTGGCCGCTCTACTGGGGCGAGGCCTTCTACGGCGGCAGCATGTCCGGCAGCCCGCTGTTCATTGAGCCGCCGCCCCGGGAAAGGGCGGCGCCGGAGGAAGGCGACGCCCACCTGCAGAGCACCCGGGACGTGGCCGGCTACGGTCTGCACGCCGCCGACGGCCATTTAGGACACGTGCGAGACTATATCGTAGACGACGGCTGGAACATCCGCTACCTGGTGGCGGACACCGGCGTCTGGCTGCCGGGCCGCAAGGTGCTGATCTCGCCGCACTGGATAGAGAGCGTCAACTGGGAGACGTCCGAGATCTACGTGGACCTCACGCGCGAGGCCGTCCGGATGAGCCCGGGCTACGATCCCTCGGTGCCGGTCAGCGAGGACTACGAGAGCGAGCTCTTCGACCATTACGGACGCCCCAAGCTGGGCGCCGGGGCGGGCGGGGACTGAACGCGGGTTGTATCCGTCCCCGTCTACCGCTATAATATGGGTTGATGGGCGAGAACAGGAACAGGGTGCTGCTGATCTCGACCGGGAGGGAGCTCCTGGACGAGATGACCCCGTCCGTGTCCGGCAGGGGCATGGAGCCTTTCTGCGTCCCCACGCTCAAGTACGCCGCCGAGCAGCTGGCCGCCGGCAACTGCGCCGCCGTGGTAGCCGACTTCAGCCGCGTGCCGCCCTCCGAGCGCGACGCCTTCCACGCGCTGCGCGCCCAGAGCCCGCAGACCCATTTCTTCACCCTTGAATCCACGGCCAGCATGACGCCGACGCTGGCCTCCTCGCTGCGGCGGCTGCCGTGGCCCTTCCCGATGGGCTTCGCCGACCAGGCGCGGGTCATAGCGCGCCCCGTGGTCATCCTGGCTGACCAGGTACTCTTCAAGACCGGGGCCGTGCAGAACGCTTTCCAACTGGCCGGCGTGCAGCCGGTCTCGATGGAGTCGGCCGAAGAGCTGCCGGAAGTGGTGCGCCGCCAGAACGAGGTCCGCATAGCGGCGGCGCAGACCCCCAAGCCCAAGAAAGGCTGGTCGCTGCTCGGCGGCTCCGAAGAGGAGGAGCCGCAGGAGGTCAAGCAGTTCCCGGGCAACATCATGGTGGTCCAGTTCGGCGGCGCGCTGGGCGACGCCTACGCGCTCGACGCCGCCGTGCGGGCCGCCGCGCCCGACGCCGTCTGCTATTTCGTGTCCGGCATGGACATCTCCCATTACGCCATCCAGGCCCTGAAGGACGGCCTCCCGGTCTGCCTGCCGCGCGAGCAGGCCGGGCGCGTGGCCGCCATCCTCGTGGAGATGACCGAGGGCGGCGAGGCCCGCCTGAAGAAGCGCGAGCCGGAGCGCATCCTGCTGCTGGACAATTTCAAGCCGGCCCTCACCACGCTCACGCAGGCCCTGCTGGGCGCAGGCTACGAGGTCACCGGAACGATGGAAGGGGCCGAGGCCCTGCGCCTTTGCAACAAGGGCGCCTTCCATCTGGCCGTCATCGGCACCGCGATAACCTCCGACGAGAATTCCGGCGCGGGCCTGGCGCAGAAGATGCGCGAGCGAGACCCGGACCTGCGCATCATCTTCATGGTGGAGCAGTACCCCCTCAAGGCCGCCCTGCAGGGCGTCAGCCAGGTGGTGGAGCTGGGCCTCGACGACGCGCTCTTGAAGCCGGTCGAAGCCTCGCGCCTGATCTTCTCCGTGCAGAAGGCCCTGGAAGCCCGCTTCCTGAAGCTGGAGAACGCGCGCCTGCTCAAGGAGACCCAGGAGCAGAAGACCCAGCTCGAGCTGGTCAACGGCTTCCAGAAGAAGTTCTTCGCCACGGTGGCGCACGACGTGAAGAGCCCGCTGACCGCCATCCTCGGCTACGCCGAGGTGCTGACCAACAAATTGAAGGCCATGCCGAGCGAAGGCCGCTACGCCGCCAACATCCAGACCTCGGCCAAGACGCTCAACGTCCTGATCTCCGACCTGGTGGACCTGGCCGCCATGGAATCGGGTAAGCTGCGCGTGGAAATAGCCACGCTCAACCTGCTGGCCGTCATGAACGACGTTTTCGAGCGCGTGAAGATAGCCGCGACCGCCCGCAAGCTCAATATGACCCTGGAGGTGCCGCCGGTGCTGCCGCCGCTGGCCGGCGACGACGCCCGTATCGGCCAGGTGGTGCAGAACCTCTGCACCAACGCCATCCAGTACACCAAGGAAGGCGGAAAGATAACCATAAAGGCCGAGCTGAAGGCGGACCGCGTCGAGGTCAGCGTGATCGACACCGGCATCGGCATTTCCAAGGAAGACCTGCCCCGCGTGTGGGAGCGGTTCTTCCAGACCAAGGAAGCCATGGGCATGCGCAAGGCCGGCTTCGGCCTCGGCCTCAAGATCGCCCGCGAGATCGTGCAGCGCCACGGCGGCGAGATGGGCATAGAGTCCGAGCTCGGCGTGGGCTCGCGCTTCTTCTTCCACATCCCTTTCAAGACCGACGCGGCCCACGCCGCCCAGCCGCCGGCCGCGGCGCAGGCTCCCGCGCCGGCCGCGCCGCCGCCGGCGCCGCAGCGCCAGGCCCCCGCGCAGCCCCAGGCCCAGCCGCAGCCCCCGCAGCCGGCCCCTTCGCCGCTGCTGCCGCCCCAGCCCCCCCGGAAATAAAAGCGCCGGGTCTCCCCGGCGCTTCAAGCCCGTCCAGCGGCCCGGTCAGGGCTCGTCGTGGAAGGCCTTGTCCCCCACCACCTCGCAGCGCATCGTATTGGTGGGCAGCCGCTTGCCCAGCGGGCTCGAGGCCATGTAGACCAGCCTGTCGCCGTTGGCGACCAGCCCCTCGGAGCGCAGCGCGGCCATGGTCTTCTTGGCCACCTCGCTGAAGAGCTGGCCGTCGGGGTCCTCTATCCTGAAAGGCACCACGCCCCAGTTCAGCGCGAGCTGGTGGTAGAGCGCCTCGTGGTGAGTGAAGGCGTAGATCGGGATGCCGGGGCGGTACTTGGAGAGCGCCTGCGCGCCTATGCCGCTGGCCGTGATGACGGCTATGGCCTTGGCGTTCCAGTCGTGAGCGGTCTCCACGGCGCTGTAGGCCATGATGTTGGTGATGTTGCCGCGGTCCACGTAGTCGTGCGTCACGCGCGCGAGCGTGCGGTAGTCCGTGGCCGCCTCGGTGCGGTCTATGATGCGGGCCATCATGTTGACGACGCGGGCCGGGTGAGCGCCGTTGGCCGTCTCGCCCGAGAGCATCACCGCGGAGGTCAGGTCCATCACGGCGTTGGCCGTGTCGGTGACCTCGGCGCGCGTGGGATAGGGCTTTTCGGTCATGCTCTCGAGCATCTGCGTGGCCACGATCACCGGCTTGCCGGCCAGGTAGCAGCGCCGCACGATGTTCTTCTGCAGGCCGGGCAGCTCCTCTATCGGCACCTCGATGCCCAGGTCGCCGCGGGCCACCATGATGCCGTCGGAGTCGCGGATGATGTCGTAGATATTGGCGAGCGCCTGCTTGTCCTCTATCTTGGCTATCAGGCGTATCGGCGAGCCGGGCCTGACCTCCTTAACCAGCGCGCGCACGTCGGCGATGTCCTTGGCGGTGCGCACGAAGGACAGCGCGATATACTCGAAATCGTTCTCCACCGCGAAGCGGATGTCCTTGCGGTCCTTTTCCGACATGAACGGGATCGGGTAGTCGGCGCCGGGCACGGCCAGGTGGGCCTTGTCCTTCAGCAGCCCGTCGTTGAGCACGCGCACGGTCACCGCGCCCTGGTGCAGCTGCACCACCTCGGTCTCGATGAAGCCGTCCTGCAGCAGCACGCGGGTGCCGGTCTGGCAGAGCTTGTCCACGCGCGGCAGGTTGGTGTAGAAATGCTTCTTCTCCGGCGGGTGGACGGTCACCTCCTCGGGCTGCCGGTCGGTGCTTTCGATGTAGAGGGTCTCGTCCTTGGCCAGCAGCACCGGCTTGCTGTAGCCGAACATGCGCACCTCGGGACCCTTGGTGTCGAGCATGATGGCGAGCGGCACGCCGAGCTCCTCGCGCGCCTCGCGCAGCATGCGCACGCGGTTGAGGGCCTCGTCGTACTTGCAGTGCGAGAAATTGATGCGGGCGACGTTCATGCCCTCGCGGATAAGGTCGCGGATGCAGTCCGGGTTCTCGGAGGCCGGGCCTATGGTGCAGACGATCTTGGTCCTGCGGCGGGTCTGTTGTCTGACTGGGGACGGTGCTAGCATCATATGTTTCCTTCGCCCGGCGCGGGCCGGCCGCGCTGGGGCGTTATTTTGTGAGTTTGCGTAGGAAGGTTACATCTATAGGGACTATGCGGATATTATACCTTTTATAGGGCGGAGCCATAAAGCGCGGCCGCCGGGAGGTCCCGGCGGCCGTCGGCGAGGAGCCGGCCAGCTGGTTTACGGGGCCTTCTTCAGCCCCGCTATGGTCTTGGCCAGCCTGGCCCTGGTACGCGCGTTGCGGGAGATCTCCCTGGCCTTCTCGTAGCTGGCCACGGCCTCGGGGACCTGCTTGGCGGTCTCCTGGCAGTAGCCCAGGCCGAGGTAGGCGTTGGCCAGGTCCTCGTTGGAGACCTTCAGCTCGCCGGCCTTGTCGATGGCGGCCAGGAACAGGCCGCGGGCCTTCCCGGTACGGCCGGCCTTCAGCAGCATCGCGCCCTGGCGCTCAAGCGCGTGCACCGCGCGCGGGTCTCCGGCCGGCACGAAAGGCCCGGCCGCGCCGTACTCGGCGGCGGCGGAGAGGTACTTGCGCTTGGCGGCGTACCTGCGGGCGGCGGAGAGGTGGAAGGTCAGGTCGCCCGGGTCCTCCTGAGCGGCGGCCGCGGGGGCGGGCTCCGGAACGGCGCCCGGCAGCTCTTCCGCGGCGGGAGCCGGCTCGCTCTGGGCGGGGGCCGGGGCCTGCGCCGCGGGCTCGGCGGCGGAAGCGGCCGGAGCGGCGGTCGCTGGCGCGGCTTCGTCCAGCTCGCTCTTCAGCGGCACTCCGGGCAGGGCGAAAGCCGGAGCCGCGCCCTCGTCGGCGCGCTCCGGGAGGAGGTCGAGATCGAGGTCCCTGTCGGCCTTCCTGCTCCCTGAGCAGCCGGCCAGCAGGGCCAGTAAGGCTACTGCGGCGAATTTCGTTCTCATACCCCTATGATACAAAAACCCGCCCCTTTTGGTAACGTCCCGCTTAAAAAAGTCCCCGGGGCCGGCGGCCCGGCCCCGGGGAACGGCCTAGCGGGCCTCCGCTTCCCCGGCCGCCGGTCTCTCGGCGGAAGCCCCGAACAGTTTAGAGAAGCCGGCCATCTCCATAGATCGG
>JAJZRA010000066.1 GCA_021847485.1 bacterium
CTACGAGGGCTTCGACATAGTCTCGGCCATGACCGGCATCACGGACGCCTTCGTGAAGTCGCTCGAGCCGATCTGGCCGGCCCTCTACAAGCGCTGAATCAATTATGGTGACACACAACTTAATTCTCTGGAATTAAGTTGTGTGTCACCATAATTCTCACCATAATTCCCGGGCATGAAAAAAGCCGGTCACTCGACCGGCTTTTTCATTTTCCCCGCTCGGGGCTAATCCATCAGGCGCTTCTGCCCCTGCAGTTCGCGGATGGCCTGCACGTCCTGCGTGAACTCCATGCAGCCGAGGTATTTGCCGGCGGCGTCACGCAGCGCGTAGAACTCTATGAACATCTTGTGCTTGGGCTGCCCTTTGACGACCTCGAGGTCTATCCAGAAGGTGGCCTTGTCGCGCTTGCCGGCCTTCATCTCGCCGACGATCCGCTCCACCAGCGGCAGGCTGGTCTCCGGGTGGCACTGCCTGAAGTTCATGCCCATGGCCGTCAGCGGCCGCCTGAAGACGCGGTCCTCGCCCTTGTTCCAGCCCACGACCTCGTCGTTGGCGTCTATCACCGTTATCTCGGCCGGGAGCGTCTCTATCATCGCCCTGACCATCTCCGGGTCCATCCTGTCGAAAAGCATACACGTCTCCTGTTAATTATGGTGACACACAACTTAATTCCACCAAGGAATTAAGTTGTGTGTCACCATAATTTTTGGCTCAGTTGGCGGTCTGGACGGTGATCACCAGGCCGGCCTCGTTGAAGGAGAAGCCGGTCAGGTGCAGGTCGCCGACCAGGCCGGGCGGGACGAACTGGCCCATGATCTTGGAGGAGACCTGCGCGTGCAGCGTCCAGGCGGCCTTGTCGTAGGAGAGCTTTACCACGTCCTGCGCCTTCATCGGGATCTGCTTCTTCTTCAGGAAGTCGTTGACGGCCGAGTAGACGCCCTTGATCATCACGTCCATCACCTGGACCATGATCTGCTCCTGGTCTATCGCGGGGGCGACGGCCTTCACGGAGGGCTCCATCGCGGCGTGGATCTGCACGCGCTGGACGCGGACGGCGAACTTGTCGCGGCCCTCGAGGTAGGGCTTGAGCGTCAGCACGGGGTTGACGATGATGCCGTTGGCGTCCACCTGGATGTTGCCGATCTTGAGGAAGTCGCCGGATTTGTAGATCACCGGGGCGTTCTGGTCCATCACGGTCAGGCGCTTCTCGGAAGCGGCCACCATGTTGACGGCCTTCTTGAGGGTCTTGAAGGGGATGCGGACGTTCATGTCCAGGCCCACCAGGTCGTCGCCGGCCTGCGGCTGCGGGGCCGGGGCCTTCACGTCGGCCATCGCGGAGCGCACGTCCGCGGCCGAGAAGGAGGTCAGGTCGAACTCGGAGGCCGAGGCCGTTCCGGCGAGGAGGACCAGGGCTATCAGGTTAAGGGCGGTCTTTTTCATAAATTCTCTCCTTAAGGGTCTCCCGCTTACAGGTCGAAGCCCAGGTACAGCAGGCCGTTGGTCACTTTCAGGTTATTGATCACGGCGCCCTTGGCGAAGGAGGGCATGAACGCGCTGTTCTTCAGCACGATCTTGACGGTCTTGTCGTCGAGCTTGGTGGCGGTCATCACCTTGGCCAGCTGCGGGTTGGTGGTCAGGGTGTTGACCACGGAGGAGACCACCTTGCCCTGGATCCAGTTGTTGATGAAGCCGGGGAGGCCGATGCCGTAGGCCTTGTCCACGTCCACGCGCTCCACGCGGACCTTGAGGGTGTTGGGGCCGATGTATTCCGGCAGGATGGTCGCCTTGAAGTAGACGTTGGGCTTGCCGAACACGTCGCGGGCGTAGATCTTGCCGGCCAGCTCCACGCGGCCGTCGGCGCGGAACTTGAGGCCGCCCTCGTGGCCCTGCGGGTGGAACTCGAAGTCGGTGCCCTTGGTGAACTGGCCGATGAAGTTGTCCAGCAGGCCGTCCGAGACGGTCAGGTTATAGCCGGCCAGCTGCGCGGCGTTGGCGGAGCCGGTCTTGACGCTCAGCGCGAAGCCGGAAGCGTCGAAGGTGAAGTTGGTCAGGCTGACGTTGCTGATCAGGCCGGGCATGAGCGGGGCGATGAAGCCGGGGTTGACCGAGGCATGCAGCGTCCAGCTGCGGCGGTCGTAGGAGAAGGCCAGCACGTCCTTGGCGCGCAGGTTCACCTTGTTCTTGGTGAAGGCCTCGTCCATGGAGGTCAGCATCGAGGTGGTGAGGTTGGTCATCACCATCTCCATCAGGCTGTCCTTGTCCAGCTGCTGCCCCACGTTGAAGGCCTTGGGCCCGAAGGCGACGTCCGCCTCCACCTTCATGACCTTTATGGAGAGCTTGTTCTGGCCCTCGAAAGCGGGCTTGATGAGGATGGTGGGCTCCACCTCGAGGCCGTTATAGTTGACGCTCACGTTGCTGAAGGCGATGTGGTCGCCCTGCTTGAAGAGGATGGGGGCGGAGGGCTCGATGGCCTGCATCTTGATGCCGGGCAGCTCGGAAAGGCGGGAGCTCAGGGACTTGAAGGGCAGCTTGATGCTCATGTCCAGCAGCGGGGAGGGCAGGTTGGGCGACTTCTCGATGCCCGCCAGCTCCGGCTGAACCGGAACGGGGACGGCCTGCAGGCTGTCCTGGGAAGCCTTCAGGTCCGAAACCTTGAGAGCGTTGAGGTCGAAGTCCTGAGCGAGGACCGCGCCGTTGAGACCGAGCACCGCTATGACCGAGAGGATGAGCTTTTTCATAATTTGTCCCTTTGCCTGGTTATAGTTTAACAGCCCCCCCTGTATTTCGTAAGTGTCAAAGGGCCCAGGCCTCCGGGCCCAATGGGCCCCCCTGGGCCCGGGCCCGGCGCTACAGGCAATAAAAAACCCCGCGGGCGCGGGGTTCTTTATTTTATAGGCGCGCCTGTCAATTACGCCGCTTGTCCATGAAGGCCTTGAGGGCCTCGGCCATCGAGCCCATCGGGGCCTCCTCGCGGCGCTGCCCCCTGTCCGGCCTGGGGCCGTTGCCGCGCTGGCGGTCCTGCCGCGGGCCCGCGGCCGCCGCCGGCTGGTTGCCCCTGCTCTCGCGGGGGCCGACCACCGGGTTGGACTTCATCGAAAGGGCTATGCGGTGCCGCGCCAGGTCCACGTCCAGCACGGTCACCTGCACCTTCTGCCCCACCTTCACTACCGTCGCGGCGTCCTGCACGAAGCGGTCGGAAAGCTCGCTGATATGCACCAGGCCGTCCTGGTGCACGCCGATATCGACGAAGGCGCCGAAGGCGGCGACGTTGGTGACTATGCCCGGCAGTTTCTGGCCGGGCTTGAGCTCCTCCATCTTCGTGGCCTCGCCGAAGGCGAAAGCCTCGAACTGCTTGCGCGGGTCGCGGCCGGGCTTGGCGAGCTCGGCCAGGATGTCCTTCAGCGTGGGCTCGCCCACGCCGTCGGCTATGTACTTGCGGATGTCGATCTTGGCGCGCAGTTCGGCGCTGGTCATCAGGTCAACCACCTTGCAGCCGAGGTCCTTGGCCATCTGCTCCACTATGGCGTAGCGCTCGGGGTGCACGGCGCTGGAATCCAGCGGGTTCTCCCCCTCCCGGACGCGCAGGAAGCCGGCCGCCTGCTCGAAGGCCTTGGGCCCGAGGCGCGGCACTTTTTTCAGCGCGCTGCGGCTGGCGAAGGCGCCGTTGGCGTTGCGGTATTCCACGATATTCTTGGCGAGGCCCGCGTTGAGGCCCGAGACGTAGCTCAGCAGCTCGCGGCTGGCGGTGTTCACCTCCACGCCCACGCTGTTGACGCAGCTCTCCACGGTGGCGTCCAGGCTCTTCTTCAGGCCGTTCTGGTCCACGTCGTGCTGGTACTGGCCCACGCCTATGCTTTTGGGGTCTATCTTGACCAGCTCGGCGAGCGGGTCCATCAGGCGGCGGCCGATGGAGACCGCGCCGCGCACGGTGACGTCCTTGTCCGGGAACTCGTCGCGGGCGACCTCGGAGGCGGAATAGACCGAAGCGCCGGATTCGTTCACCACCACGATGATGACGCCGTCCAGCTTCAGGTTCCGGGCGAACTCCTCGGTCTCGCGGCCGGCGGTGCCGTTGCCTATGGCGATGACCTCGGTCTTGAACCTGGCGGCGAGCTCCTTCACCTTGGCCGCGGCGGAGGCGGCGGCGCCCTCGCCGTTATGCGGGTAGACCACGTCGTCGTGGATCAGCTTGCCGTTGCGGTCCAGGCACACCAGCTTGCAGCCGGTGCGGAAGCCCGGGTCAAGCGCCAGGATGTTCTTGTGGCCCAGCGGCGAGGCCATCAGGATCTCGCGCAGGTTGCGGGCGAACACCTCTATGGCCTGCGCGTCGGCGCGCTTCTTGGTCTCCAGGCGGGCCTCGCCCTCCATGGAGAGCGCGAGCAGCCGGTTATAGGAATCCGTCACGGCCTCTTTGACCTGCCGGCCGCAGGCCGAGCCGTTCTTTACGAACAGCGGCTCCAGCAGCGCCACGGCCTCATCGGCCTCCACCTCGATGCGCATGGAAAGGAAGCCCTCCGCCTCGCCGCGGCGCATCGCGAGGATGCGGTGCGACGGCGCCTTGGCGGCCGGCTCCTTCCAGTCGAAATAGTCCTTGAACTTGGCGCCCTCGGTCTCCTTGCCGGTGAGCACCTTGGAGTGGAAGACGCCTTTCTGCGAGAAGAGCTGGCGCAGGCGGGCGCGGGCCTGCTCGTCCTCGCTGATCCGCTCGGCGATGATGTCGCGGGCCCCGGCCAGGGCCTCGTCGGCGGTCTTTACTCCCTTCTCCTCGCTGACGTAGGCCGCCGCGAGCTGCGCGGGGTCGTCGCCGCCCTGTTCGTAGATCTTGTCGGCCAGCGGTTCCAGGCCCTTCTCCTTGGCTATCGTGGCGCGGGTGCGGCGCTTCGGGCGGAACGGCAGGTAGACGTCCTCCAGCTTGGCCATGGTCTCCGCGCCCATGACCTTGGCCTTAAGCTCCTCGGTCAGCAGGTCGCGCTCGGTGAGCGACTTGATGATGGCCTCGCGGCGGGTGTCCAACTCTTTAAGCTGCTCGAGGCGCTCCTGGATCTTGCCGAGGGCCACCTCGTCGAGGCCGCCGGTGGCTTCCTTGCGGTAGCGGGCCACGAAAGGTATCGTCGCGTCCTCTTTGAAAAGACCTATCGCCGCCGCCACACCCGAGGCGTTCAGCCCCAGCTCGCCCGCTATCTTGGAAACGTATACGTCGCTCATTAACTTCCTCCGGAAAAAATTCGGTGCCGAGACAATAGGATATAAAATATCCCGCCCGCCCGGCGAGGGGCGGACGGGCGGGACTCCGGGAAGGGACGGGAGCCGGTATCGCCGCCGCCCTCCCTTAACGCATGGCCGTATACACTAACCGATCAGATAACCCCAGAAACGGTTGAAGGTGCAGTCCGTGTAAACCGCCCCGGTGCCCTGTTCGTAATAGATACCCATCGTATCACCGGCGTTCATGTAAACTGCTATGGTCCCCTGGGTGGTTTCCCAGGTGTTGGCCAGCTTCTGGTGTATTATGCCATCGAAATTAGCGCCGTTCTTCCAGAAGTCGAACCGGTACTCCCCGCTGGGCGCGTTCTGTTCCAGCGTATTGAAACCGAACAGATACATGCCGGACACCGGCGCGGTGAATAGCCCGTTGGCCGGGTTATAATTGGCGCCGATATTGGTGAGCACGGTCTCCCATACTATGACGCTGCCCGCGTTTATAACGCTGCTGCACGCTTTGGCGCTGAACGCGGTTTTTTCAGGAGCTGTCACGTTGCCGCTCAGGCTAAGCCCGGAGGACCGCGCCTTTATGTACCCGTATTGCACGCTGTCGGCGTTGTTCGTGAACTGGAGGATGGCCGCCCCGGGGTCCCCGGACGCGTCGCGGACGATTACGCCTCCGGTCGTGCCGGAGTTGGGACTTACGAACATCCCCGGCCCTTCCACCTGCAGTTTCGTACCTGGAACAGTGGTACCTATTCCGACGTTGCCGTTATATACCGTCAGGCGCTCGGCCCCGAACTGCCATAGGCCGACCCGGTCGTCCGCGTCGTTCTCGGTACCGATCAGCAGATGCGTGCTTTCGCCGGACTCGGCGAAGTAACGGAGAAAGGCTTCGTCCCCGGTGCCGCCGCCTGGGTTATTGGGCCACTCCAGCCCGGCCGCCGCGGTGTTCCCCGTCGCCGGCATTATAGCCCCGCCTACGACCTGCAGCTTGGCGCCCGGTCCGGAGGTGCCGATACCGACGCTGCCCGTGGTCACCACGTTCTGCGCGCCGAAATTGGGCGAGATCTTGGCGCCCGAGATCGCCGCTGAGGCGTTAATGTCCGCGTCCACTATCGCTCCGTCAGCGATCTTGGCCGAACTGACCGCGGAATTAGCGATGGTCAGCACGCCTGAATTGGAGAGCGAAGCGTCGCCGGACATGGCCACTGCCGTGGCCGCGTTAGAGGCGTTGCCCACCCAGATATCTCCGCTGGGCAGTACCGCGCCCGCCCCGGCCGCGCCGGAGCCAAGGCCCGAGAACTGGCAGTAGATAACCGCCACGTTATTGGGACGCGTTTCGGACGACATCCTTCCGCTTTTGATATTGCCGACGAAGATGTACGCGTCGCCCCTGGCCCCGGGGTTCCCTCCGCTGGCGTAGGTGCTGTCGGGGTTCGTATCCGGGAAAGCCACCACGTTATCGTTGCCTCCAGACTCGCTGGTCATATAATGGGTGTGCTGCTGCAGCGCGTCCAGCTGCACGGCGCCCGGCAGCCGGGTGCCGTCGGGGTCCACGCCGGCCCCGTTGTCGATACCGCGCAGGAAGCGGCCGCGCGCGGCGGTATACTCGGTCCAGCCGGTAGGGCAGGCGGAAGCCGCGAAGGCGGCTATGGCGCCCGGCGCGAAACCGGCGCCGGCCCCCACCCAGGCAGTGCCGTTATACAACTCCAGTTCCGCCAGCGTGGTATTGTAGACCACGAGGCCGGCCGCCGGAGAGGGAATGGCGTCCCGCTGTGCGGTGGTCATGCGCGGCGGCAGCAGGCCCTTGGAGGTGGAGGCCACGTCGAGCAGGGCCGAGGCGTTGGGACCGGCGGTGCCTATGCCGACGTTGCCCCCGGCGGCCACGCGCATCTTCTCCGAGCCGTTCACCGAGTAGACCAGCGGCGCGCCGGTGGAATCCATCTCGAAGTTCCCGGCCTGCGAGCGCAGGTAGCCGTTGACGCCTATGCGCACCTGGTCGCCGTTGACGGTGTCGTTGCCGAGGATTATCGTGCCGCCCCCGTTGGGCAGGGTATCCACGATGAAAGCGTCGGCGTAGGAGGCGCCGCCGCCCACCACGTGCAGCCGCGCCTGGGGCGCGCCGGTACTTATGCCGATGTTGCCGTTGTAGCCGGAGATGATGCCGCCGCTGCTGCCCAGCTTCAGGGAGCCTACGGTAGGGTCCGCCGCGCCGTTTATGCCCACCGCGTTGGCGACGTTAATGTCGTAGAGACAGGCGTCGTCGCCGCCGCACAGGTAGGGAGCGCCGTTGGCGTTGGAACGCAGCAGCCCGCCGGCGGTTATGGTGCCCGCCGCCTGGAAGTTGCCGTTCCCGGCGTTGAGCGCCGCGACCGGCGCCAGGCCGTTGCCGCCCCACGTAAAGCCGCGGGTGTTCCCGTTGCTGTCCATGAAGGTCTTGATGGAGTAATCGGAGACCGGCCCGTAGTGATACTCGGCCGCGTTGCCCATGGCTATCTTGTAGGCGTCGACGCCGTCCCAGAACTTGAGGCCGTTGCCGTCGGCGGCTGCCACCGGGTAGGCGGCGTTGTTGGCGAAAGCCGGGCTGGGATAATTGCCTGACAGCACGCCGCCGGCGACGCCGGTCGCGCCGAGGCCCGTAAGCCCGGAACCGTCGCCTATGAACCTGGCGGCCTGGATCACGCCGGCAGCCGACACGGACGAAACTATCGTTCCGGACGAATCGCGCCAGATCTGGGCGAAGTCCGCCGGCGTGGCGCCGGCGGCCTGCACGTCCAACCTGGCGGCGGGAGACACCGTACCTACCCCGACGTCGCCGGCGGGGCCGGCGAAGACCGCGGGCTCGGCGGAGTCGGATTCCCCGCTGACGAGGGCGTTGGCCAGGTTCTGACCGGTAAAGCCGTCTTCGGTCAGCCAGGAGGTTATGACGGCGTACGGCGCGCCTGCGGCGTCGGACTGCAGCACCTCCACGGCCTGGCGGCCCGGCTCGGTGTTGGCCGCGCCCGTGCCTGAGCCGTAGAAGATGGCGGCGTAGGGCCTGCGGGAGCCGCCGGGCAGGGCGGCGAGCTTAAAAAGCCCGAGGCGCCGCGCGGCGGCGCGCAGGGTGTCGGTCATCGCGCCCTCGATGGCGTCGAAGCTGGTAAGGATGCCTATCCTGTCGCGCGTCAGGCCGTTGAGCGCGGCCGCGAGCTCGTCGGACTTGAGCGGGTCGCCGTAAACGTCGTAATTGACGCTGCCGACCAGGGCGTGCGTGGCGGCGTTGAGGATGGTGAGCGTAAGGCCGCGCCCGGAAGCGTCGTTAACCAGCGTGCTGTTGCCCACCTTCACCAGCCGGGCGGCGCTGTTATTGAGCCCCGTGCCCCTGATATAGACCAGTTCCGCCCCGGTCGTCATGGCCGCCGTGCGCAGGCCGTAGGTGCGCGTGTAGCCCGCCACGTCCAGCCTATCCGCCGGGCTGGCGGTGCCTAAGCCGACATTGCCGTCGCTGAGGACGTTCATTACTGAGCCGCCCACCGTCAGGAGCTGGGCGCCCGCGGCGACCCCGGCCCCGGTTATGGTGACGCTGGACACGTTGTCGACCGCGTTGCCCGCCATGTTTAGCGCGCGCGTGGCCGTGTGGTCGCCCAGGTTGTCGGCGCCGGAAACTCCGGTCAGGCCGGAGCCGTCGCCCACGAACCTCGCGGCCATCAGGACGCCGGTCGCGCTGACCGAAGAGACGACCGTCCCGCCGGAGTTGCGCCAGACCTGCCCCATATCAGCCGGCCCGGAACCGGCCGCCGCCACGTCCAGCCGGGCGGCCGGAGAAACGGTCCCCATCCCGACGCTGCCGGAGAACGCCGGGCTGTTGGCGAAGACCAGCGCGCCGGAGCCCGTCTCGTCGGAGATGGCCGCGGCCAGATTGGCCGAGGTGTCGGACAGGCCGTAACCGGAGAACGTGGTGGGGTTAGAGCCCGAAGTAACGCGGCCCTTGGCGTCCGTGGTGACGGACCGGTAGGTGCCGGGCGAGCCGGCGCTCGCCAGGGTCAACACGCCCGCGTTGGAGAGCGTGGCGTCCCCGGAAACCGCCACGGGGGTAGCGGAATTGGAAGCGTTGCCCACCCAGATATCCCCGTTGACCAGCGTGGCGCCGCCGCCGGCTGCGCTGGACCCCAGGCCGGAAAACTGGCAGAAGATCACGGCCACGTTGGCGGGCCTGGTCTCGACCCCGCCGCTGGAATCCGTGCCGTAACGGCTGGGCTTAAGTTCCGAGTTAACGCCGTTATTGACGTTATCGCTGGAGGCCAGCTGGTCGCCGCTGTGGTCGTTGATTATGAAGGCATTCGTCGGGTCATAAACGTCGGCCGCGGTAATGGTATGGTTATGCGAGCGCAGCAGGTCGCCCTGCAGGGAGTTAGGCGCCCTGGTGCCGTCCGGGTCAACGCCGGCGCCGTTGTCGATGCCGCGCAGGAACCGGCCCCTCGCCGGGGCGTACTCCGCCCAGCCGGAGGGACAGGAGGCGGCGGCGAAGGCGGCGATGGCGCCCGGCGCGAAGCCGGTACCGGCTCCCACCCAGGCACTGCCGTTATAGAGTTCGATCGCCGCGTTATCGGTATTGTAGATGACCAGACCGGCCGCAGGCGACGGAATGGCGTCGCGCTGCGCGCTGGTCAGGCGCGGCGGCAGCAGGCCCTTGGAGGTCGAGGCCACGTCGAGCGCGGCCGAGACGGCCGGCCCGGCAGTGCCTATGCCGACGCTGCCTCCGGTCACGCGCATGACCTCGAGGTTATTAGAGTAGAAGGCCACCGCGCCGTTGCCGGCCCCGGAGCCGGGGCTGAACATGCCGGTATCGCCATCTGTCCCGAAGGAATAACCGTTGACCGAAGAGTCCGCCGCGGACGGGACGCCCTGCGCGGCGCGGTAGCCCGCCGCGCTGGCCTGCCCGTTGACCTGCAACGGGTAGGAGGGCCCGGCTACGCCGATGCCGACGTTGCCGGCGAAGTAGTTATTGCCGGTACCGCTCGAGATCAGCACGCCGGTCTGGGAAATGTTCCCGGCGACGGACAATTTCTGGTCCGGGGCGGCGTTACCGACCCCGACCGGCCCCTCGAGAATGGCGCCGTTGGCGGGCGGGTTATTAACGTTGATGTAGGAGTTGCCCACCACCAGGCCGCCGGTATTGCCGTTGAACTGGGCGTAAGGGGTGTTCACGCCGCCGGTAGCTGAGGCCCACGAATCTCCGTAGGCGAAGTCCAGGTTGGCGTTGGCGCTGCGCATTATGAAGGGCTTATTGGTTCCGCCCGAGTCCTGATTGCCCATCAGCAGATACTGGGCGCCGGCCGTGTTGGTGATGGAGGCGGAATCCTTCACGGACAGGCGCTGGGCCTGGCCGGTTATACCGACCCCGACGTTACCGTCGGAGGCTATGCTCAGCCGTTCGCTTACCCCTGCGCCGGCCCCGGTATTAATCACCACGCCGCCGTTGCGGGCTTCGATAACAGTGCCGGCGGCCGAAGCTGTCTTGGTATAGCCGGAAGAATCGAGCAGCATCGTTGTCCCCGCGCGGGAGAGCGAATAGGTCTGGTCCGCAGAGTAGAAGACCAGGTAAGGGTCCGTGTCTCCCACGCGGATGCGGCCGGCCACGTCCAGCATTACGCCCGGTGTGGAGGTGCCTATTCCCACAGAACCAGAGTCGCTCCATACACCGCCGCCGGGGAAAGCCGCGCCGGCGCCGAAGGTCTTAACCCCGGTCAGGGTTTCAGCGCCTGCAAGATGCACCGCGGAAGCATCGTCCGCCTTTCCGGCCAAACTGGCGGTCACGGTGGACAAATCCACCTTGGACGTGGACAATGACTTTATCCACGACGGGTCGGAGTAGGAGCCGGTGGTGTAGACGCCGTTGGCCACGCTCGCGGCCTGCGCACCCACGTCCAGCTTCCCGGCCAGGGCCGCCGTTACGGTAGAGAGGTCCACCTTGGACGTGGCCAGGGACTTTATCCACGCCGGGTCGGAATAGGAGCCGGTGGTGTAGACGCCGTTGGCCACGCTCGCGGCCTGCGCACCCACGTCCAGCTTCCCGGCCAGGGCCGCCGTTACGGTAGAGAGGTCCACCTTGGACGTGGCCAGGGACTTTATCCACG
>JAJZRA010000067.1 GCA_021847485.1 bacterium
ATCTGTCGCCCCGGCGCCCGCAGCCGCGGCTCCGGCGCCCGCGCCGGCCAAGCCCGCCGTTCCCCCGCCCCCCGCCGCCAGGCCGCAGGCCCCCGGCGCCGCCCGGCCGGCCGTGCCTCCCGGCATGAGGCCGCCCTCGCCGATCGTCAGGCCCGCCGGCTCCCCGCCGCCGGCCCCCAGGCCCGCGCCGCGGCTCATAGTCCCGCCGCTCATAAAGCCCTCGGCCCCGGCGATGCGCCAGGGCCCGGTGCTGCCCAAGCCGCCGCAGCCGCAGGCCCCGCGCCCGGCCGGCCCGGCCAGGCCGCAGCCGCACAAACCCGCGGCCAAGCCCGCCCCGAAGCCGGCGGCCCCCGCCCCCAAGCCCGCTCCCGCGCCGCAGCCCGCGGCGGAGGGCGAGAAGGGCGCGCTGCCCAGGCTAAAGGTCCCGGCCACCATCATCGTCCGCGAGCTCGCCGAGAAGCTCGGCGTAAAGCCGACCGACCTGATCAAGAAACTGATGGGCATGGGCGTGTTCGCGACGATCAACCAGCGCGTGGAGGAGGACGCCGCCCAGCTGATCGCGGCCGACTACGGCTACGAACTGGAGATGGTCCCGATGTACGGCGAGGACGAACTGAAGGAGGAGATCGAGGCCGAGAAGCCCGAGAACCTCAAGTCCCGCTACCCGATCATCACGATCATGGGCCACGTCGACCACGGTAAAACGACGCTGCTGGACGCGCTGCGCGAGTCCAACGTCGTGGACACCGAGGCCGGGCAGATCACCCAGCACATCGGCGCCTACATGGTCACGACCCCGCGCGGCAAGATCACCGTGCTCGACACCCCCGGCCACGAGGCGTTCACCGCGATGCGCGCCCATGGCGTCAAGATCACGGACATCGTGATCCTCGTCGTGTCCGCCGTCGACGGGGTGATGCCGCAGACGCTGGAGGCCATCAACCACGCGAAGGCCGCCGACGCGCCGATCATCGTCGCGATCAACAAGATAGACCTGCCGACCGCGAACTCCCAGCAGATCAAGCAGCAGCTCGCCAACCACGGGCTGCTGCCCGAGGACTGGGGCGGCAAGACGCCGATGGTGGAGGTCTCGGCCAAGAAGCGGCTGAACCTCGACAAGCTGCTCGAGATCGTCAGCATCCAGGCCGAACTGATGGAGCTGAAGGCCAACCCGGACAAGCCGGGCCAGGGCATCGTAATCGAGTCCCGCCTCGACCCGAAGAAAGGTATCGTGGCGACGATCATCAACGTGACCGGCACCATCCGGGTCGGCGACCCGTTCACCGTCGGCGCCGCGCACGGCAAGGTGCGCGCGCTCGTCGACGACCGCGGCCAGCGCCTCGAGGAACTCAGGCCCAGCATGCCGGCCGAGGTGCTCGGCATCAGCGGCGAGGTCCCGACCGCCGGAGACGTGCTGAAGGTGGCCGAGAACGAGAAGGAAGCCCGCCACGTGGCCGACAAGCGCAAGCTTAACCGCCGCGAGGAGGCCCTCTCCCACCAGAAGCACGTGTCGCTGCTGTCGCTGAAGTCGCAGGTGGACCAGAACCAGCTGAAGAACCTCAACGTCGTGCTGAAGACCGACGTGTTCGGCTCCCAGCAGGCCATCAAGGACTCGCTCGAGAGGATGAGCACCAGCGAGGTCGCGATCCAGATGCTGCACACCGGCATCGGCAACATCACCGAATCCGACGTGCTGCTGGCGAAGGCCTCTTCGGCCGTCATCCTCGGCTTCCACGTGGACGCCGACAGCAAGGTCCGCGAGGCCGCCAAGGCGGCCGACGTCGAGATCCGCGAGTACACGATCATCTACGACCTGCTCGAGGACGTGCGCGCAGCTATGAGCGGCCTGCTCGCCCCGGAGATCGTGGAGACCGTGACCGGCAGGGCCGAGATCCAGCAGATCTTCGACCTGAGCTCCGGCAAGGTCGCCGGCTCGCTGGTCCGCGAAGGCAAGCTGACCCGCAACCAGCAGGTCAGGATCATGCGCGGCAAGGACGCGGCCGGCACCGGCAAGATCAGCGGCCTGAAGCGGTTCAAGGAGGACGTGCGCGAGGTCGAGAAGGGCCTCGAGTGCGGTATCCTGCTCGACGGCTTCAAGGACTTCCAGCCGGGCGACGTCATCGAGGCCATAACCAAGGAGGAGCGCATCCGGCGCCTTGCGGCGCCGGGCGCGTAAGCCCCCTATGGCCTCCAAACGCAACGAACGGCTCCGGGAGCTGTTCCTGCACGAGATCAGCGCCGCGCTGCGCAACGTCAACGGGCTCAACGCCCACGGCATCCTGACGCTGACCGGCGCGGACCTGACCTCGGACGGGAAGATCCTGTACGTCTACTACTCGGTCCTCGGGACCGACGAGGAGCGCAAGCGCAAGGAGCTGCTGCTGAACGCCAACGCCCGCGAGGTGCGCTCGCTGCTGTTCAAGCGCCTTCGCCTGAAGGTCGTGCCGGAACTGGTTTTCCGGTTCGACGATACCCCGGAGAAGGCCTCGCACATAGAGGATATCTTCAGCAGGATACGGGCCGAACATGAAAAGACCGATGAGAACCCTGGACCTCGAGGCTGAGTTCAAGCGCCTCGAGGAACTGATAGCGGGGGCGCAGAGTTTTTTTCTGGCGGGGCACCTCAACCCCGACGGTGATACGATCGGCTCGATGCTCGCCATCGCGTCGGTGCTCAAGCGCCTCGGCAAGAAGGTGCGGCTGTTCTCGCAGGACCCGGTGCCGGAGAACCTGCGCTTCCTGCCGCACGTCAAGAGCGTCCGCTCCTCGCTGCCGAAGGCGAGGTTCGACGCGGCGATACTGCTGGAGTGCTCCACCCCCGCCCGCGGCGGCGCGCTGGAGCCGGTGCTGAAGCGCTGCGGCAAGGTGGTCAACATCGACCACCACAAGACCTCGGAGTTCTACGGCGACATCAATATCGTGGAGCCGCATTCCTCCTCGACGGCCGAGATCGTCTACCGCCTGTTCCACAACATGACCGTCAACGTCAGCCGCAGCGAGGCGGCCTGCCTCTACACCGGCATCGTCACGGACACCGGGCGCTTCCATTTCCCGGCCACCAGCCCCCGCACCCTCGAGATCGCCAGCCGGCTGCTCGAGACCGGGTTCAAGTTCTCCCGCATCAACGACCTGCTCTACGCCACCAAGGCCCGCGAGGCGCTGAAGGTCCTGGGCCGGGCGCTCGAAAGCCTGGAGATCAAGGCCGGCGGGAAGCTCGCCGTGCTGACGCTGCGGCTTTCCGATTTCCGCGACTTCGGCGCGCGCACCGAGCACAGCGAGAACGTGATCAACTTCGGGATGATGCCGCCCGGCGTCAAGGCCGCGGTGATGTTCCGCGAGGAAGCCGACCGCGTCAGCGTGACGTTCCGCTCCCGCGGGCACATCGACGTCAGCGTCGTCGCCAAGGCCTTCGGCGGCGGCGGCCACCGCAACGCTTCCGGCTGCCGGATGCGCGGCCCGCTGCAGGCCGCGCGCGAGAAGGTCACGGCGGTGCTGACGCGCCTGCTGTCCTAGGGAACCCATGAACGACCCCGCTCCGCAGCCCTCAGGGCTGCTGCTCTTCGACAAGCCCAGGGGCATCACGTCCCACGACGCGGTAGACCTGCTGCGCCGCAGGCTCTCGATGCGCCGCATCGGGCACAGCGGCACGCTGGACCCCATGGCCACCGGCCTGCTGATCCTGCTGGTCGGCAAGGCCACCTCCGTCCAGGCCTCGCTGCAGGGCTCCGCCAAGGTCTACGGCGGGACCATCCGCTTCGGGGCCGAGACCGACACCTGGGACGCCGAGGGCAAGGTCGTGGCCGAAGCCCCCCTCCCCGATCTTTCCGCGGCGGCCCTCGACAAGGCCGCGGCGGCCTTCGAAGGCCGCATCGTCCAGCAGGTCCCTCCGCATTCCGCCGTCCGCCTGCAGGGCCAGCCGATGTACAAGCTCGCCCGCAAGGGCGCGGCGCTGCCGGAGGTCCGGCGCGAGGTGACCGTGCGCTGGCTCTCCCGGACCCCCCGCCCCCCGGCCGAACTGGATTTCGTGCTGGAATGCTCGGGCGGGACCTACGTGCGCTCGATCGCCTGCGAACTGGGGCGGGCCATGGGCTCCAGGGCCCATCTGTCGGCGCTGCGCCGCCTCTCCATCGGCTCCTGGCGGGTGGAGGACGCGCTGACGGCCGCCAAGGTGGCGTCCATGTCCCCGGAGGCCCTGGCGGCGGCGCTGCGGCCCGTCCCGGGGGGCGCGGGTGCTTAGCTTCACCGCTATCGGCTCCTTCGACGGGGTTCACCTTGGCCACCGCCGCCTGATCCGCGCCGCCGTGCGCGAGGCGCTGCGGCGAGGCATGGCCAGCCGCATAGTCTATTTCCCGCTGCCGCCCAAGTTCTTCTTCTCGGGCGAGCTCGAGAACTGCCTGATCACCCTGCCCGAGGAGCGCGAGGCACTGATAGAGTCGCTGCGGCCCGATCTGACGGAGCCGCTGGTCTTCGACCGGAACGTGGCCTCGATGCCGGCGGCGGAGTTCTTCTCCCGCGTCGTGCTGGAGCGCTACTCTTCGGGCGGCCTCTGCGTGGGTCCGGACTTCGCGGTGGGCCGCGGCCGGGAAGGGCACGGGGATTTCCTGCGCGCGGCCAGCCGGCAGGCCGGCATAGTCTTCAAGCCTGTGCCTTTCGCCACGCGGGGCGGGCACAGGATCTCCTCCAGCCTGATAAGGGCGCACCTGCGCGAGGGCCGCGTCGCCGAGGCCAACCGCTGCCTGGGCTGGAACTACGCCGTCTCGGGGCGGGTAGTCAGGGGCGCGGGTCTCGGGCGCAAGCTGGGCTTCCCCACCGCGAACGTCGGGGCCCATCCCGCCAAGATCCTGCCGCCGGGCATCTTCGCCGCGCGAGTGAAGGTGGGCCGCGAGCGGTACGACGCCGTGTTGAGCGTCGGGCGCCGCCCGACGGTCAACACGCTAGGCGGGCGCCTGATACTCGAAGCGCATATACTGGATTTTTCCCGCACCATCTACGGCCGGGAAATGGAAGTGACCTTCCTTGGACACCTGCGCCCGGAGCGCAGGTTCGCCTCCAAAGAGTCCCTCGTCGGCCAGATCCGTGCCGACATCGCCGGGGCGCGCCGCTTCTTCGGAGCCCTCCGCAAGCGGGCCGCCGGGGCCTGAGCGCCCGCCCGGGCCCCCGCTCCCGCCATAAAACCGGTCCCGCGCGGACCTTTCCGCGGAAGCGGAGCCGTTCCCCCGACGGGACGGGCGTTATGGGATCAAAGGATGACCGGTAAGGAGCGGCGCTGGAAACGGCCGCGGAAGCGCTTCGGCGCGGCCAGTTCGCCGGCTTCGGCGACCACCTCGCCCCTGAGAACGGTGTACCTGGGGAAGCCGTAGAGCCGGCGGCCCTGCCAGGGCGAATAGTCCGTATTGTGCTTGAACTTCTTCCAGTCCGCCTTCCGCGCGGCGGCCGGGTCCACTATGGCGAAGTCGGCGTCGAAGCCGGGGCGGATGAAGCCTTTGCTCCTCAGGCCCATGATCCTGGCGGGGTTTTCGCAGAGCGCCCCGACCAGGCCGCCGAGCGTCAGCCGGCCGGCCTTCACCCCGTAGGTATAGGCGGCGGCCAGCAGGGTCTGGGAGCCGGGCAGGCCCATGGGGAGCTTCCGGACGTCGCCGCCCCAGGCGTCTTTCTGGGCGCGCGTGAAGGTGCAGTTGTCCGTAGCGAGGACCTGCAGGGTCCCCGCCCCGAGGGCTTTCCAGAGGGCCGCGTTGTCGGCCTTGCCCCTCACCGGCGGGCAGCAGGAGTAGAGGTGGCCGTCCCGGCGGCGGAAGAGGCTTTCGTCGAGGGCCAGGTACTGCGGGCAGGTCTCCCCCATCGCCTTCAGGCCGGCCCTGCGCGCGGCGGCCACCACGCGGGCGGAGCCGGCGGCCGAGAGGTGCACGAAATAGACGGGCGCGCCGGCCGCGGCGGCCAGGCCCGCCACCCGGCCCACGGCGGCGGTCTCGGTGAAATCCGGGCGCGAGAGCGGGAGGGCGCGGATGCCCTCCGCCGGCGCGAAGGCGCCTTCCAGCAGGTCTATCGCGGGGCCGTCCTCGGCGTGGACGCAGATCAGGGCGCGCAGGCGCGCGGCGGCCCGGAGCGCGGCGAGCAGCTCGGCGTCGCCGGACAGCAGGCCCCGGGCGCCGTAGGCCGTGAAGGCCTTGAACGTCGGGGCGCCGGCCGCGGCGCAGGCCGCCATCTGCGCCTCGGGGGCGCGCAGCCGGCCCCAGCCGGTCAGCATGCAGTGGAAGCCGAAATCGGCGTAGCAGCGGCCTTCGGCCTCCTTTATCCTGGCCCGCAGGCCCTTCAGCAGGCCGGTCCCCGGCGGCTGCCCGGTGTAGTCGAGGAAGGTCGTGGTGCCGCCGCAGACCGCGGCGGCCGAGCCGCTGGTGAAATCGTCGGAGGTGTACCTGCCGGGACCCATCCTGAGGCGGAAGTGGGAATGCGCGTCGATGATCCCCGGCAGGACCAGCAGGCCGCGGGCGTCTATGACCCTGGCCGCGGAGGCCCCGGCGGAGGGCGGGCGGACGGCGGTCACGCGGCCGCCCGCGACGAAGACGTCGCGCCTGGACCTGCCGGCGGAAGAGACTACCTCGCCCCCCTTTATCAGCAGGTCTGCCTTCATCAGGAGTTCTGCAGGTGGGTGTGGTGGTGAGGAACTTCGGCCTTATGGTGGTGGCCGAAAACGATGTTGTAGGCCAGGAACGTGGCCGAGACGAAGGTGAAGGCGCACATGACGAGCCAGGCCCAGAGCATCTGCGGATCGGCCTCGGTCTGCACCACGATATAGGCCAGATAGCCCACGAAAGAGACGGCCGCCAGCCAGAACAGGGCGAACACAGCTCGAATTAGGTTTGCCATCAGTAGAATTCTATTGCTTTCTCCCCGTCAAGTCAATGACCGCGGCCGCCGAAGAAGGCCGCGTGCAGCGCCCGCAGCAGCGGCTCGCCGTCCCCGGCGGCCGCCTTCAGCACCAGCCTGTCGCGGGCCGCGGCGGCCGGTTCAGCGGCCAGGCCGGCGGCGGCGGCCGCCGCCAGGGCCCTGCGCTCCGTCGGGCGGCGGTCCAGGTCCCGGCCGATCACGGCGGCGAAAGCCGCGCGGCCTTCCTTCCTTAGCGAGAGACAGGAGGGGCCGGCGCCGCCCCCCCTGGCGGTCACCAGCGTGCCGGGCTCGTCGTGAAAGGAGGAGCGCAGGCGCAGCGGGATGGCGTGCCGGGAGGCGTACCTGACGGCCCGGAGCTGCCTGACCTCGGTGCCCAGCTCCGCCAGCGCGACGACCTCGGCGTAGGAGATCTCGCGGATGAGGCGGGCCTCCGGCACTATGGCCGGGTGGGCGGTGTAGATCCCTTTGACGTCGGTGCGGAACTCGCAGAGCGCGGCGCCCAGCGCGCGCGCCAGCGCTACGGCCGTGAAGTCGGAGCCGCCGCGGCCCAGCGTGGCCACGTCGCCGGCCGGGGTCTCCCCCTGGAAGCCGGCCACCACGGGGATGCGGCCCGCGGCCAGCTCGCGGCGCAGGCGCCGGGCGTCCACGGCCCGGACGGCGGCGGCGGTGAAGGCCGCGTCGGTGCGCAGGCCCGCCTGGGGCCCGGTAAGCGAGACGGCCCTGCCGCCCTCGGCCTCGATGGCCATGGCGGTCAGCGCGGCGCTGATCTGCTCGCCGGCGGCCAGCAGCGCGTCGGTCTCCCTGGGCGGGACCGCCCCGCCCGCCGTCAGCGCGGCCAGCTTCAGCAGGTCGTCCGTGACGTCGGCCGGGGCCGAGACTACGGACACCGGCAGCCACCCGCGGCGCCGCGCGGCCAGCGTCATGGCGGCGGCGCGGCGGATGCGCCCCGGGTCCGCCAGGGAACTGCCGCCGAACTTTATTATCAGGATCTTCTTCTTCATTTCGCGGGCCTAAAAAAGCCAGGGGCCGCGCGGCCCCTGGCTCGCAGGCCGGCAGGGGCCGGCTAGACCATCGTCGCGGTCACGCGGATGATCTCGGAGAGAGTCGTCGTGCCGGCGCGGGCCTTCATGATGCCGTCCATCAGCAGCGTGCGCATCTTGCCGCCCTTGATCGCGGCGCGCTTGATCACGTCGGTCGGGGCGTGGTCGAGGATGTGCTTGCGGATGTCCTCGTTCATCAGCATCAGCTCGAAGATGCCGGTGCGGCCCAGGTAGCCGGTATTGCGGCATTCCGTGCAGCCCTTCTCCACCTTGTAGTTGGCGCCGGGGCTCAGGATCAGGTCCTTGACCAGCCGCCCCTCCTCGGGGTCCATGTTCTTGATGAATTCGTTGACGACCGGCTCCGACGGGGCGGCCGCGGGCTGCGCGCATTTGGGACAGACCTTGCGCACGAGGCGCTGGCTCATCGCGCCTAGCATCGATGAGCCGATCAGGAACGGCGGCACCCCCATCTCGAAGAGGCGTTCGATGATGCTCGGGGCGTTGATCGTGTGGATCGTCGTGAACAGCAGGTGGCCGGTCAGCGCGGCGCGCAGGCTGATCTCGGCGGTGTCGTAGTCGCGGATCTCGCCGACCATGATGACGTCCGGGTCCTGGCGCAGGATCGTGCGCAGGCCCTCGGACCAGGTGAAGCCGGTCTTCGCGTTGATCTGCGCCTGGTTGATGCCCTCGAGCCGGTACTCCACCGGGTCCTCGAGGGTGATGATGTTGATCATCGGCGTGTTGATGTTCTTGAGCCTCGCGTCCAGCGACGTCGTCTTGCCGCCGCCGGTGGAGCCGGTGATTAAGAAGATGCCGTACGGGTTGCGGATGAGCTTCTTGATGATCGTGAGGGCGTCCTGGTCCATGCCGACCTGGTCGAGGTCCAGGCCGAGCTGCTGGCGGTCCAGCACGCGCAGCACGAGCTTCTCGCCGTTGACGGTGGGAAAAGAGGAGACGCGCACCTGGATCGGGCGGCCGGCCAGCATCTTCTGGAAGCGGCCCTCCTCGTTGCGGAAAGAGGTCGGCGGCTCCGGGTCGAAGCCGGCGAGCACGCGGATGCGCTGGGTGAGAGGGATGTCGGCGTTCTTCGGGGAGCTCAGCATGTCCTGCAGGATGCCGTCGACGCGGAAGCGCACGCGCAGATTGGCGCCCTGGGATTCTATATGGACGTCGCTGGCGCGCTCTCGCACGGCGTGCTCGAGGATCAGGTCGCTGAGGCGGATGGCCAGGTCTATGCCGGGCGTGCGGCCTTTGGCCTTCACGATCTCGTTATATCCGTCCTCGAGGGACCCGGCCGGCGCCTGGCCGGGCTCCTGCGGGTTCTCCCCTTCCTGTTTGTTTCCCCAGAATGCCATGTTAGGTTCTCCTGACCCCCGCTGCGACTTCGCGAAGTTTATGAAAGAATTATAACAAAAACCGGCTACCGGTATTCCACCTTGAGGATGGCGAGGTGCTTCTCGCCGCCCGGCAGGCGCACCTTGACGGATTTGCCGGCGGTGGCCCCGAGCAGCCCCTGGGCCAGCGGGGAGCTGACCGAGATGCGGCCTTCGGCCGGGTTGGCCTCGTCCGCGCTGGAAAGCGTGTAGACGATGGTGTTGCCGGAGTTCTCGTCGCGCATCGTCACGGTGGCGCCGAGCCGCACCTCGTCCTTGTTGACGGCCAGGTTGTCCACGAGCTTGGCGGCGCGCAGGCGCAGTTCGAGCTCGCTGATGCGGGTCATCAGCACGTTCTGCTTCTGCTTGCCGTAGATATAGCCGGCGTTCTCCTTGAGGTCGCCCTGCTCGCGGGCCTCGTTGATCTCCACGGAGAGCTCGTTCTTCTGGCGTTTGAGCTCCGCGAGCTCCGCCTGGAGCTTCTCGAAGCCTTCCTTGGTGAGGTAGATCTCTGACATCGCTGTTTTCCCCCCGGGTAAAAATGAACCCCGCCCGCGGTGTTCTGGATTGGGGCAGGGCTCTGGTGTTAAATTAGTGGCACCGAGTGGAATTGAACCACTGACCTAGCGCTTATGAAACGCCCGCTCTAACCCCTGAGCTACGGTGCCATTACGTCAGTCGGCGGGCAGGTTTCTTCACCGGGGACCTGGGTCTTCGGGTGAACACGTAAAGTATACCAAAAACCGGTTGTAAAGACAACGTTTGTTTACTACAATTCTCGTGTCTGAAGTTGAATTCCCGCCGCAAAAAGGGGTCCAAGATGGCAACCGTAAAAGTTTCCAAGGAAGAACTGCTCAAGAAGGCCAATAAGCCCGCGGAGGACGCGATGCAGCTGCACCCGTTCTACAAGGGCAAGGTGGAAGTGACGCCCAAGTGCTGCATCCGCAACATAGACGACTTCGCGATCTGGTACACGCCCGGCGTGGCCTCGGTCTGCAAAGATATCAATAAGAACCCCGAGAAGGTCTACGAGCACACGAACAAGGGCAACATGGTGGCCGTCGTCTCGGACGGCACCCGCGTGCTGGGGCTGGGCGACATCGGCCCCGAGGCCGGCCTGCCCGTGATGGAGGGCAAGGGCCTCATCTTCAAGTACCTCGGCGGCGTGGACGCCTTCCCTATCTGCCTCAACACCAAGGACGCCAAGGAGATCATCCGCACCGTGCAGTTGCTCGAGCCCAGCTTCGGGGGCATCAACCTCGAGGACATCGCCCAGCCCAAGTGCTTCGACATCCTCGACGAACTGCGCGCTACGATGAAGATCCCGGTATGGCACGACGACCAGCAGGGCACCGCCACCGTCTGCCTCGCCGGCCTCATCAACGCCCTCAAGATCGTCAAAAAGGACATCAAGGACGTGAAGATAGTGCTGTTCGGCGCGGGCGCGGCCAACATCCGCATCGGCACGCTCTATATGCATTACGGCGCGAAGCCCGAGAACCTGATCTACGTGGACTCCAAGGGCATCCTGCACAAGGGCCGCACCGACCTGCAGGGCCACAAGGAGAAGTGGCACATGTGCAATATCACCAACGGCCGGCAGCTTACCGGCAAGCTCGAGGACGCGCTGAAGGGCGCCGACGTGCTCAGCGCCGCCTCCACCCCAGGCCCGGACGTCATCAAGAAAGAATGGGTCGCGACGATGGCCAAGGACGCGGTCTGCTTCCTGACGGCGAACCCGATCCCCGAGATGTGGCCCTGGGACGCCAAGGAGGCCGGCGCCAAGGTCGTCGGCACCGGCCGCTCGGACTTCCCGAACCAGGTCAACAATTCGCTGGGCTTCCCCGGCATCTTCCGCGGCGCGCTCGACGTGCAGGCGAAGACGATAACCGACGAGATGTGCGTGGCCGCCGCCGAGGCGCTGGAGGGCTACGTCGTCAAGGAGGG
>JAJZRA010000008.1 GCA_021847485.1 bacterium
CGGGCATGAACTCGTTGACGGTGTGCGCGTAGACCTCGTTGCCGGGGCCGAAGCCGATGGTCGGGATCTTGAGGCGGCCGGCCGAGGCCACGCCGTTCGTGGAGAACACCCACTTGTCTACGACGGGGTTCCGGCCCAGGGCGACCTTGCCCGCCAGCTCGCCGGCCTTCACCAGCTTGTGCTCGCGCGGCAGCACCCAGGTAGGGAAGTACTTCTCCTGGTCCACCTTGGCGCCGGTCCAGGCGACGGCGTTGTACCACAGCACCTCCACCTTGGCCTTGGCCTTCTTCACGGCGGGCAGCTTATTGATCTCGGCGACCGAGCTCTTGAGCGTCTCGCCCACGGTCAGGCGGCGGTCCAGGTAGATCGTGCACTCGTCGGGCACGGCGTTCAGCGACGGGGTCTTGCACTCTATCGACGTCACGGCCACGGTGCCCTTGCCGATGAACTTGTCGTTCTTGAGGCGCTTGTTCAGGGCGGTGATCTCGTTGATGATGCCGGTCATCTTGACGACGGCGTTGTCGCCGCGCTCGGGGGCGCTGGCGTGGCAGCTGCGGCCCTTCGTGACGACCTTCATCTCCATGCGGCCGCGGTGGCCGCGGTACACCTTGAGGTCGGTGGGTTCGGTGATCACGACGAAGTCGGGCTTTATCCCCTCCTTCTTCACCATGTGCAGGATCGGCAGGCCGTCGCAGTCCTCTTCCATCACGGAGCCGGTCACGATCAGCGTGTAGTCGCCCTCGAGCTTGAGCTCCTTTATGATCTTGCCCGCGTAGACCATCGAGGCCATCGAGAGCTTCTGGTCGGTGGCGCCGCGGCCGTAGATCGTGTCGTTCTTGTAGATGCCCGCGAAGGGGTCTATCTTCCAGGCCTTCGGGTCGCCGATGCCCACCGTGTCGATGTGGGCGTCCATCATGATCTTCTTCCTGCCGTGGCCGATGAAGCCGATCACGTTGCCGATCTTGTCTATCTTCACCTTGTCGAAGCCGACCTTGAGCATCTCCTTCTTGATGAGGGCGACGAGCTTGCCCTCCTGGCACGAGAAGCTGGGGGTGCGGATGATGTTGCGCGCGAAGGCCACGATGTCTTTCTTGTATTTGTCCGCGGCCTGGCGGATGAGCTTTTCCTTGTTCATTTTTCCTCCGTTGAAATACCTGCGAACCGCTTAAATCCACCTATATTCTATATCTCTGCCGGCGGCTTGTAAATCGGGGCGGCGCCCGCGGGGGGCCGCCGGACGAATATTATATAATTAGGTTCCGGGCCGGGCGCCCGGCCCAGCCATGAAGAAGAACGAGCCGATAGTCTGCCTTACCGACCGCTGCGGGCAGAGATGCCTCTACTGCTCGCGAGCCGGCTACGACCCCACCTATTCGCCCAGCCGCATCAGGCGCAGGATCAGGGCCTTCCGGGATTCCATCTGCATCGAGGGCGGAGAGCCCACCATGGCCCCGGACCTGCTGAAATGGGTGCGCTACGCCAAAACCCGGGGCACCCGCGACATCATCCTGGTCAGCAACGGCTTCCGGCTGGAGCGGCCGGAATTCGTCAGGAGCCTGCTGGACGCGGGAGTGACCACGTTCAACGTGCAGCTGCCGGCGCATAACGCGCGCCTCTTCGACCTGGTGACGCAGACTCGCGGCTGCTTCCGGACCAGGCTGGCGGCGGTCAGGAACCTGATCGAGACCGCCGGCCGGACCAGGGTGCGCCTTACGCACGTCGTCAATTCCGTCACGTACCGCTTCCTGCCGCAGTACGCCGCTTTCCTCGCGGAACGCTTCCCCGGAATACTTTACGTAGAGCTCAACATGGTCAAAGTGCTGGGCGCAGTGAAGGGGAGGACCTGGCTGGTGCCGCGCCTCTCAGACCTCGCCCCTAAGCTGCTGGAGGCTTTCGAGGTCCTGGGGAGAGGCGGCGTGCAGTTCCTGACCGACGGCTTCCCCCTCTGCGCTATACCCGGCTACGAGTACCGCTCCATCGACACCTTCAAGCTGGCCCACTCCGGCGGCCGGCTCTACCTGAACGAGAAGGTCTCCGGCCCGGCCTGTTCCGGGTGCACGCTCAGGCGGATCTGCCCCGGCCTCCGCTCCGACTACGCCGGGCTCTACGGCACCGGCGAGCTCAAAGCCTCGCGCAGGGACCCCGGGCCCATGATCCGGAAAGCCTTTCACCAGCTGTGGGAGAAGCCCTCCGGGCCCGAAGGGCGCCGCTGCGGGCGAGGCTAATCCAGGGACTTCAGGTACTCCTCCAGCGCGGCCGTGAAAACGTCCGTGTCGGCCTGCGTATTGTAGGAGAAGAAGGAGAGGCGGACCGTCTCCCTGTAGCCGGAGGCCAGGCAGGCCAGGTCGGCGCAGTGGCGGCCGGTGCGCACCGCTATGAAACGGCCCTTCAGCTGGTGGTTCAGGAACAGGTTGAAGTCGGGCACCGAGAAGCCCTTCCTGACCGGCACGAAGGAGACCAGCGAACCCTCGAGCAGGTCCTCGCGGCGGCCCAGCACCTTCACCCCTTTTACGCCCGAAAGCGACTTGAAGGCCCCGTCCACCAGCCCCGAGACGTGGGCGCGGATGTTGTCGAAGCCGCATTCCCCGAGCCGGTCGAGCGCGGCGGCCAGCCCGGCCGCGCCCGAATAGTTCTGCACGCCGGCCTCGAACCCCTGGTAATTGTCCAGGTACTTGACCCGGAACTTCCCGCCGCCGGCGGAGACGTCCTCCACCGTGCCGCCGCCGACGCGCCACGGGCGCAGGCGGGCCAGCAGGTCCCTTTTGACGTAGAGCGCGCCGGTGCAGTAGGGAGCGCCGATCTTGTGCCCGGAGAACGCGCAGGCGTCGGCGCCGAAAGGCGCGCCGCAGCCGCCGTGCGTGGGCGCGTACTGCGCGTCGTCGGTGAACAGCAGCGCCCCGGCGGCGTGGGCTATGTCCGCGGCGCGGGCGGCGTCGCAGCGGCCGCCGAAGATGTTGGAGGCGTGGGTGACGCAGACCAGCGCCGTCCTGCGGCCGACCAGCCGCTCCAGCCCGTCCCAGTCCACGCCGCAGCCCTTGAGCGGGGCGACCTTAAGCTTGATCCTGCCGGCGGCGGCCAGCCGCTCGAACGGCAGGAACACGGCGTTATGCTCCAGCGGCGACAGCACCACCTCGTCGCGCGCCGGCGTGAAAGGGAACGAGTTGGCCAGCAGGTTGGCGGCGTCGGTCACGCCGGAGGTGAAGACGATCTCCTCCGGGGAGGCCGCGCCCATGAAGGCCGCCGCCTTGGCGCGGACGGAGTTGAACTCCTCCTCCATCGCCGAGGCCAGCGCGTGGAAGGAGCGCTTGCCGCCGCACCCGCCGAGCTCCAGCAGGTGGCGGCGCTGCGCGTCGGCCGCGCAGCGCAGCTTCAGCACCGTGCAGGCGCTGTCCAGGTACACCAGCCGCTTGCCCCCGAACCGGGAACCGAGCGCCGGGAACTCCTTGTTCAAAGCTTCGATCTTCTTGTTCATAATCCGCCGTGAACCGCTATATAGTCCTTCCTGGGCCCGGGGCAGACCTCGAGGTAGCGGCAGCCGCGGCAGGCCGCGACGCGCTCCTTCTCCTCCAGGTGGGGCCCCGCGGCGCCGTTCTTCATCTTGGCCACGTCCACGTTCAGCCGCCAGAAACCGCCGAGGAAGCAGGGCGGGATGTGGTCCACCTCGCAGTGCAGGCCGTTCTTCTCGCAGACGAACAGCGCCCGCTCCAGGAACGGCTTCACTTCCGAGTATTTCGGCAGGAACACGCTGCCCCCGGCCCTGCCTATCCCCTTGATGTAGCTGAACTGCACCCACGACGCGCCCTTCAGGCCCTTCACCGCGAAAGCGGCGAAGTCCGGCAGCTCCCGGTAGTTCAGCGACGTGATCACGTGCGTCAGCCGCACGCGCGCGCCGGCCTTTATCAGCCGGCCGACGCCCTTGAGCCGCTTCGCGAAGCCCCCGCGCACGCGGGTGATCTTCAGGTCCAGCGCGGCCGTGGCGGCCGGGAAATTCACGTTGAAATAGCCGTCCGCCGCGTTCAGCGCCTTCACCAGGGCGCCGAGCCTGTCCGCGCGCATGCCGGCGGCCGCCAGCGCGTTGGTCTGCAGCTCCGCGCGGCGGCCCAGCTTCCTGACCGCCGCCAGCAGGGCCAGCAGGCCGGCGTGCGGGGCCAGCAGCGGCTCACCGCCGGAGATCTGCACCAGGCCCGGGGGCATAGCGGCTATCTCCTTGAGCCAGTCCTTGAGCGACGCCTCCTCCTCCGCGCCGGCCTCGGCGGGGTAGGAGCAGAACACGCAGCGCTGGTTGCAGCGCCTGAACAGGTGGATCAGAGCCATTTCTTCATCTCTTCGTAGGGCTTCGCCAGCGACCAGCGGTAGGTCCCCTTCTCGAACGAGCTTTTGACCAGCCCCTTGGCGCCCAGGCTGGCGGCCGAGTTCATCACGACGTTGCCGTCCGAGCAGTCGCGGCACAGCACGATATCCTTCGAGAGCGCGAGCACCTCCCTGGTGGAGGCGCCGGGCTTTATACGCAGGATCTCCACCAGGCATTTCTCGTTGTCGGACAGGTAGACCCGGCCGGCCGCGCCGGCCTTGCGGGCCGCCGCGCCCTTCTTCACCGGGACGAAGCCGGTCCAGCCGAAGCGCTCTATATAATGCACGTCGGCGCCGCGGCATTTGGCGGCGAGCGCGCAGGTCCGGCACGGCGGGCCCTGCACCTTGGCCGCCTCGGCGTTGGCGTCCAGGTCGGTGCGGGCGCCGGCCGGGTCGGTCACCAGCGTATTGAAGAGGTCCAGGCCTATCGCCAGCTTCTCGCGGCCTTTCAGGAAGCAGGGCGGCACGTTCAGGAACAGGATCTCGCCGGGCAGGCCGGCGCGCTCCATCACCTTGACGGCCGCGTCGAAGTACTGCTCGCAGTCGCCCAGCCGCACGCCGAGCTTCCTGCAGTTGCGGTCCATCGCGCCGGTATAGACCGGGTAGATGATCACGAAGTTGGTGATGCCGCGGTCCAGGTAAAAGGAGATGATCTCCGGCAGCCGCGCGTAATTGAGGCGGTTGACCAGGATATTGGTGCCGAGGCGGACCTTGAGGCGGCGCAGGTTCTCGAGACCCGCCAGGGCCTTCTTCAGCGCGCCCGGCACGCCGACGAGCCTGTCGTGGTCGGCCGCCCTGTCGGAGGTGAACGAGAACTTGCAGAAGGTCAGCCCGGCGTCCGCGAGGGCCGCGCAGAACTCCGGGTCGGCCAGCCTGATGCCGTTGGTCTGCACGCGGATGAAGCGGAAGCCGACCGACCTGCCCAGCGCTATCACCTTCAGGATGTCGGGGCGCACCAGCGGCTCGCCGCCGGTCAGCCCGAGGCGGCGGTAGCCGGCCTTCCAGGCGGAATAGATGTTGCGCGCTATCGCGCTGAACGGCGCGTTAAGAGACTTGTCGAAACCGCCCTGCGAGCAGAACAGGCAGCGCGCGTTGCAGTTGTAGTTAAGTATCAGCTCGTAGCAGCGGCCCGAGCCTTCGTCGGCTTTCTTCATTTCACGGCCTTCAGTTCGGCGTCCCCGTAATTGCGCAGGTACTCCACCCAGATGCCCTCGCAGGCGCGGTAGAGGCGGCAGCCGCGGCAGCGCGCGGTCTTGCGGCGGCCGACCGCGGCGCGGGAGCCGATGGCGTCCTCGTTGCGGAAGTCCGGCGCCCAGTGCTCGGTCAGGAACAGCGCGCGCTCGTTGATCTCGCTGATCTGGTCCAGGCAGTCCCTGAAATGACAGAGCGGCACGTAACGGACCTTCCACTGCCCGTAGCCGGCCTCCCGGCCGGCCGCCAGCGCGCGCCGCATGTACGGGGCGGCCTTCGAGATGCGCGGCACCAGCCCTTTAAAATCGTTGCGGGCCCCTCCGTAATTGGGGTCGACGAAGATATACTCCACGTTGCGCACGCGGTTCCTCGCGTAGAACTCCGCCAGCCGCGGCAGCGCGGCCATGTTGCCCTTCACCACGGTGGTGTTGCCGCCTATCCGTTCGAAGCCGAGGGCGCGCAGGTTGCGCAGGCCCTTCTTGAGCTGCGCGAAGCTGCCCGGCACGCGGGTCAGCGCGTCGTGCGTGGCGGCGTCGGGGCCGTGCACGGAGAAGATGACGGAATCTATGCCGGCGCCGACGATGCGCTTGGCGGCGGCGGGGTCGGCGAAGACCCGGCCGTTGGTGGCGCAGCTGACCTGCGGGATGCCGAGCTTCTTGGCCGCCGCGACCACCCGGGCGAAGTCGGGCCGGATCGTCGCCTCGCCGCCGATGAACTCCAGGATATGCGCGCCCTTGCGCGCGGCGGCCGCCGTCTCCCTGAGCAGCTCGGCCGTCGTCTTCTCCGGCAGGCCGCGCTTGTCGGCGTCGATGCAGAAGGCGCAGTTGTTGTTGCAGGCGTAGCCCGTGAACAGCACGACCTTGAGCATCTTGGGGGCTTTATCCTTGGTCATCTGAAGAAGGCCGTCACGCCGCGGTCCAGGACCAGCGTCAGCGCCGCCCCGGCGAAGATCCACAGCGCGAACGGCTTGCCCTTGACCGTCTCTATCTTCGGGTCCTGCACCGGCAGCTTCCGGAGCCAGCCTTTCAGCAGCTCCACCTGCTCGGCGGTGAGCCCGTCCTTGAAGCAGTCCTCGAACGCCCCGTCGAAGACGGGGTTGTTCTTAAGCGTGCGGGCGGCGCCGGAGGAGAGGATCATCCCCGGCTCCAGCTCGCGCGGGCCCACGTAGACCGTGTCCTTCTTCTCCATCAGGTGCTCCAGCATGAAGCGGCCGAAGAAGAGGATCAGGCTGAACTTGAAGACGTTGGCGAGCGAGGCCAGCAGCAGCGCGGCGAGGCGGTCGTAGAAGAGGAAATAGCCGGCGAAGAAATAGACGGCGTAGCAGGCCGTCGTCACGTAGAGCCACTTCCGGCCGGTGAAGACGTCGCCGACCTTGTCCCACAGGAAGAACAGGAAGAAGTAGATGATGTCGGTGCGCCCCAGGAAGCGCCCCAGGAAATAGCGCGTCTCCATGTTCAGGACCTGCTGCAGCAGGAACAGGAAGGTCATGTTGGCCAGGTAGGCGCCGATGCGCCAGCCGCCGCGCGCGCCGGTGCCGGCCAGCTCGGAGAAGCGCCGCTTCACGTCGCCCCGCAGCTCGGCGAAGAAATCGGCGGGGCTCGCCCGGTAGAAGCCGGCGGCCAGGAAGGACCCGAAGGTCACGAGCGCCGCGGCGACGAAGGTGTTGACCAGGATGCCGATGAACAGGTAATTGGGGAAGTTGCGGATGAACGGGTCGATGACCGGCAGCCAGGCCGCGCACAGCATGAAGAACTTGGCGTCGCCCGCGGGCCAGACGCCGGAGTACCACAGCACCACGCCGGCCGTGGCCGCCCACAGGAAATGGACGGCCCACAGCCCGTAGAAGCTCCAGTTCAGATAGCTGGCCGAGCGGCCGTAGTGCCCCAGCGCGGTGTTCAGGGCCAGCAGGCCCAGCGCCAGCAGCAGCAGCTTGAAGCCGGCGGTTATCCGCGCGTTGGGGATCTTCCGGGAGGCCATGTCCACGCCGACCACCGAGACGCCCCACCAGGAGAAGGCGGCGAGATAGACCAGGTAGAGGTATTTCATAGCCGCCTGAGCTCGCCGTCCCCGAAAGCCTTGTGATACTCGGCCATCAGGCCGAGGCAGCCGCGCCGAGCGGCGCAGCCCCTGCACTTCTCCGTATAGACCCTGTCCTCTTTCGGCAGCGTCACCCAGCAGAGCCGCCGCAGCTCCTTGCGCACCAGGCAGCGCGGGAAATGGTAGAGCCTGAAATTCCTGAAGCGCCTGACCCGGGGCAGCGCCGCGGCCAGCGCGGCCGCGGAGTCCCTGAGGCGGAGCGCCAGCCGGCGGTGGTTGGCGAGCGACATTCCCTCGATCTCGTAGTGGATCAGCGTGACGCGGTAGCGCTCCGTGTCAGGATAGCGCTCCAGCAGCGAGGCCAGCAGCCGGCCCAGCCGGCGGACGTTCAGCCGGTGCAGCACCACGCGGACCTCGACGTCCACGGCGCCGCCGGCCGCCAGCAGGTTGTCCAGGCCGGCCATGGTCTGCGCGTAGGCGCCGCGCGCGCCGGCTATCTTGTCGTGCAGCGCCGGCGTGTCGGCGTGCACCGGCACCGCCACGGCGAAAGGCGGGGCGGCCACCGCCAGAAAGCGCCGCGTGAAGGCGGCGTCGGCGAAGCGGCGCCCGTTGGAGAGCAGCGTGATGCCGGTCTCCGGCAGGCGGCGCCGGAAATAGGCGAGCAGGCGGAAGAAGTCGGGATGGATGGTCGGCTCGCCGCCGGTCAGGCTGACGAAGCCGCGCTTCTCGTCGTTCTTGAGGTAGACCCCGCCGCGCCCCCTCAGCCAGCGCTCGAGCTTCTCCACCTGCGCGCGCAGGCCGTAGAGCGCGGGGTCGTGCCGCGCGAAGGAGGCTTCGTTGGTGCACATCACGCAACGATTGTTGCACTTGTTCCAGAAAGCTATGTCGGGCATGGTCAGGCGGCCGCGCGCCGCGCGGCCTCCGCGAAGTACGGGCTCAGGCCCTCTTCTTCGGGGTCTTCCCCTCGCCGGCGGCGGAGAGCAGGGCCCGGGTGGCTATCATGCCGGCGGCCTTGGCGTTCTTCTTCGCCAGGTCCAGCCGGCACTGCTGGTTGAGGGCCTCGTTGAAATAATCTCCGGGAGAGAAACTTTCGGCGGCGCCCGAGAAAGAGACGGCGTAGAAGCCTGCGCCGGCGGCCTTCACGGCGATGCCGGCCCTGCCGGCGAAGACGAAGGCCGCCAGCCTGAGGGCCTCGCCGGAGTAGACGGCCGCGTCCACGCGGACGGAGGCCTTGTCGGAGTTCTTGGTCATTTTTGCACCCACTTCCTGAGCACGGCCTCGTTGGCCGGCTTCTTCAGCAGGCCGAAGAGCGCGCCGAACGTCCCCTTGAACAGGGCGCAGCGGTCGTTGACGGCCATGTCCCCCCACAGCGAACCCTGCGTCTCGTAGTTATAGACGGGACAGACCCCGCAGTAGGGCCTGTAGACGCAGCGGGCGCAGTCCGGCTGGGACTCCAGGTTGGAGGCGAGCACGCAGGCCCTGGCGGCGCCGCCGGTCAGCACCTTGCGGTAAGAGTCCTTGCGCACGTTGCCTATCCTGAAGGCGTCGTCGCCGTCCCAGCCGACCATGCGGCCTTCGTCGCAGGTATAGAGGTCGCCGTTATAGTTGTAGGCGATCTGGCCTATCGCCGCGCCGCAAGGGCAGCGCGCGTCCAGGTACCCCGGGTCCCGGAAGTTGAGCACTTTCTCCAGCATCGTGGCCGACATCTTCTCGCGGATAACGACTCCGGAGCGGTTCAGCTTCAGGATGTAGTCGAGGCTGTCCAGGTAGAACTTCGCGAAATCGGCCGCCGTGTAGCCGATGCGGTCCCAGTATTTCCTGGCGTAGCCGATCGGCGCGAGCGGCCGCACGAAGACGTCCTCGAGCCCCAGCTTGACGTACTCGTCGACGATCTCCTTGTGGCGGCCGAGCGAGCAGCGGGACACCGTCAGCAGCGCGCTGGGCTTGAACGTGCGGTACTCCGGGACCTGCCGTTTGTACTTCTCCTGGAAATACCGGAGCCACTTCACGGTGGCGGCGTGCGAGTCGCCCCCGGAATAGACCCGGTTGCGGTTGTGCAGGTCCGCGGGCCCGTCGAGCGAGGTGCAGATGGAGACCTCGTTCTCCATCAGGAAGCGCGCCTTCTCCACGGTCATCAGGCTGAAGTTGGAGACCAGCGCCAGCTGCAGGTCCTTGCCGGCCCTGGCGGCCCGGGCCCTGGCGTGCAGCACGGCCGCGGTCAGGGCGTCCCAGTTCAGCAGCGGTTCGCCGCCCTGGAACTCTATGGTGATATTGGGGTTAGGGGAGCCGAAGGCGAAATCCACGCATTTGCGGGCCGTGGCCGGGCTCATGTCGGTGTCCCTGGCGCCCACGCCGGCGGCGGCCGACTGGCAGTAGAGGCACTTGTGATTGCAGCGCAGCGTCAGCACGAGGATGTGCAGGCCCGGGCCGGAGGCCAGGTGCGAGTTCGCGGAGCGCCACCGGGCGGCGAGGCCCTCGAAGTCGAGGCGGTCGCGGACGAAACCCTTGGCGGCGAGGTCCCCGTAGAGCGGGTGCTTGTCGCTCAGCCCGCCGGACATCAGGGCCTCGAAGTCGCGCAGTCCGAGCCACGCGTAGTGTCCGGAATCGTTGGTCACCAGGCACCTGTCGCCGTCGCGGCGCCACAGCAGGTGCGGGGCCCCGGGGCGGCTAGTTCTTTCTGCGGCTTTTTTTTGCGCCATACTTGTCTTCCCAGGTCTTCGTGATGCCGAGGGGGTCCGCCGCGCCGCCGGCGGCGGCCTCCTGCTTGATCTCCGCCTCCACCTGCGCGATCAGGGCGTCGAGCTCTTTCTCCTGCTCCGGGGTCAGGCCGGAATCGTCCTGGCGGGCCGGGGCTTTTTCCGGCTCGCCCGCGAGGGCCTTCAGCAGCATGAAATCCCTGAGCTCGCGGTTGGCCTCCCAGAGGGAGGCGCGCAGGCGCTCGTCGGCCAGCTCGGCCCGGAACGCGGCCGCGGCCCCGGCCGCGGTGCAACCGCCCGTCGGTTCCAGTTCCACGACCGCCGTCCCTGGGCCGTCCAGCCGGATAAAGACCCTGGCCGAGCGGCTGGCCGCGTGCGCGGCGTAGCGTACCGTCTCCAGCGCGCAGTCCGCCAGGCTTACGCGCACCTCCGTCCTCTTGTTGCCGGTCTTGTTCAGATCTTCCTCCCGATAAAAACGTCAGCTCACCTGGATGCGGCAGCAGATCATATTGCCGGAGCAGTTCATCTCGTAATGCGGCACCCAGCGCCCCGGGTTCTCCAGCGCGCCGCCCAGGAACAACAGGCCCCCGGAAGGGCAGGCGGCGCCGCCGCCGTAGCTGCCCATGAAGAAATAGCCGGGCGGGCAGGGCGTGGTCGACCCGCTGGAGTAGCCCACCATGCGGCAGACGCCCATCAGATAGCCGTTGTCGATCTGGACGTTGCCGTTGACGTGCAGGCGCTGCGCCGGGTTGGTGCCGACGCCCAGGTTGGCGTTGTCCACGCGCAGCATGCCGGGGGCGCCCATGATGATCCTGGCGTTGAAATCGGCGCTGGAGGTATTGGCGAAGTCTATGAAGGGCGTGCCGCCGCTGGAATCGGAGCGCAGCTCTATGCCGACATTGGGGTCGTCGTCCACCACGAAGCGGTCCATGGAGTTCTTGTTCATCTTCACTTCCAGGACCCCCTGGGGGTTGTCGTTGCGGATACCGACGGCGTAGCGGTTGCCGTTGTTGCCTTCCCGGGCGAGGAGGGTGCGCTGGGTGGTAAGCAGGCTTACGTAACCGCCGTAGGGGGCCGGGTAATAGGTGGTGAGCTGCAGCGTCTCCGAACCCAGCGGCCTGGGGTGCCAGCACAGGAACAGCAACGCCAGCGCAAGGAAGGCGGACCTCCGCGTGAACCTGAACTGCAGCGTCACTATATTCTCGTTCTCCATAAGACCCCCTCTTCCCTCGCCGCCGGCGGGACAAAAGACATGGGAGCGGAACGGCCGGCCGGCGCCGGCCCGCATTCAGTATAGTCTAATACAAATATTCGCGGTTTTCAATACGCGGGCGCGTATTTAAAGAAGGACCACCTTGAACTGCACGTTCAACTTTTCCGCCAGGAACTCCGCGGCCTCGGCCGCCACTTCCCTGAAGACGGCCATCTCGTCCGCGGACGCGGAGAGGAAAGCCCCCGAGTTCAGCACGGCCAGCACGTAGCCCCGGGCGGGGTTGAACTCCGGCATGGAGCGCAGGCAGTCGAGCAGGGCGTCCCAGTTGCGCCCGAAATAGGAGGGGAACTTCAGCGCCGCGGCGGCCTCGGTCATCAGGCCGTCCTTGCCGCGCGACTTCGAGCCGTCCATGAAAGCGGTGAAATAGAACGGCGGAGGGAATCTTTCAACGACTCCCTCCGCCGTACCGTCCGGCCGCAGGTCGATGAAAACCTCGTCGCCGGGACGCGCCATCCGCTCAGTAGACCACGGTCAGCTCGATAAAATGCGCGTAATGGTCCGGCGTGTAGTAGACGTGCTGGCCGCCGCCGATGATCACGCGCTCGGAGCCGCGGGCGCTCAGGTCGGGGGCGACCTGGTAGGTCTGACCGCCGATGGTGACGGTATGCGGCGCGCTGCCGGTCAGCAGCGTGTATTCATGGTAGTAGCCCCTGGGCTGCTGGGGCAGGCGGCCTTCTTTATTGGAGAAGATCGCGCCGTCCTGCGAATAGGGCAGGTGGACGCCGTTATAAATGTCGGTGAGCAGCTTCATGATCGCCTTGACGCGGGCGTTGTCCTCGACGGCAGGCGAGAAGGTGCGGCCGGGGCGGGGGCAGTCGGCGGAGGATCTCTCCGCTGCGGCCTCGGGGGCCTTGACCTCGGGCAGCGCCGGCAGCTCGACGTAATTGCCGGCCGTCATCAGGTCGGAGAGCGCGGGCGCCTCGGGCGCGGCGGCGGGGGCCGGCTGCGCGAAAAGGTTCGCGGAGGGGAAAGCGAGGGCGGCTACGACTGCGACTTTCAACCACAGGTTCTTGTTCTTCATCATGCTGGTCCTTATCGGCCGTCTTATTGTACGCAATACTTCACATATAGTTTAGGGTCTGAAAAATATTTGGCGAGGGTCATAGGGCCCACCAAAGCATAGGACTAAAGTCCTAAATGCCCGTCCCGGCCGCCGCGCCCCCTTGCGGCCAGCCGGTCCCCCAGCGCCTTGCGGAAAGCCGCCGCCGACCGCGCCCACTCCCCGCTCCCGAACTCTCCGGTGTAAAAATCCAGCCTGCGCTCGGCCTCCGCGTGGTCCCCCCTGGCCGCGGCACCCAGCGCCAGCAGCAGCGGCCGTTCAGCGTCCTCGGGCCCGGAATCCAGCACCCTTTTCATGGTCAGCGCCCAGACGGGGGAGCCCTCCAGTATCTGGGCCGCGGCCAGGTCGGCAGCGCACGCGCGGCAGGCCGGGTCCAGGCGCAGGGCGGCGGCGAATTTAAGACCGGCTTCCGCGGGCAGGCCGGCCTTAAGGGCGCAAAGCCCCTCGCCGCGGGCCGTACGCGCCCTGTCCGCCGGCGAGTCCGCGCGGTAGAACCCTATTTTCACCCGTACCGGCGCCCTGGTCTCGGAACCCAGGAAGATCGTATAGAACCTGTGCGCGAAGGAGCTCTCGGCCGGGAAGGCCGGCGTCCCGGCAGGGGGCGGCAGCCAGTCCGCCGAGCAGCCGGGAGCGCGGCCGCCGCCGGGCCCGGAGAAGATCTGGCAGGGAGCCGAGACGTACTTCAGCACACAGGACGGAGCCGGGGCCGAGCAGTCGCCGCGCAGCAGCGGGAAATATTTAAGCAGCACGGGGCGCCTTGAATCGTCCGGGGCATAATCCAGGGCGCAGCCCGGCGGCCAGGCCCCGGAGGCCTTCAGCAGCAGCTGCCATTCCAGGTCGTTCGTGCGCAGGCTGCCGTCAAAAGAGCGGGCCGCGCGGACGTTGCCCCAAAGATAGAGGGCGCATAGCGCGGCCAGCGCGGCCCACCGGGCCCGGGGGGCGCGCCCGCCCCAGGCCGCGCTCCAGGCCAGGCCGGCCAGCCACGCGAACGGCACAAGGAAGTAGAGCTGGTGCCGCATGAACTGCAGGGGGTACTCGTCCAGCGGCATGAAGACCGCGGAAAGGAACAGGACGGACAGCAGCGCGGCCCAGGCCTGCGCGCCCGGCCGCCCATCGGCGGAGCGGGGACGCTTAAGGAAGACCAGCGCGAAACCGCCGGCCGTCAGCGCCCAGGCCGCGGCCGACGGCAGGTGCAGGACCAGGCCCAGGTCCCGGCTCCAGAACTGGTAGACGAAGTTGCGGGCGGCCTGCAGCGGGCCGAATTCCTGAGGGCCGTTGTAAGGGAAGACGGCGACGATCTTCAGGTACCACGCCGCGCAGAGAAAGGCCGCCCCGGCCGCCAGCGCCAGGGCCGGGGCCCGGCGCCCGGGGGCGGCCAGCAGGCGCCCAGCGCCTCCCTCCCGGCGGGCCAGCGAAGCCGCCAGCAGGAAGGCAGGCACGGGGGCCAGCTCGTAGCGCCCGGCCCAGACGAGGAACAGGGCGCCCAGCGCCGCCGCGAACCCGGCCAGGCCGCGCCTCCCCGCGTCCACGGCGGCCGCGGCGTAGAGCGCCGCGCAGAGGTAGAAAAGGTTGGCCGGCGTGGTGGAGACCGTGCGGGCGTTGAGCGCGGAAAGGAAATCCAGCAGCAGGAAGGCGCCGCCGGCCGCCGCCGCGGAACCGCCGAGCCCGCCGCGCCGCAGGAACGCGTACATCAGCAGCGCGGCCAGGAAGACCAGCAGCGAGTTCAGCGCCGGCACGGCGGCCAGCGAATTCCCGCTAGCCGCGTCGCCCAGCGCCGTCAGCAGCAGCGGCGAGACCTCCTTGCCGGAAAAGCAGTCGCGCAGCCGCGAATGCCCGAACGGGGCCTGGCCCAGATACTGGAAATCGTGGTCGTTGTCGTAGCCGCCGCGCAGCGGGACCCCCGAGAAGGCGGCCTGCCACGCCAGGAACAGCGCCGCCGCGGCGGCGAGCGCGGCGAGCGCGCGGCGGGGGCCGGCGCCGCGGGCCCATTCCAACAGGTCCGCGCCGAGCAGCCAGGCCGTCAGCAGGAAGGAGGCCGCCAGCGCGGCGCAGAAGGCGTAGAGCGGCCAGGGCCCCATCAGGCGCCCCGCCGCAGCGCGGCGCGCAGGGCCGGGCCGGCCTTCACGTTGCGCCAGGACAGCGCCAGCCGGTCGCCCAGGCCGCGGTTCCAGCTGGAGACGCCCGCGTAGCGCGGGCGGGTCTCGACGTCGAAACGGACCTCGGCGTAGCCGGCCAGCCTGGCCGAGGCGTAGGCGTACAGGTCCAGCGAGAAATCGTGCGGCGGCGCCTCCCAGGTGTTCAGGAGGGCGCGGTCGAACAGCGTGGGCTGGCCGTTGACGTCGCGCAGGCGCACGCCCAGGCAGAGGCTGGAATACAGCGCCATCCCGGCGGTGAAGAAGCGGTCCGCGAGCGGGCGGCCGCGGCGCAGGCCCTTGACCAGCACCCGCCGGCCGCCGGCGCGCTCGAGCAGCAGCGCGGCGCGGAAGACGGCCGCCGGGTCGAACTGCAGGTCGGCGTGCACCCAGCCCACGGCGCGCCCGTACGAGGCCGCCAGCCCGTTGAGGATGCCGAAGCCGTAGCCGCGGTTGACGTCGACCTTGACGCCGCGCGCGAAAGGATAGAGCGGCAGCAGGCGCGCCAGCTCGGCGGCGGTGCCGTCGGTGGAGCCGTTGTCCACCAGGACCAGCTCGAAATCCCTGCCCTCGCCGGCGGCGGCGAAGGCGTCGAGCAGGGCCGGCAGGCCCGCCGCCTCGTTGTAGCAGGGCACCACCACCGAGAAGGCCGGGATCCCGCTCACGGCGCCGGCCTCCGGCCGAAGGCGGCCACGTCCTCGGGGGTGCCCAGCGGGACCAGCTCGTCGACCTGGTCCAGCACGAATTCTTTGCCGGCCGCTATGAGCCCGTTGTAGAGCGGCGCCACGTAATACTCCCCGCCGGAGGTCGCGCCGGCGCCCACGGCCCGCTCCGCGGCGGAGAAAAAATCCTCCGCGCGGCTGAAATGGTAGAACCCGGTCAGGGCCTGGCGGGAGATCTGCCTTTTTTCGGCCGTCTCCGTCACCAGCCCGTCGGGACCGGTGCGCGCGAAGCTCCACTTGGGGTCTTCCGCCTCCAGCCGGAACGCGCCGATCACGCCGTCGCGGCGGGCGGCCGGGTCGGCCAGGCGGGCGGCCAGCGTGGCGGAGCGGAAGGCGGTGTCTATGTTGTAGATGCCGAGGCCTGAGTCCGGCGGGACGAGGCCGCGCAGCTTCAGGACGGTCTCGGCCTGGCCGCGCGTGGGCCCGTCGAGCAGGACCAGCTCCCAGGGGCGGGCGCCGCCGAGCTTGCCTGCGATGAAGGAGGAGAGCCCGAAGTCGCGCTCGTGCTCCCGCAGGGCGAGGAAATAGGTCTTATCGGCGAGGTCCAGCGGCAGCGAGAGGACGGAACGCTCGAACAGCGTGCGGCCGCCGGCCTCGATCATGTACTTCGGGACGGTGAAGCCGGCCCGGGAAAAGCGCAGGCCCCTGCCCGCCATCGCCACGGCGAAACAGAGGCCCGGCATCCCTTCCCCCTCCCCGGCCTAGAGCAGCTCGGCCACCAGGGCGGCCAGCGAGCTGCGCTCGGTCTTCGTGAACGTCAGGTGGCCGTAGAGTTTCTGGCCGCGCATGCGGTCCACGATGTAGGTGAGGCCGTTGGACGCGATGTCCAGGTACGGGTTGTCGATCTGGTACGGGTCCCCGGTCACGACGACCTTGGTGCCCTCGCCGGCGCGCGACAGGATGGTCTTGATCTCGTGCGGCGTCAGGTTCTGCGCGTCGTCGACGATCATGTACTGCTTCGGCAGCGAGCGGCCGCGGATATGCGTGACCGAGGCGATCTCGATCTTCTCGTTCTGCAGCAGGTACTCGAACTTCTCTATCGCGCCCTCGGGGTGCTTCTTGTCCATGACGAACTCGAGGTTGTCGTAGATCGCGCCCATCCAGGTGGAGAGCTTCTCCTCCTTGGTGCCGGGTATGAAGCCGATGTCCTTGCCGACCGGCACGATGGGGCGGCAGATGATGAGCTTGCGGTAGACGTTCTCCTCGACGGCCTTCTGCAGGCCGCAGACCAGGGTGCACAGCGTCTTGCCGGTGCCGGCCGCGCCGAGCAGCGTCACGAGCTTGATCGAATCGTCGAGCAGCAGCTCCATCGCGCAGCGCTGTTCCTTGTTGAGCGGGCGGATGCCCCACGGCGAGGGCTCCGGGCCCAGCGCGCGGATCCTGGAGATGTCGGAGGGATCGACGCGGCCGAGCGCCGACTTCTTGGGGTCCTCCTTGGAATGGATCACGACGAACTCGTTGGGAGAGAGCTCCTTGTCGGAGTTCTTCATCTCGTGGTCCTTGTAGAACCTGTCCACCTCGGCGCCGGAAGCCTCGACGGAGACCAGGCCCGGGTACAGCTCTTCCACCTTGACCTTGCCGGACTCGTAGTCCTCGGCCGTCAGGCCGACGGCCTCGGCCTTCAGGCGCAGGTTGATGTCCTTCGTGACGAGGATGGCGTTGTGCTTCTTCTGTTCGTACCAGTAGGCGGTGTTCAGGATGCGGTTGTCCATCTCCTGCAGCTTGAATTCTTTCGGCAGGACCTGCACGTGGTCCAGGTCCACGATCAGCGTACCGCCCGCGTCGGTCTTAACGCCGGCGTTCAGCTTACCCTTCGCGCGGAACTCGTCGAGTTTGCGCGACACGACGCGCGCGCTCTTGCCGCGCTCGTCCCCGGCGTGCTTGAAGGTGTCCAGCTCCTCGATGACGGAGATCGGTATGACGACGGTATTGTCCTCGAACTTGGTGAAGGAAAGCGGGTCGTGGATAAGGACGTTGGTGTCCAGTATGTATACCTTTTTCATCTTTTATTTCCCCATGGAAGCCGGCTGGATTTTACGCACGGGCTAATTCTAGCATAAAAACCGCGCCGGGGCCCTGCCATACCCCCGGCGCCCAAAAAGTAGTAAGATATCTATATAAATGCCCGCTTCAAGGAACATGATGATCAGATCCCCGCTCCTCGCCCTGCTGCTCGCTCTTTATCCCCTTTCGGCCCCGGCGCAGACCACGGCCCCGGCGCCGGCCCCCGGAGTTCAGCCCTCGACCGCGGCCCCTTCCGAGCTGCCCGGAATGGAGGACGTCTCGCCCTCCACCGCCGCCGCGCAGCCCCCCGAGGCCGCGCAGGCCCCGGAGGCCGCGCAGGCCAGCGGCCCGTGGGAAGTGGCCGAGACGGCCGTACGCGGCACCCGCAACGTCAAGCCGAAGGCCGTCCTGAAGGCCGGCAAGGCGCGAAAAGGCCGCCTTTACGCCCGCGACTTCGTCTCCCAGGACATCGAGGCCATCCTAGGCCTGGGCAGCATCGACCGCGTCTCGGTGGACATAGCCGAGCTGCCCGGCCGGCGCGTCTCGCCCAAGCTGGCGGCCGTGGTCGGCTCCACCACGCCGGTCCGCGTGACCTACATAGTCACCGAGAAGCCGATGATAAAGACCATAACCGTGGTCGGCGCCAAGGGGATGTCCAAGGGCGCGGTCAAGGACGAGATGTCGCTCAAGGAGAAGGACTTCTTCGACGAGCTCAAGGTGCGCGAGGACCTGATCAAGATCGCCGACAAGTACCATGAGAAGGGCTTCATCGACGCGAAAGCCGACTACGAGGTGAAGTTCGACACGGCCGCGTCCCTCTGCTTCCTGACCATCGAGGTCAGCGAGGGCAAGAAGGCCAGGGTCGGGGCGGTGGTGCTCGAAGGCGCGCGCGGCTTCAAGGCGAAAAAACTGGTCAAAAAACTCAAGAACCGGCCCAAGAAGATCTATTCCCCGCAGGACCTCGAAGCGGACTTCAAGACGCTGGAGACCTTCTACCGCAACAACGGCTACGCCGATTTCAGGATAACCGGCAGTTCCGTGACCTTCAGCCCGGACCGCTCCAGCGTGACGATCACGGTGGACCTGGACGAGGGCAGACGGCAGAAGTTCGGCGCGACCTATTTCAACGGGGAGACCGTCTACCTCCCGAGCCAGCTGATGACGGCCATAGAGTACCGGCGCGGCAAGCTCTTCAACCAGGAGCGCTTCGAGGACTCCATCCGCGGCATCCAGGACAAGTACGCCGACAAAGGCTACCTGAAGGCCTCGCTCGTGCCGGACAAGGTCTACAACGAGAAGACCGGCGAGACCGACATCACGTTCAACATCACCGAGAACTCGCAGATCTACGTGGACCACGTGGACGTGGAGGGCAACAAGGCCACGAAGACCTACGTGCTCAAGCGCGAGATAACGCAGAAGGAAGGCACGGTCTTCAGCTCCTCCAAGATCCGCCGCAGCCAGGAGAAGATCTTCAACCTAGGCTTCATCGACGACGTCAGCCCGGTCATCAATCCGACCGCCGACCCGGACAAGGTGGACCTGGTCTTCGACGTGACCGAGGGCAAGCCCGGCATGCTGACCGCCGGCGCCGGCATTTCCTCGACCGACGGCCTGGTCGGCACGCTGTCGCTGTCGCACATGAACCTGTTCGGCCGCGCGTACAAGACCTCCCTGTCGTGGAACTTCGGCAAGCGCGTGCAGGACTACTACCTGAGCTGGAGCACGCCGTGGGTCGGAGACAGCCCGACCACGCTCGGCGTCGACCTCTTCAACACCAGGCACTACAAGCCCTACCGCGACACGATCTCCGCCTATACCGAGCGCCGCACCGGCGGCAAGATCACGGTGGCGCCGCGCTTCGACGACGACAAGTACCACCTGACCACCTCCTACACCTACGAGAAGGTCCGCATCTACGAGGTGGACGACATCTACAAGAACGAGCTGCAGGAGGGCACGAGCGTGACCTCCTCCGTCTACGTGGAACTGGCCCGCGACACGCGCGACAACGTCTGGGACCCCACGCGCGGCACCAAGACCTCGCTCGGCGTGGAGTTCGCCGGCGGCCCGCTGCAGGGCGACGTCAACTACTACAAGCCTACGCTCGCCTACAGCTACAACCTGAAGCTGTTCTCGATAGACGACTACCCGTTCGTGCTGGCGGCCGGCAACCGGCTGGGCTTCGTCGGCCGCTTCGGGAAGACGCGGAGCGTGCCGGTCTACGAGCGTTACTTCCTGGGCGGCGCCGAGACGATCCGCGGCTACTCGAACAACGGCCAGATCGGGCCTCTCGACGGCGGCAAGGTCTACGACGTGGCCAACATCGAGTTCAAGTTCCCGCTGGCCCGCGAGAGGCGCCGCACGATAGTGCAGTGGGCGTTCTTCTTCGACGTGGGCAACTCGTGGGACAGCTTCGACGACGTCAGCGGCCGCTTCGGCACCGGCACGACCAACCTGAAGTGCGGCGCCGGCTTCGGCATCCGCTTCACCACGCCGGCGTTCCCGATAAGGCTGGACTGGGGCTACGGCTTCAACCACAAGCCGGGCGAGCAGCGCTCGGACATCTACTTCACGCTGGGCAACCTGTTCTAAGGACGGTAACGGAAGGCTGATATGAAAAAACTCATCTTCGCGGCCCTGCTGGCGCTGGTGCCGCTCAAGGCGGCGGCGCTGGAGCTGCTGCTAGAGGAGAACCGCGGCGAGTCCGGCACGATAGGCTACGTCGACATCGACCGCGTCTTCAAGGAGTACTCGGGCACGACCGGCGCCCGCGACGAGTTCGTCGCCGAGATCAAGAAGAAGGAGGACGAGGTCAACGCGCGCAAGGCGGCCATCTTCACGCTGAAGGCCGAGATCGCCAAGCTGCGCCAGGAGCGGGCCTTCGCGCTGACGCTGCCTTCGCTGCTGGAGACGAAACGCAGCGTGGACCAGGCCGCCGGGGAACCGGCCGGGGACGTCCAGGCCTCGACGCGGCCGGCCCCGCCGGCCGTCCAGCTCTCCACGCAGGCGGCGCCCCAGGCGCAGATCTCCACCGCCGCAGCCGTAGCCGTCTCCACCGCGGCCGCCCCCGAGGGCCTGCCGGGCATGGAGGGCATAGACATGCCCGGCATCTCCAAGGTCCCGGTCAACCGCTTCAAGTTCTCCGTCTCCACCTCCGTGCCGGAGATAGACCTGGCGATCGCCCGCAAGGAGAACGAGCTGAAGGACAAGGAGGAGGACCTGCGCGGCTTCCAGCGCATGGCGGAGAAGGAGCTGCTGGAATACGAGAGCCGTAAGTCCGAGCTGCTGCTCGGCCGCATCTACGTCGCGCTGAAGGAGCTCGCCGCCAAGGAGGAGGTCAGCGTGGTGGTGGACAAGCGCAATATCCTCTACGGCCAGAAGGCCGTGGACCTGACCGACAAGCTGCTCAAGAAGCTGGAGGAGCCGGGGATATGAACCTCACCATAGCCGACATCGCGAAGCTCGCCGAGGGAGACCTGAAGGGCGACGCCTCCGCGAAGATACTGGCGGCGGCCCCCATCGAGAAGGCCGGCGGGAACGACCTGACCTTCCTGGCCGACGCGGCCGGCGCCCCGGCGGCCCTGGCGTCGCGCGCCGGCTGCCTGCTGGCGCCGCGCGGCACCGAGGACGTTTTCAAGGATTTCAAGGGCAACGTGGTGTTCACCAAGAACCCCCGCTACGCCTTCATGCTGGCGCTGCGGCTCCTCGAGAAGGACCTGCGCCCGCTGCCGGCGGCCGGCGCGCACCCGTCGGCCGTGGTCTCCCCTTCGGCGAAGGTGGAGCCTTCCGCCCATATCGGCCCCTGCGCCGTAATAGAGGACGGCGCGGAGGTGGGCTACGGCGCGGTGATAGGCGCGCAGTGCTACGTGGGCCGCGGCGCGAAGATAGGCCGCGCCACGCGCCTGTACCCGGGCGTGAAGGTGATGGACGCCTGCGAGCTCGGCGCCGAGTGCATCGTCCACGCCGGCGCGGTGATAGGCTCCGACGGCTACGGCTACACCTCCCCCCGCGGCGTCCACGAGAAGATCCCGCAGCTGGGCCGCGTGGTGATCGAGGATAAGGTGGAGATCGGCGCCAACACGGCGATAGACCGCGCGGCCCTGGAGGCCACGCTGATAGGCGCCGGCACCAAGATAGACAACCTCGTCCATATAGCCCATAACGTGCGGATCGGCAGGAACTGCCTGATCATCGCGCAGGCCGGCATCGCCGGCTCCACGTCGGTCGGCAACGGCGCCATCATCGCCGGCCAGGCCGGCATCTCCGACCACGTCACGATAGGCGACAATTCGGTCGTCATGGCCAAGACCGGCATCATGAGCGACCTGGCCCCGAACCAGGTGGTGTTCGGCCACGTCGGCCGGCCGCGCCTGCAGGCGATGAAGATAGAAGCTTTGCTCTCTAAACTCCCCGAGATGCACCGCACGCTCTCGAAGATCAAGAAGCGCCTCGGGATAGAATAATCGGGGTCGGTCCTGCAGGCAACGACGTCGGTCCTGCAAGTGAATGGGCCCGTATCCTGTGCAGAGCCTGCCGTGGGCCCGGGGGCCGGAAAAACCGGCGTCGCGCACACCGTGCGCGCGCCTGCCTACCTCGGTCCTCGCGCTTACGCAAGCTCGGACCTCCGGAGGCTTTTTCCAACCCCCGGGCCCGCGTCAGGCCTGTAGAACCTGGAGGGCCGACAAGGGTGTGCCTTTCGAGGGATGTCGCGGAGGGTCCGGCTTGCGTAAGCGCCGGACCCGAGCGATCAAGGCGCGGGCACGGTGTGCCCGACGCCGGCCCGAGGAAGGCATACCCTTGTCGGACCGACTTCGCTTCTCGCGGTCAGGCACAGACAACGAACTTGGAAGTTGCACGATGAGAACCACGATACTGAAAACGGCGGAGATAGACGGCATCGGGCTGCATAAGGGCAGGCCCAGCCGGGTGGTCTTCAGGCCCGCGGAGGGCCCGACGGGCTACCGCTTCCTCGGCCAGGGCTTCGCGCAGCCGCTGCCGGCCAGGCTGGAGCGCGTCGCCGGCACGGTGCGCGGCACCAACATCACCGACGGCAAGAACACCATCTATACGGTGGAGCACCTGCTCAGCGCCGCCGCCGGCCTCGGCGTCGACGACCTCGACATCGAGATAACAGGCGAGGAACCGCCCGCGGCCGACGGCTCGGCCCTGCCCTTCGCCGAGGCCCTGCGCCGCGCCGGCCTCCGGGAAAAGCCGGACCAGGAGCGCGGGACCCTCTCGATCGGCGGCCAGCTGGAGATGGAGAAGGGCGACATCCGGTACCTGGCCCGCCCCATGAAGGACGGCGTCTTCATAAAGCTCACCTACGACCACCCGCACAGGCTCGTCGGCCGCCAGACAGTGGAATTCCTGCTCTCCCCGGACGAATACCTGGTGCGCGTGGCCCCGGCCCGGACCTTCGGCTTCTCGCACGAGCTCGAGGCCCTGAAGAAGGCCGGCCTCGCGCTCGGCGGCTCGCTCGACAACGCGGTCGTCATCGCCGAGAACGAGGTGCTGGCCAGGAACGGCCTGCGCTTCGCCGACGAACTCGCCCGCCACAAACTGCTCGACCTCATAGGCGACCTGGCGCTGACCGGCCTGCCCCTGAAAGATATCTATATCGAGGCCGAGCGCCCCGGCCACGCCGCCAACGTCAATTTTGCTAAACTATTGCTGGAGAAGGCATTATAATATGACCGAAACCAAGCCCCCGCAGTACCAGCCGGTCCGCACCATCCCCTGCGAAGAGATCCTGAAGATCATCCCCCACCGCTACCCGTTCATGATGGTGGACCGGGTCGAGGTCGTCCAGGAAGGCAAGTACTGCGTAGGCGTGAAGTGCGTCAGCGCCAACGAGCTCTACTTCCACGGCCATTTCCCCGAGAAACCGATCATGCCCGGCGTGCTGATGCTAGAGGGCATGGCCCAGACCGCGGCCGCGATGATGATGGACCTGCCCGAGACCAAGGGCCGCCTCGGCTTCTTCGCCGGCATCAGCCGCGCCAAGTTCCGCCGCCAGGTGGTGCCGGGCGACGTGCTGAAGATGCACGTCGAGATCGTCAAGTTCAAGAGCAGCGTAGGCAAGGTGCGCGCGCAGGCCTGGGTCGGGGACGAGCCGGCCGCCGAGGCCGACCTGACCTTCGCGATAGGCTAGATTTCAGACACCCCAAGGAGACATATGGCCACCAAGATACACCCCACCGCCGTAATAGACCCCAAGGCGCAGATCGACAACGACGTGGAGATCGGGCCCCTCACCGTCATCGGCGAGGACGTGCGCATAGGCGCCGGCACCAAGATCGGCCCGCACTGCATCCTCGAGTTCTGTACCGTCGGCAAGAACAACCTGTTCACCGGCGCGGCCTACGTGGGCATGCCCCCGCAGGACTGGAGCTACAAGGGCGAGCGCAAGCTCTTCATAATGGGCGACAACAACGTCATCCGCGAGAACGTCACGCTGCACCGCGGCGCGCATTCCGACACGACCGAGATGGGCAGCAACTGCATGCTGATGGCCAACACGCACCTCGGCCACGACTGCCGCGTCGGCAACAACGTAGTGATGGTCAACTGCGCCTCGGCCGCCGGCCACGTCGAGATAGGCGACCGCGCCCTGATCAGCGGCCTCGCCGGCATCCACCAGTTCACCCGCATCGGCAAGTTCGCGATGATCTCCGGCGGCGGCATGGTCAACCAGGACATCATCCCCTACGTCACCGCCCAGGGCGACCGCGCCCGCCCGGTGGCGCTGAACCTCGTAGGCATGAAGCGCAACGGCTTCACGCGCGAGCAGATCAAGGCCGTCAAGCACGTCTTCAAGACGCTGTTCTTCCGCGGCCTGCTGCTGAAGGACGCGATAGTCCGGCTGCGCGGCGAGAACCTGCCGCCGGAAGCCTCGCTGATACTGGACTTCGTGGAGGCCTCCAAGCGCGGCGTGGCCCGCCCCCGCCGCAGCGCGGGCTCGCTGGAGAAGGACCTCGCCGACTGATGGGCGAACGGATAGGCATCATCGCCGGCGGCGGGAGCTTCCCGCTGCTGTTCGCGGCCGAGGCCAAGAAAGCCGGCCGCGAGGTCTGCGTCGCCGCGCTCGACGGCATAACCGACAAGGCCATAGAGAAGGACGCGGCGGCCGCGGCCTGGTTCCGGCTCGGCAACGTCGGCGGGCCGATAGCCTTCCTGAAGGAGCAGGGCGTGAAGCGCACGCTGCTGGCCGGCTCGGTGCCGCACGTCTCCGTCTTCGGCGGCATCGTCCCGGACCTGCGCGGCGCGAAGCTCCTCTTCAGGCTGCGCGACAAGAAGGCCAACGCCATCTTCGCCGCGATAGCCGAGGAGCTGGCCTCCGACGGCATAGAGGTGGCGAGCTCCGCCACGCTGCTCGAGCACCTGCTGGTGAAGCCCGGCGTGCTCGCCGGGCGCCATATAGATTCCGCCACCCTCAAGACCGCGGCCTACGGCTGGAAGGCCGCCAAAGCGCTGGCCGCGCTGGATATAGGCCTCACCGTGGTCCTGCGCGACCAGGTCGTGGTCGCCGCCGAGGGCATCGAGGGCACCGACGAGTGCATAAAGCGCGCCGGCGCCCTCACCCGCGAGAAGGGCGGCGAACTGACCGTGGTTAAAGTCGCGCGCCCGGACCAGGACATGCGCTTCGACCTGCCGGTGGCCGGCGCCCGCACGCTGCGCGTCATGAAGGAGTCGGGGGCCGCGACGCTGGTCCTCGAGGCCGGCAGGACGCTGATACTCGGCATGGAAGATTTCCTCGCCGCCGCCAAGGAGACCGGCATAACCGTTCTCGGCGCCGAGGACGGCACTTTCGGGTCCTGACCCCCGGACCCGCGGACACCCCAGGGACGGATGAACGAACTTCTCTACAGGAACTCCCCCGCGCACTGGCTGCTGCCGCTGCTGGCGCGCCTCTATATCCGTTTCCTCGGCCTCACCTCCAGCATCGCTATAAAAGGACGGAAAGACTACCCGGGCCCTGCCGTCTACGCCCTCTGGCACCGGCAGGAGGTGCTGATGATCTGGCTGCACCGCAACCGCGGCCTGGCCGGGCTGGTCAGCCAGAGCAAGGACGGCGAGTACATGGCCCGCATCCTGCTCGGCATGGGCTTCAACGTGATCCGCGGCTCCTCCACCACCGGCGGCTCGCAGGCGCTGCGCGCGCTCACCAAGGCGGCCCGGGCCGGCTACTCCATAGCCGTCACGCCCGACGGCCCCAAGGGACCGATCTTCAAGGTGCACCCCGGGATCATCTTCATCGCGCAGAAGGCCGGCGTACCCATAATCCCCGCCGCCTGCGCCCTTTCCAACAAGAAGATACTGCGCAGCTGGGATAAGTACCAGTTCCCGCTGCCTTTCGGCCGGATAGAGGCCGTCTACGGCGAACCGATCCGCGTGGCCGGGACCGACGACGTCGCGGCCAAGGCGGCCGAAGTGGAGAACGCGCTGAACCGGCTGACCGAAGAGGCCGAGGCGCTGCTGGCAGGGGGACGGGGATGAGCGGGACCGCTTACGATATGAACCTTTTCGCCGACGCGCTGCTGGAGAAATGCGCCCGCCGCAAGCTCGGGCTGAAGGCCACGCTGGAGGCGTTCCTGCCCCCGGTGGCGGCCAGGCTCGGCGCCGCGGCGGCGGCCGTGGAGACCCTCAACGAGGACCTGGACCGCGAGACCTTCAGCTGGAAGTCGTCTCCCGCCTTCGACCTGGCAGGGACCCCCGGCAGAACGGCGCTGCGCGAGTCGCGCGGCCTGCGCTGGCTCTCCCGCCCGCTCGACCTCGACGGCCGGCGCGTGGGCACCCTCGCCTTCGGCTTCCGCGACCGGCCAGGCCCGGAGCTGCCGGAACTGCTGGACGCGGTCTGCGAGGAGCTCGACGGCGTGCTCTGGGGCGTGCACAGCGCGGCGGTCAAGCAGAAGCTGATGGAGCGCATCACCCGCTGCCTGACCCGCAGCGTGCTGCGCGAGGGCATCGACGAGGCGGTGAAGGCGCTGCACCGGGAGGTCCCGTTCCGCCACCTCGGCCTGGTCTACCGCAACGAGGACGCCGCCGAGGGGGAGCGCATCCAGTACCGCGTCTACCGCGGCCCGCGCGGCGCCTACGACTCCGAGCTGCGCCCCCATCCCACGCTCAACCGCGCGATAGGCAAGCTCGGCATACGGCTGCTGGACCCGCAGCAGCGCAACGTGCGCCGCATCCTGGGCCTGCGCGACGGCGTCTCTTTCACGCTGGACGGCCAGGCCGCCGGCGCCGGCCAGCTGGGCAAGCTGGTGGTGGAGGCCGACGGCGGCCTCTCCACGCTGGGCCGCGACCTGATGCAGATCTTCGCCAACTCGGTCAGCCAGCGCCTGATAGACTATAACCGCGAGCGCCGCCACCTGGCCAAGTTCTTCTCCCCCGAGACCGTCTCCCGCCTGCTGCGCGACCGCCATTACATGCTCAAGCACCTCTCCCCGCGGGTGGAGACCTTCGCGATCCTCTACGTCGACATCAATTCGTTCACCAAGATCTGCGAGAAGGGGCTGCGCACTCCCGCGAAAGTGGGCGAGTTCGTCGACCGCTGGAGCGAGGGCGCGGTACGCATAGTCTGGGCGCACGGCGGGGTCTTCGACAAGATGGTCGGCGACTGCGTGATAGCGCATTTCGGCCCGCCGTTCTTCGAGAGACCCCAGGCCGCCTGCGCCCGCGAGGCCGCGCTGGCCGCGCTGGAGATACAGGATTTCACCGCCGCCCTGGGCCGGCTGCCGCAGTACCGCGGCCTCGCGGCCAGGGTCAAGGCGAAGGGCCTCGGCGTGGCCGCCGGCATCAACCTCTGCCCGGCCGCCGTGGGCCTGTTCGGCCCGAACCACGATTTCACCGCCTTCTCGAGCGGCATGAACCAGGCGGCCCGCCTGCAGTCCAAGGCCGGCTTCCGCGAGACCCTCGTGATGGCCGGCGCCCGCGACGCCATGCTCCGTCAGGGCGAAGCCGGGGGGCTGGCCTTCGAGGGCCCCTACGAGACGGAGGCCAAGAACGTGGCGAAGCCGCTGCGCTATTACCGGCTGAAGCGCCGCGGCGCGGGCCGCTGAACCCGCCGGGCGGGGCCCGGACCTCATCATGGACCAGAACAACGACACCCAGCTCCTCACCGACCAGGACCTCTACCTCTTCAACGAGGGCAATCACCTGCGCCTCTACGGGAAGCTCGGCGCGCACCAGGAGACCCGCGGCGGGGCGGAGGGCACCGGCTTCGCCGTCTGGGCCCCGAACGCCGCGCAGGTGTTCGTCATCGGCGACTTCAACGGTTGGAACAGGGAGTCGCACCCGCTGAAGGCGCGCGGTTCTTCCGGCATCTGGGAAGGCTTCATCCCCGGCGTCAGGGAAGGCTGTAACTACAAGTACTATATCGTGTCCCGCTACGGCGGCCACCGCGCCGAGAAGGCCGACCCGTTCGCCTTCTGCTCCGAGACCCCGCCCAAGACCGCCTCGGTGGTGCGTTCGCTGGACTACGAGTGGGGCGACGCGGAATGGATGAAGACCCGCGCGGCGAAGAACGGCCTGAAGAGCCCCGTCTCCATCTACGAGGTGCACCTCGGCTCCTGGATGCGCGTCCCCGAGGAGGGCGACCGCCCGCTGACCTACCGCGAGCTCGCCGACAAGCTGACCGCCTACGTCAAGGACGCCGGCTTCAGCCACGTCGAGTTCCTGCCGGTCACGGAACACCCCTTCTACGGCTCGTGGGGCTACCAGACGATAGGCTATTTCTCTCCCACCAGCCGCTACGGCTCGCCGCAGGACCTGATGTACCTGATAGACCGCCTGCACCGGGCCGGCATAGGCGTGATCCTGGACTGGGTGCCGGCGCATTTCCCCACCGACCCGCACGGCCTGGCTTTCTTCGACGGCACGCACCTCTACGAGCACGCCGACCCGCGCCAGGGCTTCCACCCCGACTGGAAGAGCTCCATCTTCAACTTCGGCCGCAACGAGGTGAAGAGCTTCCTGCTGAGCTCGGCGATGTTCTGGCTGGACAAGTACCACGCGGACGGCCTGCGCGTGGACGCCGTGGCCTCGATGCTCTACCTCGACTACTCCCGCAAGGCGGGCGAGTGGGTGCCGAACAAGCACGGCGGCAACGAGAACCTGGAGGCTATCGCTTTCCTGAAGCAGTTCAACCACGTCGTCTACGAGCATTACCCGGACGCGCAGACCTACGCCGAGGAATCCACCGCCTGGCCGATGGTCTCGCGCCCGACCTACCTCGGCGGCCTCGGCTTCGGGCTGAAGTGGGACATGGGCTGGATGCACGACACGCTGCACTATTTCGCCAAGGACCCGGTGTACCGCAAGTACCACCACAACGACCTGACGTTCCGCATGCTCTACGCGTGGGGCGAGAACTTCGTGCTGCCGCTCTCGCACGACGAGGTGGTGCACGGCAAGGGCTCGCTGATGCAGAAGATGGCCGGCGACGACTGGCAGAAGTTCGCCAACCTCCGCCTGCTCTACGGCGCGATGTACGCGCAGCCGGGCCAGAAACTCATGTTCATGGGCGGAGAGTTCGCGCAGTGGCGCGAATGGAGCCACGACCGGAGCCTGGACTGGCACCAGGCCGGCCACGGCCCGCACGCCGGCATGCTGCGCTGGGTGAAGGACCTCAACGCGCTGTACCGCCGCGAGCCGGCCATGCACGAGCTCAACTGCAGCCCGTCCGGCTTCGAGTGGATAGACGCCAACGATTCGCAGCAGAGCGTGGCGGCCTTCCTGCGCAAGGACGCCTCCGGGCGCGCGGTGCTGGCCGTCTTCAACTACACGCCGCTGGCGCGGCTGGACTACCGCGTCGGCGTGCCGAAGGACTGCTTCTGGAAGGAGCTCCTGAACAGCGACGCCCCGGATTACTGGGGCGGCGGCATGGGCAACTTCGGCGGCGCGCAGGCCGAGGCGGCGCCCGCCCACGGACGTCCGTATTCGCTCAGGATCACGCTGCCGCCGCTGTCGGCGCTGTTCTTCAGTCCGGAGTAGCGGCGGCGAGCCCCCAATCCCCCATTTTTAGTAGAATAATAAGATAGGCCGGGCCGGAAAGCCCGGGCCAGGCGGCATTTTAGTTCCAGAGGACACCATGGCTGAAAAAGAAAAGAAACTCCGTTTCGGCGTAGTCGGGGCCGGCAAGCTCGGCGGCTTCCACACCCGCACCCTTTCCACGATGCCCGAGGTAGAGCTGGTGGGCGTCTCCGATCCCAACCTGCTGCGCGCGCAGGTGCTGGCCTGGCGCTACAACTGCGTGGCCTACAAGACCATGGACGAGCTGCTCAACCAGGTGGACGCGCTCGTGATAGCCGCCCCGACCGAGTACCACGCGGAGCTGGGCGTCAAGGCGCTGTCGGCGGGCGTGCACGTGCTGATGGAGAAGCCGATCACGAACTCCGAGGAGGGCGCCCGCAAGCTGCTCGAGCTCTCCGAGAAGAACAAGGTCGTGCTGCAGGTAGGCCACAGCGAGCGCTTCAACGCCGCCGTCGTCGAGACGCTGAAGCACGTCAAGAACCCGCGCTACGTCACCATCGAGCGCCTCGGGCCCTTCGACCCGCGCGTAGCCGCTACCGGCGTCACGCTGGACCTGATGATCCACGACCTCGACATCATCCTGACGATGATAGACTCCGAGATCGAGAGCTTCGAGGCCATCGGCGCCAGCATGCTCTCCAACCACGAGGACATCTCCAACGTCCGGCTCAAGTTCAAGAACGGCTGCGTCGCCGATATCACCGCCAGCCGCGCCAGCATGGAGGCCTCCCGCCGCATGCGCATCTACCAGCAGGACGCCTACATCTCGGTGGACTACGTCAGCGCGAAGCTGAAGATCTACACCAAGAAGGTCCCGGTGATCCGCTCGCTCAAGGACATAGACGTGGCCTTCCCGAAGTTCGCGCCGAAGCAGCCCATCCGCGAGGAACTCGCGCATTTCATAGACTGCATCAGGACCTCCAAGACCCCCACGCCCAGCGGCGAGAAGGGCCTGAAGGCGCTGCGCCTCGCGCTCGACATCACCGACAAGATGCGCCGCTTCGAGGTGTCCGGCGCCAAGACCGAGGAATCCCCCGAGTCGCTGGCCGGCACGCTCTCCGACATCGGCAAGGTCACCAAGGTGCTGGTGGAGGAAGGCCTCAAGAACGCCGGCATCGACAAGCACTAGCGTCCCCGCCCGGGCGCCCGCGCGCCCGGCACGGCGCCTTTTTTACCTATGGCTAAGATCGCACCCACGAACAAGAACATCCTGATAGTCGCCGGGGACCCCTCCGGCGACCTGCACGCCGCCAGCCTGATCAAGGAGCTGCGCGCCAAGGACCCCGAGATCACCGTCACCTCCATCGGCGGCGTCCGCATGCAGGAGGTCTCGACCCACTTCATCTACAACCTGGTCTCGGTGGGCGCCGTCGGCTTCTCGGAACCTTTCAAACACTTCTTCCTGTGGCTCAAGCTGATCCGGCTGATCCGCCGCTACATGGAGGAGAGGCGCCCCGCCTGCGTGATCGCGGTGGACTTCTACGGCTTCAACCACCAGGTGCTGGGCCTCGCCGCGCACCGCAAGATCCCGGCCTTCTACTACATCAGCCCGCAGGTCTGGGCCAGCCGCCCGGGCCGCGCCGCGAAGATAGCCAAGCTGACCCGCGAGATCTTCGTGATCTTCCCGTTCGAGGAAGGCCTCTACAAGAAGGTCCGCGGCAACGCCACGTTCGTCGGCCACCCGCTGCTGGACATCATGCCCCAGCCGGAACCCCGCGCGACCGCGCCCGAGAACGGCGAGTGGCGCATCGGCATCCTGCCCGGCTCCCGCAAGACCGAGATCTACCGGCACCTGCCGCTGTTCGTGAAGGCCTTCTACCGCATCAAGGAAGCCCACCCGAAGGCCAAGGCCTACCTGTTCGCCGTGCCGGAATTCCCGGACGAGAACATAGTGCCCGCGCTCGAGAGCGTGGAGAAGTACTGGTCCAAGGACATCGAGATCGTGCGCGAGAAGGACTACAAGGTGCGCGCGCAGCTGGACTTCGCGTTCACCTGCTCCGGCACGGCCACGCTGGAGAACGCGCTGCTCGGCGTGCCGATGGCGGTGGCCTACCGCATGCCCAAGCTCACTTTCGAGATCGCCAAGCGCGTGGTGAAGACCCCCTATATCTCGCTCGTCAACATCCTGCTCAAGCGCCCCGCCGTCAAGGAGCTGATCCAGGAGAAGGCCACGGTGGACGACCTGGCGCAGGAGGCCTTCGCCTTCATCAACAACCCGGCGAAGATGCGCGCCGCGCGGACGGAGCTGACCGGCCTGCGCGATATGCTGGGCTCCCACGGCGCCGCCGGCCGCGCCGCGGACAAGATCCTCACCTACCTGAGCTGAACGATGACGGAACACCACCACAGGCAGGCCCCCGACAAGGCCAGGATGAAGGTCCTGGCCAAGGCGCTGATAAAGTACCTCAGGCCGTACAAGGCCCGCCTGCTGCAGGCGGCCGTCTCCATGATCGTGCTGGCCGCCATCAAGAACGCGGTCATCTACATCTCCGGCCCCGTGATCCAGGGCGTGTTCGTCAACAAGGACATGCACATGCTGCGGCTGATCGTGATCGGCCTGCCGCTGCTGTTCACGCTGCGCATGCTGGTCGAGTACGCCAACGGCTACCTGATGAGCTGGGTGGGCCAGCGCGCCGTGCAGGACATCCGCGGGGACCTGTTCGAGCACATCCACCGGCTGTCGCTGGAATTCTACTGGCGCAAGCGGTCCTCGGACGTGATGAGCCGCGTCATCAACGACCTCAACAACGTGCAGAGCACCGTCCAGTTCATCCCGCTCTACGGCATCCGCGACGTGCTGACGGTCGTGGCCTGCGTGGCGCTGCTGTTCTATATCAACTGGAAGCTCGCGCTGATAGCCGTGCTGGTCCTGCCGGCGATCGCGGCGCTGCTCGGCGTGCTGGGCAAGAAGATGCGCAAGGCCTCGGCCGAGAGCAACGTGATCGTGGGCGAGATCTCCCACCGCTTCCAGGAGAGCCTGCAGGGCATCACGGTCGTGAAGGCCTTCAACTACGAGGACCAGGCGATCGCCCGCTTCAAGCTCTCCAACGACGCCTACTTCTCCAAGATGATGCGCTACCTGCGCGCCACCGCGATGAGCGGCCCGGTCATGGAGTTCATCAGCGGCATGGTGCTGATCGCGATCATCTACCTGAGCGGGCGCGCCATCTTCGACGGCACGATGACGACCGCCCACTTCTTTTCGTTCATCGCCGCCTACGTGACCGCCTACGTGCCGCTCAAGAACATCGGCAACATGAACTCGAAGCTGCAGCAGGGCATGGCCGCCTGGGAGCGCATCTACCAGATCCTCGAGGAGAGGCCGGCGGTCGTGGTCAAGACCGAGACCAAGAACATCGACCAGCTGGCCGGCCGCATAGAGTTCAAGGGCGTCGGCTACAAGTACCCGTCGCGGGACACGCAGGTGCTCAAGGACCTGTCGTTCACGATAAACCCCGGCGAGGTCGCGGCGTTCGTCGGCCCGTCCGGCTCCGGCAAGACGACGATCGTCCACATGCTGCTGCGTTTCTTCGACCCGGTCTCGGGCCGCATCGAAGTGGACGGCCACGACATGCTGGACCTGGACACGACCGACCTGCGCGCGCACATGGGCCTGGTGACGCAGGACACGATCCTTTTCGACGACTCGGTCTACAAGAACATCACTATAGGCCGCCCCGGCGCCTCGATGGACGAGGTGATAGAGGCGGCCAAGGCGGCCGACGCGCACGCCTTCATAGAGGCGATGCCGCAGGGCTACGAGACCGTGCTCGGAGAGCGCGGCGTGAAGCTCTCCGGAGGCCAGCGCCAGCGCCTGGCGATAGCCCGCGCGATCATCAAGAAGCCGAAGATCCTGCTGCTGGACGAGGCGACCTCCAACCTCGACACCGCCAGCGAGCAGGCCGTGCAGGGCGCCATCGAGCGCATCCTCGGCGGGCGCACCGTGGTGATGGTGGCGCACCGGCTGTCCACGGTGAAGAACGCCGACAAGATCTTCGTTCTCAAGAAGGGCGAGCTGGCGGAGACCGGCACGCACGAGGAACTGCTCAGGCTCGGGGGCATCTACAAGGGCCTCTACGAGGCGCAGACGTAACCACCTACGGGCCGCCCTGCAGGCACCCCGGGAGCGATTTTAGGGCGCAGGGCCAAGGTCCGGAGCGGACCGCCTATCATTAAGGCGGCGGCGGAGTTGTCTGAGCGAGGCACTGTGTGCCGAGCGAGTTCTCCGCCGGCGTAGGACCGCAGGCCCTCTTCTGCCGCGCCCGCTTATGAGCGAGCGGGGTGCCTGCAGGGCGGCAGCGCCCGCGATTATTACGGGATCCGGTTTATGGTCATAATCTTCAGTATTATCGCACTGGTCTTCACGCTGGCGGGCGCGCTGCTCGTCATCAGGTACGGCGGCCTCAACCGCCGCTTCCTGGCCTGGTCGCTGGCCTTCTCCTCCGGCGTGCTGGTCTCGGTCGCCTTCATGGACGTGATCCCCGGGGGCGCCGCCCTGGACCCGCAGCGCACCTTCGCCGGCTGCCTGGCCGCGCTGCTGGCCATCTTCCTGGTGGAGAGCTTCACCGTGGTCCACTCCTGCAACGAGGCTATCGAGGACTGCCACGTCCATTCGCTGGGCATGGTGGCCTTCGTCGCGCTGTCGCTGCACGCCCTGACCGACGGCCTCAGCCTGGCCGTGGCCGCGGAGAGCGGCGGGGTCCTGGGCCTCAACATCGCGCTCGGCGTGATCCTGCACAAGTTCTCCGGCGGCGTGGCGCTGGCCTCGCTGCTGCTCAACAGCGGGCGCGGCGCCCGCCGGACCTTCTGGATGTCGCTCTTCTTCGCGCTGATGACCCCGCTGGGGGCTTTCGTCGCGGCGCCGCTGCTGACCGGCGTCTCCCCCGCCGCTATGGCGCTGCTGCTGGGCATCTCGGGCGGCTCGTTCGTCTACATAGCGATGGCCGACATCCTGCCGGAGCTGCACCGCCAGCACGACAAGCTTTCAAGGCTGATCTACCCGTTCGGCTACCTCGTCGTCTACGTCATCAAGAAGCTCGGGGCCGAATAATCTATGGAACTCGACGAACTGCTCAAGAAATTCCGCGAATATTCCTCGCAGGACACCACGCTGCTGGAGTACGCCTGGAACTACGCCGCCGAATCCCACCAGGACCAGAAGCGCGCCTCCGGCGAGAAGTACTTCGTGCACTGCGCCGCCGTGGCCGAGATCCTGGTGGACTACAAGATGGACCTCGAGACGGTGGCCGCCGGCCTGCTGCACGACGTGCTGGAGGACACCAAGATCCCGCACGAGACCTTCAGGAAGGAGTTCGGCGACGAGATCTACCAGCTGGTGGCGGGCGTGACGAAGATAGAGACGCTGAAGTTCTCCTCGCGCGACGAGGCGCAGGCCGAGAACTGGCGCAAGATGCTGCTGGCCACCGCCAAGGACATCCGCGTCATCATGATCAAGCTGGCGGACCGCCTGCATAACATGCGGACGCTGAACTTCATGCCCAAGGAGAAGCAGCTCGCGATCAGCCACGAGACGCTGTCGCTCTACGCGCCGCTGGCGCAGCGCCTAGGCATCTTCCACCTGAAGAGCGAGCTCGAGGACCTTTCCTTCAAGTACCTGTTCCCGGACGAGTACCAGAGCCTGCTCGCCAAGGTGCAGCTGCGCTACGCCAAGCGCGAGAAGCTGCTGGAGGATTTCAAGGCCGAGCTCGAGAAGCACCTCGCGGGCGCCAATGTCCCGCACCGCGTGCTCAGCCGCGTGAAGAACCTCTACTCGATCTACCGCAAGATGCTGCGCCAGCAGAAGCCGTTCGAGGAGATCCAGGACGCGCTCGCCGTGCGCGTCATCACCGACACGGTCATCAACTGCTACGCGCTGCTCGGCACCGTGCACGCCACGTTCAAGCCGGTGGCCGGCTCGTTCACGGACTACATCGCCGTGCCGAAGATGAACCTCTACCAGAGCCTGCACACCAGCGTGATGGCCTCCTCCGGCGAGATCATCGAGATCCAGATCCGCACCGAGGACATGCACCGCACCTCGGAGTACGGCATCGCCGCCCACTGGCGCTACAAGCTGGGCGACAAGGGCGCCGACAAGCATTTGGACGAGAAGCTGAACTGGCTGCGCCAGTGGATGGAGTGGCTGCAGGACCTGTCGAGCCCGCGCGAGTTCATCGAGAGCTTCAAGACCGACCTCGAGCTGGACCAGATCTTCATCTTCACGCCGAAAGGCGACGTGAAGCCGCTGCCGGTGGACGCTACGCCGATAGACTTCGCCTACGCGATCCACACCGACGTGGGCAACACCTGCATCGGCGCCAAGGTCAACAACAAGATGGTGCGCCTCGACCACGCGCTGAAGAGCGGCGACATCTGCGAGGTCATCACCCGCCGGAACTCCGCGCCGAAGAAGGACTGGCTGGCCGTGGTCAAGACCGCCGGCGCCCGCTCGCATATCCGCAAGTGGCTGCGGGAGCACGGCCAGCCGGAGGATTAGGCTTGAACTTCCCGGAGCTCTCCGACATAACCCCGGCCAAGGTCGCCGCGCTCAAGGAGCGCATCGCGCGCCTCGCCGTGGACCTGCGGCAGGTGGAGGAGCAGTTCGTGAAGGGCGGCGGCAAGGGCGGCCAGAAGATCAACAAGACGGCCAACTCGGTGCTGCTGAAGTACCCGCCGCTCGGGCTGATAGTGCGGTGCCAGCGGGAGCGCAAGCGGTCGCTGAACCGTTTCCTGGCCCTGCGCGAGCTGGTGGACGAGATAGAGCTGCGCGTCTCCCCGGAGACCTCGGAAAAGCTCCGGGAGATAGCGCGCCTCAGGCGGCGCAAGGCCGGGCGGCGCCGCGGCGGACGGGAGGCTTAATGGGACGCGACATGGACAGGAACGAGATCGAGAAGCTCAAGGGCATGCCCTTCTTCGCCGGCTTCTCCGACAAGGGCTTCGCCAAGTTCTTCGGCACTTTCAACCGCGTCTCGCTGCGCCGCAACGAGGTGCTCTTCCGCGAAGGCGCCGAGGGCGACACTTTCTTCGTCATCCTGTCCGGCGAGGTCGTCATCGAGAAGCGGACGGACCGCGGCGGCAAGTTCAAGCGGCTGGCGCTGCTCAACGCCGGCGACTTTTTCGGGGAGATGGCCGTGCTGGAGACCCAGCCGCGCTTCGCCCAGGCCCGGGCCGTCACGGACACCGAGCTGGCCGAGCTCAGCCGCGACCTGCTGCTGCGCTTCATCAAGGACTGCCCGGAGGAGGGCGCGGGGATGCTGATCGAGTTCCTCCGCGTGATCCTGGGCCGCCTGCGCCATACCTCCAACGAGCTGATGACGGCGCACAGCTTCATGGAAGTCCTGGCCAAGTACAAAAAGCGCTAGGGCCTACTTCAGGAAACGTTTCGCTTCTTTCTGGAAGCGCAGGATCAGCGGCGAGTACGCCTCGGCCGCCTTGCGGCCGCGCACCTCGGAATAATCCCGGTCGAACACCTTCACGCCGCCCTTGTAGACCTCGAGCGGCATCTCCAGCGTGCCGGAGCTGGTCAGGATGGCCGCGCTGTCCCAGGAGAACGACGTCAGGAACTCCCGAGGGGACGGGTCGAACAGGCTTTGCCCGGAAGAATAGTCCGCGGCGGGGTCCTTAACCCCGGCCAGCGGCAGCAGCGTGGGCACGATGTCCATGTGCCCGGTCGGGCGCGAGACCGCCTCCGGCCGGCGACCCGGCGCGTACAGCACCAGCGGCACGCGCACTTCCTCGGGGCTGTAGCCCTGGTTATGCCCGTAGCGGCCGCGCTCCAGGAAAGCCTCGCCGTGGTCGCCCATCACCAGGATCACGGTGTCCTTCATCCCGCCGGTCTCCCGGACGGTCTTGAGTATCCCCCCTATCAGCGAATCGTCGTAGTGGACCGAATTCTTGTACTTGTTGAACAGCGGCCCGATGTTCTCCGAGTTCAGCGCCAGCCGGTTGGTGTCCACCGAAGGCTTGAATTTCTCGCGGCCGGGCGGGTAGTCGTAGCCGCCGTGGGACGCGTCGTAGAACAGGAAGGCGAAATACGGCCTGCCGCGGTCCCGCGCCTTAAGCCAGGAGGCGAAGCGTTCCGAGATCTCGGCGTCCTTCCGCGCCCCGTCGGCTCCCCGCGGCTCGTCGTAAATATCCGCGCGGGGCACCTTCACGAAGCAGGTCTTGTTGAACTCCGGGAAGCTGAGCTTGGCGCTGGCGTAGATCCTGAGGTCGTAACCCTCTTTCTCCAGCACGTCCACCAGGACCGGGCCGCGGCGCTCGCCCAGCATCGGGAACCAGTAGTTCCCGTAGATGCCGTAGAGCATGGAGAAGATCCCGAAGCGGGTGCAGTTGCCGCCGCTGTAGTGCTCCCGGAAGACGGCGGCCTCCCGCCCCAGGGCGTAGGTCTCCGGCATGATGTCGGGGGTCAGCATGTCGGCGCGCAGCGAGTCCACCACTATGAAGAGGAAGTTCAGCGGCCGGGCGGGCTTTTCTATCTTCAGCGGCGCGGCCGGGTAGCGCAGGCCGGAATACCGCATATCCACCCCGCCGCGCACCTCCCTGTCCAGCCTGACCCCCAGGTACCTGGCCGCGAAGCTGCGGATACGCAGGGGCTGGTAGAGCGGGAACAGCTGGGAATTGCGCGTGATATAGACCGAATCGTAGAGCGTCCCCCAGGCGAACAGCGCCTTGTCGGCGGCGACGAAGGCCAGCAGCAGGGCCGCCGCCAGCGCGAAGCGGCGCCGCGTCACCCCGCCCTCCAGCCGCGGGGCCAGCCGCAGGAACCACCACTGAGCGGCGGCGGCGAACAGGGCCGCCCCGGCGAAGATGGCTATGGTGCCCCAGCCCTGGTCCAGCGATTCCAGCCCCCCGGGGGTCAGCACCAGGTTGAGCACCATGGAGTTAAGGTGGAACTTGAAGATCTTGTAGACCCCGGCGTCCGTTATCAGCATCAGCTGGAAGAACGCCAGCAGGGCGGCCAGCGCCCCCCTGCCCGGGGCGAAACGCCACAGCGGCAGGGCCGGCAGGGCCAGCGCCGCGTAGAGCATGACCGTGTTGGAGACCAGCGCCACCAAGACGAAGGCGAGCTCCAGGGGGTGCCCCCCCGCGAAAAGCAGGAAGAAGGAGCAGATGAGCAGCGAGAGCAGGAAGTTGAGGCCCAGGTAGGCCGCGAGGCGGGGATAGCCGCCGTTTTCGGTGTGGTAGGTCATTTTATGTTGACTATTGTCAAAAGGAGCGCCTATTTTTGTAGAATATTATATAAATATGAGAGTCACTAAAACCGCATTCGTTGCTGTTTTTGCAGTTCTCATCCTGGCCGGCGCCGCCTCCGCGGCCGAGCTGAACGCCATCGGCGCCGCCGATGTCCGCTCCCTGGCCTCCGATCTGCAGGTCCCCGCGCCCCGGCCGGAGATCTCCGGTTCCATAGATTCCCAGCTGCCCCCGGCGGAAGAAGCCCCCGCGCCCCGCAACCCGGCCCCCCGGGCCCTGGAAGAGGTCCTGACGACCCGCAACGGCCTCGACCCGGTGGTCATCACCGTCCCCGGCCTCAAGTTCGGCGAGATAGGCTGGGGCCCTTTCGAGCTGAGCCATATCCTCAATTTCGTAAAGCGGTTCTATCCCAAGCGGATCAGCGAGGACGACATCGTCAACGGCCTGGTCGCTTTCAACCCCCGCTATTTCTTCCCCGAGCAGGAAGGGGTCGCCACCCCTCCCGCCATAGCCCGCATGCCGGACAACTACCTCGAGCAGAAGCTGCGCGAGATCCCCGGCTACGCCGAACATGACGTCATCATAGAGCCTTTCCAATGGTCCCGCGATCCCGGCGAGACCCGGCAGACCCTGCCGCTGCTCGAGCAGCGGATAGCCCAGGTCTGCGACAAGTACAAGGGCACCGGCCGCCCCATCTATATCCTGGCCCACAGCTGGGGCTCGGTGCTGGCCCACACGGCCCTGCACCGCCTGGCGAAGGACCGCCCGGATCTCAGCGTGGACAAGCTGATCACCGCCGGCTCCCCGCTGGTGCCGGCCAACCTGGTGGTGAGGCTCTTCGTCAAACTCGAGGTCTCCAAGGAAGGCCTGGAGAAGAAGGTCTCCAAACCCGCCAACGTTGTTGTGTGGCGCAATATCTGGGCCATGCGCGACGCGTACTCCAACAAGATAGAAGCCGCCGACTCCAATTACCAGGCCGACGCCAAGGTGGAGAACGTGGAGCCCACGCTGATCGACCTGATCCTGCACGCCAAGCCGCTGCGCAAACAGGCCCGCAAGGACCTCTTCAAGATCCGGGACATCAAGGCCTGGCACGGCGCCTACTTCTACGACTACAAGGCCGAGCTGGATTCCATACATAAGGAGATCTTCGTGCCGGTCTTCAGGCCGGTGCTGGCCCCCCAGGTGGTGGACTGCGCCCGCCCCTCCAACGCGGCCCTCTGCCCGGCCTGAAGCCGCGCGGCCGCGTCCCGCGAAGCCCGCTCCGGCGGGCTTCGTCATTTATGGCCGCGGATTTGAGATAATATAGCTATGGACTTCAAGAAACTTTCCGCCTTCCTGGAAGAGAACGGCCTGCCGGCCTTCCGCCTGAAGCAGGTACGCGACGCGGTCTACAAGAATTTCGCCGTCTCCTGGGACGAGATCACCGTGCTGCCCGCCCCGCTGCGCGAGCGGCTGGCCGCCGGCCTGCGCGTGAACTCGCTGGACACCGCCGAAACGCTGGTCTCGAAGAAGGGCGACGCCGTGAAGTTCGCTTTCAGGCTGAAGGACGGCCACGTGATAGAGACCGTGCTGCTGAACCTCCTGCCGGAGAAGTGGAGCCTGTGCGTCTCCACGCAGGTGGGCTGCCCGGTGCGCTGCCCGTTCTGCGCCACCGGCCGCAAGGGCTTGAAGCGCAACCTCTCCCCGGACGAGATCGTGGACCAGTTCCTGGCCGCGGCCTCCTACCTGAAGAAGACCCGCGGCCAGAAGATCTCCAGCGTGATCTTCATGGGCATGGGCGAGCCGTTCTACAATTACGAGGCCGTCGGCGAGGCTATACGGGCGATGACCGACCCTGACCTGCTAGGCCTGGGCCAGCGCCACATCTCGGTCTCCACCTCCGGGCACGTGCCCGGCATCCGCAAGTTCGCCAAGGACTTCCCGCAGTGCAACCTCGCGATCTCGCTGCACGCCTCCGAGGACAAGCTGCGCAACGAGCTGGTGCCGCTCAACGTCACCTACCCGCTCTCGCAGCTGGCGAAGGCGCTGACCGACTACATCTTCATGACCAAGCGGCGCGTGTTCGTGGAATACGTGCTGATGGACGGCGTCAACAACAGCCGCTCGCAGGCCGCCAAGCTGAGCTCCTGGCTGCGCTCGGTGGCCGCCCCCAAGTACTTCACCATCAACCTGATCCCGTACAACCGCACCGGCGGGCCTTTCAAGGCCCCCGCGAAGGAGCGGGTGAAGGTCTTCGCCGGCCTGATGGAAGAGTACGGCTTCGAGGTCACCGTCCGCAAGAGCCTCGGCGACGACGTGGCCGGCGCCTGCGGCCAGCTCGCCGGCAAATAAGTTATGGTGACACACAACTTAATTCCCTAAAAAGCCCTCCAATAGGCAAAGGAACACCCCGACAATACCCTGTCGGGGTGTTCTGCTATGCTTTCAAAGAGGGGGATTTATGTCAAGAATCGCCAGGGTGGTAGCACCGGGGTATCCGCACCATGTAACACAGCGCGGAAACAGACGCCAGAAGACATTCTTCAGAGATGGAGACTACATCTTATACCTTGAATTGATGCGCAAGTGGTGCGCCGAATACAACGTTGAGATATGGAGCTATTGCCTAATGCCCAACCATGTCCATCTTGTGGCCGTGCCCAGTGACGAGGCGGCCCTGCGCAAAGCAATAGCCAAAGCGCATTGGCATTATACCTGCCGGATCAATAACAGAGAAGGATGGAAAGGATGCCTTTGGCAGGGAAGGTTCGCTTCTTATGTCATGGATGAAAATTATCTATGCGCTGCGGTCGACTATATAGAACTGAACCCCGTACGCGCCGGGCTCGCGGCAAAAGCGACGGATTACCCCTGGAGCAGCGCAAAAAGCAGGATCTCAGGCGGGCTGGATACACTTGCGGTATCGGGAAGACTGAATGAAATTCTTGCACAACGAAGAACAGCCGGGACAGAAGAACCGGGTTTCGATATCTCACTACTTAAGAAACATTCAGCCACCGGACGCCCCTTGGGAAGCAGGGAATTCCTGATAGATATCAGCAACAAGCTGGGGCGAGTCTTGATAAAGGGTCGCCCAGGGCCTAAATCCCGCAATGGCAAATTAAGTTGTGTGTCACCATAATAAAAAAAGAGCCCCGGGAGGTACCGGGGCTCTTTTTTTATTCCTGCGGCGGCGTTTACGCGCCGAGGGTGGCCACCATGACGGCCTTGATGGTGTGCATGCGGTTCTCCGCCTGGTCGAACGCGATGCACGCGGGCGACTCGAAGACGTCCTCGGTCACCTCGATGCCGTTCTTCAGGCCGAACTGCTCGGAGACCTGCGCGCCCACTTTGGTGTCGGCGTTGTGGAACGCCGGCAGGCAGTGCATGAACTTCACGTTCCTGTTGCCGGTCTTCTTCACCATCGCCGGGTTGACCTGGTAGGGCTTCAGCAGCTTGATGCGCTCGGCCCACACTTCCTTGGGCTCGCCCATCGACACCCAGACGTCGGTGTGCAGGTAGTCCACGCCCTTCACGGCGACGTCCACCTTGTCGGTGACGGTGATGCGGGCGCCGGAGGTCCTGGCTATCTCCCTGCACTGCGCGACGAGCGCGGCGTCGGGCTGCAGGCCCTTCGGCGCGCCGATGCGCACGTCCATGCCGAGGATGGAGCCTATGACGAGCAGCGAGCGGCCCATGTTGAAGCGGGCGTCGCCCACGTAGGCGTAGGCTATCTTGGAAAGCGGTTTATCGCAGTGTTCGGTCATCGTCAGCACGTCCGCGAGCATCTGCGTGGGGTGCCACTGGTTGGTCAGGCCGTTCCAGACCGGGACGCCCGCGTACTTGGCGAGCTCCTCGACGATCTCCTGGCCGAAACCGCGGTACTCGATGCCGTCGTACATGCGCCCGAGCACGCGGGCGGTGTCCTTGACGGTCTCCTTGTGGCCCATCTGGCTGCCGGTCGGCTCCAGGTAGGTCACGTGCGCGCCCTGGTCGTGCGCGGCCACCTCGAAGGCGCAGCGGGTGCGGGTGGAGGTCTTCTCGAAGATCAGCGCTATGTTCTTGCCCTTGAGGCGCTGCTGTTCGGTGCCGGCGTACTTGGCCGCCTTAAGGTCGGCCGACAGCTTCAGCAGGAACACGAGTTCCTCCCTGGTGAAGTCCAGTTCCTTGAGGAAATGCCTGTTGCGAAGGTTGAAGCCCATTTTATTCTCCTTTTATAGCCGCTAAATACGGAAATCCGTCTATATTATACCCTTTTAAACTTACCCGGGCGCCGCCGCGGTCAGGCCGCCGCGGCGGCCCGCAGCGCGGACCTCCTGGCCAGGATAAGACCGCCCATCGCCCCGTTGGAGACCACCAGCACGGCCGAGTAGAGCCAGGTCGACAGCGTGTAGTTGTCCACCGCCAGGATGGCGCAGGCCGCGCAGGCGGACGAGATGAAATAGCTGAACGGCGTCTCCTCCGCCGGCTTGTGCCAGGATTTGCGCACGGTCGGCGCGTAGCCCACGGTGTCTATCACGCAGACTATGATGACGGAATAGACCGGGGTCCTGGTTATGACCCACAGCGGGATGGCGGAGAAGGCCGCGGCCAGCGTGAGCCAGTCGCCGCGCGTTATGTTCTTCTCGCCGCGGTAATAGCCGAGGACGGCCAGCATCAGGCAGGTCGCGGCGCTGAAGCCGCGCGCCCAGGAGCCGGGGCCGGCCCCCTCGGCCACCTGCGCCGCGAAGCCTATCCCGGAGATCGCGGCCCAGATCAGCCAGGAGAAAGCGTGCGGCCGCGTCCGGCCGCGGAAGACGGAGCCGAAGTAGACGCCGCGCGAGAGCACCTGCAGCGCCACCGAAGCCAGTCCGAAAAACACCTTATAGTCCATCAGAGGGGCCGTTCCGCGGCCCAAGAGCTATGATACAAAAAGCGGCGCCTACAGTCCGAGAAGGCCGCCGCGCTCCGGAGCCGGGGGCGGCACCGAGCCGGTATAGAAAGGCTTGCAGGAACTTCCCGGCACCAGCTTCTCCGCGGTGCCCAGCACCGACAGCACCGGGCCGGCCAGCGATTCCAGCATGCTGAGCTTGCCCAGCCGGGGCTCGCGGGCCGTGCCTTCCAGCGTCTGGGTATAGGCGGCGCAGCCCCGCTCGTCGAGGATGGCCAGCGTCATCTCCTCGAAGTCGAGGCCGGCCAGCGCCACGCGGCCCTTGATGGCCAGCCGGTACTTATCGGTGGCCAGCGCCACGTCGCGGGTCTCGGCGTGCCCGCCGGCCAGACGCCACTCCGACATCAGGCGCTCCACCCTGGTCCGGCGGCCGCGGGCCAGGCCCAGGTCGACGAAATTGTAGCTCTTGGTCACGGCCGTGCCCAGCGGCCCGGCCAGCAGGAAGGCGCCCGCGTCTATCAGGTTGAAGTTCTGGCTGCGCTCCAGCTTGGCGACAACGTCGTCGAGGTCCAGCCCGCGCAGCACCAGGCCCCGGCCGGAGAGCGAGACCGTACCGCGGGCGCTGCGCTTGAGCTCAGCCGCGCCGCGCCCGGCGGCCGTACCCGCCACCTTGAGCTCGAGCGGGCCTCGCAGCGAGGCTTTTTCACCTCCGCCGTTCAGCGCGTCCAGCAGGGCGCCGAGCGTGGTCCCGCTTATGAGGAAATCTGCCTCGTAGCGCGGCGCGCCCTTGCCCAGCCGCGCCTCCAGCCGGCCGCGCCCGCTCCCGCCGAAAAGATACATCGAGACCGGGTCCGCGGCGAACCTCCCTCCGGAGAAATCCGCCCGCATGGCCAGGCCGGAAAAGGAAAAGCGCCCGGCCCGCAGCGTACCGCCGGTCACCGCGCCCTTCAGAGTAAGGCCGGCGTAGGCGGGCGAAGCCCCGAAAGCGTAGGAGAACTCTCCGCCGGGCGCCAGGCCCGCCTCGGCCGCCTCCACCCCGGGACCGAGCTTCAGGTCGTCAGCGGAGAGCCCGCCCCTGAAAACCAGCTTGCCGCCCGCCAGACCGCGCGCAGGTCCTTCGTAGGAAAGCTCCCCGGCGGCCCCGGCCAGACCCAGCGCCTGCCGGCCGCCCGGCAGCCGCAGCTCGGCGCACTTTATACCGCCGGACACGGCGAGGACGCGGCGAGGACGCGCGGCCGAAGCCGGAGAATATTCCAGCGTGCCGCCGTCCAACTCCAGGCCGTAGGCCCCGGCGCCGCCGGGGACGAGAGAGGCGGCCGCCGCGGTCCCTTTGAAAACGACCGCGAAAGGCGCGCCGCCCGGCCCCGGCGCCTCGTAAGAGAAGGAAGCGGCCTCGAGGCGCAGCCCCTCCGCCGCGGCGCCGCCGGTCAGGACCGAAGCCGCCGAGGCCCGGCCGCCCAGGTAAAGCCGCCTGCGCGGCGAACCTCCCGGCCGCCCCACATAGACCAGGTCCGAGGCGTCCAGGTCAAGACCCGAGACAGCGGCCGAAGAACCGTCCGCCCCGGTATAGCTTAAGGAGCCGTCCCTGACCTTCAGCGAGTCCAACGCGAAGGAGACTGCCCCGGAACCTCCGCGGCCCCATTTTATCTCCGGCGCCAGTTTCAGGGAAGCGCCGTCCAGCTCGGCGCCGAGCACCCGCACCTCGCGGCCGAGCAGCGGCCGCAGCGCCAGGCGCACCGCCACCCGCTCCGCCTTGAAAGCCTCCGCCCCTGGGGGCCCCGCCCTCACCCCGGAAAGCGCCACGCCGAGCCCCGGGGAAAAAGAGAGCGCCGGGCCGCCGGCGATGGAGACCGGCATGCCCAGCGCCGCGGCGGCCCGCTTCTCCAGCAACCCGCGCAGCAGCGCGGTCCGGCGCGGCAGCAGGAAAAGCAGCGCGGCCGCCAGCGCCAGCAGCGCGGCGGCTAGAACGAGGCTGATCTTCCTGAAAGCGGTCATGGCCGGTCCTTCGATCTCCTCGTCGAATTATAACATAACGGGCACGCCGGGGCCCGGCGCGGCCTCGGCGGGACGTAAGCCGCGCGTGATTTGTTATCATATCCATATATTATCCGGTCTGAAGGAGCCCATCGTGAAACTTCGAAACCTAGCCGCTTCGCTGCCGGCCCTGGCCGTTCTCTTCTGCTCCGCCGTGGCCTACGCCAAGTCCCCGCGGGAGATCGCCGACGACCTGGCGAATAAAGGGCGCGTAGGCGGCCCCGACACCACCCTGCACGCCCTGGAGTGCTACAGCAAGGCCAAGGACAACAAGTGCCCTTCGCTGGCCAAGCTGGACCAGGATACCGCCAAGCTCGACGGCGACACCATCCGCCTGGCGGACCGCCTGGACGCCATGTCCAAGCGCCTCGGGGTGCTGGCCTCGCGGCTGGCCATCCCCGGCCAGGTGGCCAAGACGCTCGGCGCCATAGAGGTGCAGATGGTGGCCGCTCAGAAAGGCGCCAAGCTGGCCGAAGGCGTCCCCCAGTTCGCCGAGAGGGCGAAGAAACTGGACAATTCCATTACCCCGGCGCTGGCCAACGTCAGGGCGGCCAAGGCCAAGGCCGACGCCGTGGCCAGGCGCGTGGAACCGGCCCGCAAGGCCGCGGATAAATTCTCCGGCTATTCCGCCAAAGCCGCCTTAGGGCTCCGGGGCTTCTCGACCGGGGTGCTCAAGTTCGAGCCCGACGTGACCTATTGCGTGCAGTTCGCCGTGCTCTACCACGACCAGGAGCCGGCCGAGTCCTGCGTCCAGGGCAAGGCCGACGGCATCTCCGCCAAGATCGACCCGGTGGTTCTGGGCATGGACGAGGTGATGCTGGCGCTGCTGACGGACTACTCCGTGAACGCTCCCGCCCTGGCCGGCCTGGAGGCCTTCGACGCCGAGCTCAACGGCCTGGCCGACCTCCAGAAGAAGGCCGAGGCCCTCCAGAAGAGGCTGCAGCCTATCTGCGACGCCCTCAAGAAGCTCGAGGACAAGATGGACGCCGGCTTCACCGTCAGCATCCCCTACCTCGTCGGCCACTACGACATCAAAGTATCGATGGCCACCATCCTCAAGGGCAGCGCCGCCATCGAAAGCTATATCGAGAAGGCCGTGAGCGACGCGGTCTGGAAGGCGGCCAAGCTCTTCGGCCTGGGCAAGATAGTCGACACGCTGACGAGCAAGGCCAACGACGCCATAAACGCCATCCTCGGCAAGATGAACTTCACCCCCGACCTGTCCCTGTCGCTGGACCCGCTCAACAAGATAGAGGCGAAACTCCCCGCCCTCGAGGCGGTCTTCCCCGGCAGCTTCACCGTGCCGCAGACGCTGGACCTGAACAAGCCGGACTTCGGCCTCCCGCACGTTCCGGCCGGCCTGGACCTCCGGAACATCGGGCTCGGCTTCAAGGGCGTCTCCACGGGCTGCGCCACCGGCTACACGAGGCACCTCACCGACCTGACGCTGGGCTGCCCCAGGTAAGCCGCCTAAGCCGCAGAAAAAAAAGAGCCCCGGGTTTTGCCCGGGGCTCTTTTATGGTTCCGTCGCCGCTTACTGGCGCTCGACGCAGACGGCTATGCCCATGCCGCCGCCGATGCAGAGCGTCGCAAGACCCTTCTTGAGGTTGCGCTTCTTCATCTCGTGGATCAGCGTCACTATGATACGCGCGCCGGAGGCGCCGACCGGGTGGCCGAGCGCTATCGCGCCGCCGTTCACGTTCACGATGTCCTTGTTGAAGCCGAGCTCCTTGGCCACGCTGAGGGCCTGGGCCGCGAAGGCCTCGTTGGCCTCGATCAGCTCGACGTCCTTGAGCTCCCAGCCGGCCTTCTTCAGGGCCTTGCGCACGGCCTCGACGGGGCCGATGCCCATGATCGACGGGTCCACGCCGGCCCAGCCGTAGGAGACGAGCTTCGCCATCGGCTTGAGGTTATGCTTCTTGACGGCCTCGCCGGAGGCTATCAGCAGGGCGGCGGCGCCGTCGTTGATGCCGGAGGCGTTGGCGGCGGTCACGGTGCCGTCCTTCTTGAACGCCGGGCGGAGCTTCGCCAGGCCCTCGGCCGTCACGCCGGCCTTGGGGTACTCGTCCTTGGCGAAGGCCACCGGGTCGCCCTTGCGCTGCGGTATCATGACCGGCGCGATCTCGTCGGCGAAGCGGTTCTCCTTCAGGGCCTTCTCGGCCTTGTTCTGGGACTCGGCCGCGAACTTGTCCTGCTCCTCGCGGGAAAGGTTGTACTTGGCGGCGAGGTTCTCGGCGGTCATGCCCATGTGGTAGTTGTTGAAGACGTCCCACAGGCCGTCGCCGATCATGGAATCTATCAGTTCGCCGTGGCCCATCCGGTAGCCGTAGCGGGCCTTCTTGAGCAGGTACGGGGTATTGGTCATGCTCTCGGTACCGCCGGCGATGATCATCTCGGCGTCGCCGCACATGATGTTCTGCGCGGCCGTAGCCACGGTGCGCATGCCCGAGCCGCACAGCATGTTGAGCGTCACGGCGGTCTTCTCCACCGGGATGCCGGCGCCTATGGCCACCTGGCGCGCCACGCCCTGGCCGAGGCCGGCCTGGTAGATGCTGCCCATCAGCACCTCGTCTATGTCGGCGGGCTTCACGCCGGCCCGCTCCATCACGGCCTTGGTCACGACCTTGCCGAGCTCCACGGAGCTGAAATCCGCCAGGCTCCCCCCGAAGCTGCCTATCGCCGTCCTCACGCCGTCCACTATGAACACTTCTTTCATTTTATTCGCCTCCTGAGCTTATATAAAGGATACCAAATCAGAGATACCCGAGTTTTTCCGCCTGCGCGCGCAGTTCGGCGCGGAAATCCGGGTGGGCCACGCCTATCAGCGCGTTCGCGCGCTCGCGCACCGTGCGGCCGCGCAGCCGCGCTATGCCGAACTCGGTGACGATATTGTCGGTGTTGGCGCGGTGCAGCGTCACGGCCGTGCCGGGGGCGAGCGTCGGCACTATGGCCGACACGGTCCCTTTCTTGGCGGTGGCGCGGCAGGCTATGATGCTCTTCCCGAGGCCGTCGTAGGCCTCCTTGGCGCCGACGGCGGTGTCGGTCTGGCCGCCGGTGCCGGAATACTGCGCGGGGCCTATGGATTCGCTCGCCACCTGGCCGGTCAGGTCAACGGTAAGGCAGGTGTTGATGGACACCATGCGCGAGTTCCGCCGTATCACGGCCGGGTCGTTGACCCAGGAGCCGCGGCGGAACTCCACGGCGGGGTTGTCGTGCAGCCAGTCGTAAAGTTTGCGCGAGCCCATCGCGAACGTGCAGACGAACTTATCCTTCAGCAGCGCCTTGCGCTTATTGGTGACGACGCCGGCCTCGTAGAGCTCCATCATGCTGTCCACCATCATCTCGGTGTGGACGCCCAGGTCCCGCTTGCCCTTCAGCGCCAGCGCGCAGGCGTTCGGGATGCCGCCGATGCCCAGCTGGATCGTGGACCCGTCGTCAACCAGTTCGGCTATGTAATTGCCTATCGTGGTCTCCACTTCGTCCGGGTTCGGCGACGGCAGCGTCGGCACTTCCTGGTCGTGCTCGACGAACCAGTCGACGTCGCTGACGTGCAGGTGCGTGTCGCCGAAGGTGCGCGGCAGGTTGCGGTTGATCTCCAGGACGACGGCGTCCGCGGCCTCTATAACGTCCTTCTCGTAGGTGATGCCGAGCGACAGCGACACGAAGCCCTTGCCGTCCGGCGGGGTGCAGGTGCCGAAGAAGATATTGGGCTTGCGGGCCTGGATGCGGTCGGTGGCCGCGCGGTGCAGCATGTTGGGCACGTAGGTCACGGTGCCGGCGCCGGCGGCGAGCGCCTGGCGGGAGCCCGGCGCGTGGAACCAGCTCGCCAGCTCGAAATGCCCCTTCATCTCCGGCTTCATGTAGAAGTCGTAGGGCTTGAGCGTCAGCACGGAGAAGACCCTCACGTCCTTCACCCGCGGCGCAGCGGTATGGAACTTCGCCATGCAGCCCTGCGGCTCGGAGGCGCACTGCGCCACTACCACGTCGTCGCCGGAATTTATCTTCCCCGCGGCCTCCTCGGCCGTTATCAGCTTGCCGGCCAGGGCGTCCTTATGCGCGGGCCGCGTCATCTCAGCTACCGTCATGCCTTCCCCCTCAGTATCCCTCTTTTGAAGATCCTGGCGAAGAGCTTCACGGCCTCGGTATCGGGCAGGCCGTAATGCCCCTTCACCTTGAACAGCTTCTCCATGATGAAATAGTTGGTGTAGTTCCAGGTCACCATCATCAGCGCGGCCACCGGGTCCACGTCCGGAGCGATCTTCTCCAGGCCGGAGGGGCCGCGGCTCTTCAGGGCCTTCGCGTACCCCTCGCGCATGTTCCGGAACAGCCGCGCCACGTGCCTGGCCTCGAACTCGACCACGTCCACGTAGATAAGGAGTATATAATCGGAGAACTTCTCTATGGTGTCCCGCGAGGCGAAGCCGAGCTCCTCGATATTATCCGGGAAGTCGCCGGAGGCCAGGGCCTTTATTAGGGGCTGGTCGGCGCGGAAATACTCCTTCTCGCGGCTTTCCAGCAGCGAGACGAAGATCTCCTCCTTGGTGCCGAAATAGTTGTAGATATTGCCGAGCGACACCCCGGCCTCGGAGGCGATGTCCCTGGTGGAGGTGCCGTGGAAGCCCTGCCGCGTGAACAGCCGCGCGGCGGCGGCGAGGATGCGGGCGAGGTTGTCCCCGGGCGTTTTCTTCGCTTTGGCGGTCCCCGACTTGGCCATAAATGAACGAGCGTTCGTTCACACATATTCTACCACGGGCCGGGGCCGCGGGTCAACAAAAAAGGCCCCCGGCGGTTCCGGGGGCCTCCTTTAGGCGGACGGCCTTTATCTCCTGTTCGCCCTCTCCAGCGGGGCCCCGGCGCCGGCGGGGGCGGGCTCGGCCTTCTTCAGCACGTAGTACTGCGGCTTCTTGCGCCTTATCGTGTAGTCGCCGCTCTTCCATTCGAAGAACATGTAGAGGGCGCCGTCGATCTCCTTTATGGTATAGCGGGAGGCCGTATGGTCGCCGCCCAGGTGCATCACCACGCCTTTCGTCCAGCCGAACCACGGCACCGCGGTCTTGCCGCCCGGCAGGAAGGTGAGCCCCTCCAGGTACAGGTCGCCGCGGAACCGCCTGGCCCCGGGCGTGAACTGGGAAGGCTCCCTGACGAAATCCACGCTGACCCAGCGCCCCAGCGCCGCGGGGTCGTTCACGAAGGACAGGTTGGAAAAATCGTCGACCAGCCTGCCGTTCACCTCGGTGGTGTTGATCACCGGCTCCCCGGAGGCGGCCATGGCCGGCACCGCCGTCATCACCGCTATCACCGCAATAAGGACCCTTTTCATAATCCCTCCTTGGTTTTGCCTCTCGCCTGTTAATACGCCCGGCCCCGGAAAGTATTACAAACAAAAAGCCCCCGGCAGGCCGGGGGCTCGGGCTGGCCGCGGCGGCGCGCTACTTCCTCTTCAGGACATAATAGAAAGGCTTCCGGCCGCGGAAGACGTAGTCCCCGCTCTTCCATTCGAAGAACATGTATTCCGTCCCGCCGATCTTCTTTATCTCGTATCCGGAGGCGGTGCGGTCGCCGCGGTGCAGCACGTAGCCTTTGGTCCAGGTCCACCACGGGTCGCCGCCCTTGCCGCCCGGCAGGAAGACCAGCTTCTTGAGGTACAGGTCCTCTTTCCAGGCCTTTACGCCCGGCCTGAAGTCGGCCGGCGTTCTTACGAAGTCCACGCTGTCCCATTCCCCGGCGACGCGCGGATCGTCCCTGAAGGGCAGGTCGATATCGTCGCGGCGGATGCCGGCCTCTTTCTTGAGCACGTAGTACTTGGGGGCCATATGGCGGATGGTATAGTCGCCGCTCTTCCACTCGAAGAACATGTACTCGGCCCCGGCCAGCTTCTTTATCTCGTAGCGGGCGGCGGTCCTGTCCCCTTTATGCATCACCGCGCCTTTGGTCCAGGTCCACCACGGGTTGCCCCCCTTGCCGTCAGGCAGGAAGACCAGCTCTTTAAGGTAGAGGTCCGCGGCCGCCGGGGCGCCGGGGCGGAAATCCGCCGACTTGTCCACGAAGGCCACCGACCTCCAGGAACCCAGCGCGGCCGGGTCGTTCACGAACGGCAGGTCGATGTCGTCCACGATGCGCCCCTGGGCGTTCACCGAGCTCTTGATCTCCAGCCCGCCGGCCGGGCCGGCGGCCAGCAGCAGGGCCATGACCGTTATCTTTACCATATCAGAAGCTCTCCCCCGGCCGTTCTTCCCCCAGGCCCATGCGGCCGCAGGCGCCGTAGCCGTCGTCAGGCAGCGAGTAGGCCGAGGCGTAGGATACCGCCTCCGGCGCGGCCGGGGCGGCCTTCCTGTGCCGCGGCGCGAAGACCACCAGCAGCGCCGCCGCCACCGCGGCCGGCACCAGCCAGGCCAGCGCCGGCACGCGCCGGCGGGGCCGCTCCTCCCTGTCGATCAGGCTGCGCTTGAGCGTATCCTTCACCAGGCTCTCCCCGCTGAAGTCCGCCCGGCGCAGCTTGCGCTCCAGCCGGCACATCTCCCCGCCGAATTCGCAGTCCTTCTCCTGTTTCATACGACCTCCGGGCCCAGCTCGGCCTTGAGCTTCTTCATGGCCCTGAAAAGTATAACGCCGACGTTGCTCTCGCTCAGGCCCGTCTGCGCGGCTATCTCGCGGTTGTTCTGGTCCAGCGTGAACTTCATCGCTATCAGCTCCCGCTCCCGCTCCTCCAGCGTTCCCAGCGCGGCCAGCAGCCTGGCGTTGTCCTCGCTGCGCTGCGCGTCGCCTTCCACGGACCCGGGCGCGGCCAGCGCCTCCTCCCTGTCGCCCAGCGAAAGCCAGTTCCTTATCTTCCGGCGCCTGAAATGGTCGTTGAGGGTATTCCTCGCTATCGCGAACAGCCACGGCTCCAGCGGGGCGCGGGCCGGGTCGAAGCTGTCGAACTTGTCCAGCACCTTCTCGAAGACGGCCGAGACCAGGTCGTCGGC
>JAJZRA010000068.1 GCA_021847485.1 bacterium
CCCTCCGAGAGCATGGTGGGCAAAGTGAGCGAAGCCCTGAAATAACATTTGTCCCTCGGGGCAAAAACACGACAGTGATAGAGAGAGACAACGGGCCCGGCGTCTTCGGATCGCCGGGCCCGTTCGCACACGAGGAGGATAGCTTAAAAGGCGGCGGGACTTATGCCCCCGATAACCCGTTGGGGAGGGGAGGCTCCGGGCCGCAGGCCCGGAGGGGGACCGCGCAACGGTCCCCTGCAGTCCGGGTTAGCGGGGGCATAAGTCCCGCCGCCGGCAAGCCCCCGGCATATTGGTATAATTACGTTCATGGAGACGGCGGGACAGGTCTTTCCGATAAAGGTGGCGCTGATCTACGGCGCCAGCCCCTCCGGCCACTACGCCGCCGCGCGCGCCGTCGCCGAGTTCCTGCCGCCCAGCATCATCGAGCCCGTCTTCGTCGACCTCTCGGAGGTCTATCCCGACTTCGGCCCGTTCGTCGCCCGCACCTACCTGCAGGTCCTCCACAAGACCCCGGCCCTCTGGGATTACGTCTACGACAACGACTTCGTGGCCTTCGCCGCCAGCGCCTTCCGCGAAGCCATCCTGCCGTTCTCCTCCCAGAAGCTCGCGACGCTGCTGCTGAAGAAAGGCGTGCGCGCCGCGGTCTCCACGCAGGCCTTCTCCTCGCTGCTCATCACCAAGAACCGCCGCCTCGCCCGCATGCCCCTGTTCTCCGTGCTGACGGATTTCTGCGCGCACACCTATTGGCCGACGGCCGGCGTCTCCGCCTACTTCTGCCCCGAAAAGGCCGCCGCCGCCGCGCTGCGCGAGAAAGGCGCGCCGCACGAGCGCCTGCACGTCACGGGCATCCCGGTGCGCAAGGAGTTCTCCGGCACCGTCCCCGACAAGGCCGCCGCCAGGCGCCGGCTGGGCCTGCAGCCCGGGCTCTTCACCGTCCTGGTGACCGGCGGCAGCCGCGGTCTGGGCGACCTGGAGGAAGCGGCCGCAGCGCTGAAGCCGCTGCTCGGCAGGCTGCAGGCCGTCGTCCTCTGCGGCGAGAACCGCCGCCTGTGCCGCCAGGCCGAGAAGGTCCACGCCTCCCGCCACCTGCGCTTCGTGGAGTTCACCGAGTCGCCCTCGCTCTACTACGCCGCCGCAGACGTGGTGGCCGGCAAGCCCGGCGGCGTCACGCTGGCCGAGAGCATGGCCATGGCCAAGCCCTTCGTCGTCTTCTCCGCGCTGCCCGGCCAGGAGGAGCGCAACACCGCCTACCTGCGCCGCCACCGGCTGGCCGAGACCGCGGCCTCGCCCGAGGAGCTGGCCGCCGCGATAAAGCGCTTCCAGGGCTCCCCGCATTTGCTCGCGCAGGCCGCCAGGGCGATGGGGGAACACGCCCGCCCCCACGCCGCCCGCGACATAGCGGCGCGGATCATTGAATCCCTCACCGGCGGGGGTGGACTTTAGGTCCGTTTTCTGCTAATATATGGATGCGGTAACCCGGAGCCGATTTTATCGGGGCGTGGCTCAGCTGGCTAGAGCGCTCGCTTCGGGTGCGAGAGATCGTGAGTTCAAATCTCACCGCCCCGATCCCAATTTAAAGAACCTGCGGATCACAAGGCCCCTAGCGGGCCTTGACCTTTTTATTGCGCTGTCAATAGTAGTTGCCTCGCGGGACGGTTTGTTGGTATTATTTAGGCCGGGAATATAAAGATATGCGTCTTAGCTTCAGGATCTCCGGCAGGGTACAGGGCATCGGCTACCGCTGGTTCGTAAAGGAAGCGGCGGCCAGGCACCGCGTCTCCGGCTGGGTCCGCAACTCTGCCGACGGCTCGGTGGAGGGGGAGGTCCAGGGCGGCGTGCCCGCCGTAGACGGCTTCCTCAAGGAGCTCAGGACCGGCCACCCGTGGGCCGCGGTGGAAAAGGCCGAGACCCAGGAGATGCTGGACCAGGAAGCCGCGGAAAAAGATTTTTACATCAAACCCACAGCCTGACGAGGGGACTTAATGCTGGACGAAAAAGATAACGAAGAAGTTGAAAAGGATGAAGCCGCGCCCAAGGCGGAGAAGGAGCCGGGGGAAGAGGCGCCCGCCGAGAAGAAGCCCAAGGAAAAGCTCAGCGACATCAACATCGACTCGACGAACCAGTACATCCGCAAGATCAGCCAGATAGACCACAAGATCTCGCGCGAGGAGTCGCACGAGCTGTGGAAGCGCGTCAAGCGCGGCGACCGCCGGGCCAAGGAGCGCATCATGGAGCTCAACCTCAAGCTCGTGATCCCGATAGCCAAGCGCTTCCTCTACCAGGGCGCCGACCTGATGGACCTGGTGGAAGAGGGGAACCTCGGCCTGCTGCACGCCATCGACAAGTTCGACCCGAAGAAGGGCTACCGCTTCTCGACGTACGCGTCGTACTGGATAGAGCAGTACGTGCGCCGCTCGGTCGAAGAGAATTCGAAGACGATCCGCATACCCCCGCACGCGTGGACCGCGCTGCGCAAATGGCTCAAGCAGTGGGACAACATGCACGGCAAGCTGGGCCGCGACCCGACGATGGCCGAGATGGCCAAGCACATGCACTGGAACGCCAACCAGGTGCGCACGGCCCTGAACGCCAGCGAGATCGTCACCGGCCTCAGTTCCATAGAGACACCGATGTCCTCCAGCGGTGACTCCGACGACACGATGGGCGACACGCTCAAGGACGCCGATTCCTCCACGCCGGACAACCTGATCTCGATCCTGCGCCTGCACGACGAGCTGAAGGACGCCCTCGTCGAGATCGGCGAGCGCGAGCGGATGATCGTGGAATACCGCTACGGCCTGACCGGCCAGACGCCGATGACCCTCAACGACATCGGCAAGAAGCTCGGCCTGTCGCGCGAGCGCGTGCGCCAGATCGAGGAGCGCGCGCTGCTCAGGCTGCGCCGCGTCGCGGCGAAGATGGGCCTGATAGAGCTCGGGCGAAGGCCCGACCACACCAACCTGCAGCCCGGCTGGCACCAGCCCAAGCCGAAGACGGACATCCTCGGCGACGCCATCCCGACGAAGCCGTACGTCCCGCGCAAGCCCAACGGCAAGAACGGAAAGAAATAAGAGGACATCATGACACAGGCAGCTCCCGAGGCCCTGGCCTCAAAGATCAAGAGCATAATCCGCGACGTGCCGGACTTCCCCAAGCCCGGGATAGTCTTCAAGGACATCACGCCGCTGCTGGCCGACCACAAGGCCTTCTCCGAGCTGATCGGGGCCTTCGCCGCCGCCTACCGAGGGGCGGGCGTGACGAAGGTGCTCGGCATAGAGGCCCGCGGGTTCCTGCTGGCCGCTCCGATAGCGATGGCCCTCGGCGCCGGCATCGTGCCGGTGCGCAAGAAGGGCAAGCTCCCTTATAAGCGCGTCAGCGCCTCTTACGCCCTGGAATACGGCACCGACACGCTGGAGATGCACGAGGACGCCGTGAAGCCCGGCGAGCGGGTGCTGGTGGTGGACGACGTGCTGGCCACCGGCGGCACGGCCGCCGCCGTCTGCGAGATGGTGGACAAGCTCGGCGGCAAAGTGGCCGGCGTGGCCATGCTGATAGAGCTCGGGTTCCTCAACGGCCGGCAGAAGCTGGCTGGCCGGGACGTCTATTCTTTGATAAAATACTGATTTACGCCCTCTTAGTTCAACGGATAGAACGGGAGTTTCCTAAACTCTAAATAGAGGTTCGATTCCTCTAGAGGGCAGTGGATTTAAACGTTAAGGAGAATTATGCCGGAAACGACATGGATAGCCAGCGGTAAACCGGAGGCCCCGGGCAGGACCGACAAGGCGCTGACGTGGATAAAGCACAACCGCGAGACCTTCATAGGCTCGGTGGTCGTCTTCGCTGCCGCGGTCCTCTTCGGCATCTACTTCTTCGTGCACTACCGCGACCTGCGCGACACCGCCTGGAAGAACCTCTTCATCGCCCAGCAGATCGGCTACGCCGGCAACATCCAGCAGGCGCAGCAGCAGCTGGCCGCCATCGAAACGAGCTACGCCAACACCTCGGCCGCCCCTTACGCGGCGATGACCGAGGGGGACATCCTCTTCGCGCAGGGCAAGTTCAAGGAAGCCGGCGACGTCTACGCCAAGATCCTCGGCGACAGGAACGTCGGCCCGTTCGCGCTCTACGCGCTCGGCAAGTCCAGGGAGGCCGCCGGCGACCTCGCCGGGGCCCAGGCCCAGTATTCCGACTTCCTCTCCAAGAACCCCGACCATTTCCTGGCCCCCGAGGTGCACATCTCGCTGGCCCGGACGCAGGAGATGGCCGGCGCGGCCGACCTGGCCAAGACCACCTACGAGAAGATAGTCCTGCTCTACCCCGACACGGCGTGGGCCATGCAGGCCAAGGCGCGGCTGGAAGGCCCGGCCCCCAAGAAGGCCGCGGCCGCCGCCCAGGCCGCCCCCAAACTTCCGGCGCCCGCCAGGAAATAGCGCGGCGTACCCGCCCGAGACCAAGCCCGGCCCCCAGCCGGGCTTGTTTTTTTGCGCCGGCTGAAACTTTAACGGGGCGCGCGCATCAAATTAATGGAGCCAAGCTATGCATCATGACTGCAACCAGAGCCGTGAAATAAGATATCATTATAGTAAGGGGAAGCCGCCGGCAGGCGGCCGCGCATCCTTACCGACCAGGAAAGAGAACCCATGACAAAAAGCCTCTACTTCGCCCTTCTGCTCTCCTTGCCCGTCTCTGCGCCGGCCGCGGCCCAGACGGCCTCTACCGGCGCCCCTGCCGCGGTCCCGGCTGCCTCTACCGGCGCCCCCGCGGCCGCCTCCTCTTCCGCCGCCGCGGCCTCCGCCAAGCCCGAGGCCGGCCCGGCCACCCAGGCCGTGCAGGACCTGGTCTCCACCGCCAGGCAGTACGCCGACGTTAAGGCCCCGGGCCTGGCGCCGGAGGAGAAGCGGCGCCGCCTCGCGGTCAAGGACCGCATGAACGGCATCCTGGACCTGCACGAGATGGCCCGCCTGATCCTGGTGAAGCAGTGGGACAAGCTCAAGCCGGCCGACCGCGAGAAGTACGCCGGGCTGCTGTCCGGGCTGGTGCAGAAGGTGGGCTACCCGCAGATAGAGAAGTACTTCAACGGCAAGATAGACCTGCAGTACGCCGGCGAGAAGCCGCTGGACGGCGGCAACCAGGAAGTGCTGACGAAGATAGTCTACAAGGAAGAGGACCTCACCCTGAACACCGAGTTCCGCCTGCACCCTACGGACAAGGGCTGGCGCGTCTACGACGTGGTGACCGACGGCGAGAGCCTGCTGCTGATCTACCGCAACCAGCATTCCGGCATCATCCGCGACAAGGGTTTCCCGGAGCTCATCCGGCTGATGGAGAAGAAGCTCAATGCGGCGGATTAGCGTCCCCGCGGCGCTGCTCGGGCTGACGCTGGCCGCCGGGCCGGCGGCGGCGGAGCCGTTCACGCTGGACCAGTGCGCCGATTACGCCGAGGCCCACAGTCCCGAAGTGCGGGAGGTCGCGCTGGGAGCCGACGGCTACCGCGCCAACGCCGCCGAGGCCCGCGCCGCGCGCGACCCCAAGTTCAGCCTGCTCACCTACGTGGCCCCGGCCTACAAGGTCACCGGCAGCGAGAACGACTATTCCAACGACTACAGCGTCTGGGGCCCCTACTACCACGCCAAGCTGGAAGCCCAGCTGCCCCTCTGGACGTGGGGGAAGATCGACAGCTATATAAGCGCCGCCGAGCACGGCGAGAAGGTGGCCGTGAGCGAGACCGCGCAGAAGCGCGACGAGGTGCTCTACGACGTAAAGAAGTACTACAACGGGCTGCTGCTGGCCCGCCGCCTGAAGCGCACCGTCGAGGACGCGATGAGCGTCCTCTCGGGCGCCATCGAGAAGGCCGACAAGCTCTACCAGGAAGGCACCGGCGAGGTGAAGAAGAGCGACCTCGAGATGCTCAAGGTCTACATGGCCGAGGCCGAGAAGAACCTGCACCTGGCGGACAAGTCCATCACGATGGCGCGCCTCGCGCTGATGCAGAAGATGGGCATGGCCGAGGACCCGGCCTTCGACATCGCCGACAGGTTCCTCCGGCCCGACCCGGTAGAACTGGGCCCGGTAGAGGACTACGTCAGGCTGGCCTTCGAGAACAGGCCCGAATGGAAGATGGTGCACGACGGGATCAAGGCCCGCGACCTGCTGGTGAAGGCCGAAGAGGCCGACCGCTACCCGGTGTTCTTCGCCGCCGGCATGGTGGAATACAACGAGTCCTCCATCCGCAAGGACCAGAAGAACCCTTGGCTCTACGACCCCTATAACAACATCACCGGCGGCCTCGCGGTAGGCGCCAAGTTCGACTTCGCGCCGCGCACGCTGTCCGCCAAGGCCGCCGCTCTGAAGGCAGAGGCCGACAAGCTGCGCGAGAAGGAGAAGTTCGCCCGCGACGGCATAGAACTGCAGGTCAAGAATTCCTGGCAGAACGCCGCGGAGGCGAAGGCCAACATAGACAGCGCCAAGCGGGGCCTCGACGCGGCCGAGCGCTGGGTGATGGCGGCCGGCCTGGTGTACGGCATAGGCACCGGCGAGGCCAAGGACGCGCTCGAGGGCCTGGCCGCCAGGGCCAAGGGCGAGAAAGATTATTATCAGGCCATTTACGATTACAACATGGCGCTGGCGGACCTCGCGAAGTCCTGCGGCCTGAAGAAACTGGGGGCCGCCCGATGATAAAGAAAGCCGTCGACAGGGCGCTGGAGTTCCTGGCCGGGCGCTACCTGCAGGTCATAGCGGTCTACGTCCTGGCTACGGCGGCCGCGGCCTATTTCTCGGCGCATTTGCGCTTCGACTCCAGTTTCGAGGACCTGCTGCCGCGCTCCTTCGCCAGCGTGCGCGCGCTCGACGACATCACGAAGGAGTTCGGCGGCACCGGCTACCTGGTGCTCGACGTGGAGTCGGACGATCTGCCCGCCTCCAAGCGCTTCGCCGCGGCGCTGGTGAGGGAGCTCGAGAAGCGGCCCGACGTCAAGTACGTCAACTGGCGCCAGCCCAAGCAGTACTTCGACGACCGCCGCCTGCTCTACATGGACCTGGCCGACCTGAAGACGGTCCGGCAGCGCGTGCAGAAGAAGATCTCCTTCGAGAAGCAGCGCGCCAACCCGCTGTTCATCGACGTCACGGACGAAGAGTACAAACTGGACCTCTCCGACATAGAGAAGAAGTACGAGGGCAAGGACGTCTTCCGCGACTACTACGTCAGCAAGGACGGCCGCGAGCTGGTACTGCTGGTGAAGCCCAACGGCCTGGCCGGGGACCTGGCCTTCTCGCGGCGGCTGGTGGCCGAGGCCGAGGACGCGGTGGCCAAGGTCGATCCCGCGAAATACTCTCCGTCCCTAAAGGTCTCCTACACCGGCCGCTACAAGAAACAGATAGACCTGAACGACCAGCTGCAGCGCGACCTCAAGTGGACCGGCGCCGGCGCCACGGCGCTGGTGCTCCTGCTGCTGGTCCTCTACTTCAAGCAGAAGCGGCCGCTGCTGCTGATAGTGCTGCCGATGGCCTCCGGCCTCCTGATCACGTTCGGCGTCACGTACCTGGTCATCGGCTACGTCAACATCATCAGCGCGTTCCTGGTCTCCATCCTGATGGGCATCTCGGCCGACTACGGCATAGTGCTCTACAGCCGCTACACCGAGGAGCGGCTCAAGGGCCTGGGGCCGCGCGAGGCCGTGCTGCAGACCATCGGCAGCACCTGGCAGCCTATCGTGCTCAGCGGCATGACGACGGGCCTGGTGTTCTTCAGCCTGCTGCTGGCAGAGTTCAAGGGCTTCTCGCAGTTCGGCTTCATCGCGGGCATAGGCGTGTTCCTGAACATGTTCGTCTTCTTCACGCTGTTCCCGGCGCTCATCCTGCTGGGCGAGCGCCTGAGCCCCGCGAGCTTCACCTCCATCACCCGGCTCAAGGCTTCGCACATCAGCAAGCACTTCTATATCCCGGTGCTGGCCTTCACCGTGGTCTTCACCGCCTACTCGGCGTACCGGATGAAGGACATCCGCTTCGAGTACAACTTCAGCAAGATCCAGGGCTCCAACATCCCGTCGTTCAAGCTGGACGAGCGCATCAACGGCATCATCGGCACGTCGCTGACGCCGGACCTCGCGCTGGTGGACAATCTCGAAGAGGCGCGCGCCGTGAGCAGGGTGCTCGACGCCAAGGAGAAGGCGCCGGGCACGACGATAGACAGCCACGCCTCGATCCTGTCCTTCCTGCCCGAGGACCAGGACCTGAAGATAAAGGAGCTGCGCGGGCTGCGCGCGCTGCTCGACGACCCGGCCATCAACGCGCTGAAGGGCGGGCAGAAGAAGAAGCTGGACGACGTCAAAAAGCTGCTGGAGGTCGAGCCCATCCGCCAGCGGGACCTGCCGCCCGAGATCCTGCGGATGTTCCACGGGGCCGACCCGGCCCGCTCGGCCGTCTTCATCTTCCCGAAGATAGACCTCGGCGACGCCGCGCTGGTGAAGAAGTCCTCCGACGAGATCCGCGACCTGAAGATCCCGGGCCGCACCGTGCACCCGTGCAGCGAGTCCATCATCTTCTCGGACATCATCAACATGGTGGAGAAGGACGGCCGCCTGATCCTGCCGCTGGCCTTCCTGCTGACGGCGGTGCCGGTGCTGGCGGCCTACCGCAACCTGCGCGACGCCGGGCTGGTGCTGGTGCCGCTGTCGCTGGGCTTCGTATGGATCTTCGGCATCATGGCGATGTTCGGCATCAAGCTCAACTTCTTCAACGTGCTGATGCTGCCGCTGATCTTCGGCATGGGCGACGACTACGGCGAATACGTGCACAGCCGCTACGAGGAGGAGGGGCCCGGCTCCATCCAGTTCGTGATGACGCACACCGGGCCGGCCGTCTTCATGTCGGCCGCGGCCACTTTCATAGGTTTCGGCTCGATGCTGTTCGCCAGCCACTTCGGCCTGCGCAGCATCGCTATCATGGCGGCGGTGGGCATCTCGTGCGTTTTCTTCTCGGCGATGCTGCTGCAGCCGTCGCTGATAGTTATTCTGGAGAAATGGGATAGATACAGACATGGCAGAAAGGAAACTGGACCCGCTGATAGACCGGCTGTTCGCGCCGCTGGGCCCGATATTAAAGAGAGCGCGGATAACGCCTAACCAGCTGACGCTGCTGGGCGTGGCGCTCTCGTTCGCCGGCGCGGCCGTCGTGGCCGCGGGCCGCGTCCGGACCGGCATCCTGATCCTGGTCTTCACGTGGATCTTCGACGTGCTGGACGGCGCGCTCGCCAAGTATTCCGGCCAGGTCAGCCGCTTCGGCGGCTTCCTGGACTCGGTGATGGACCGCTACACCGAAGGCGCGGTCTTCGTGGCCTTCGCCTACCGCTACGCCGCGGAGGGGAACCCGCTGATGGCGGCCGCCACCGTTTTCGCGCTGATAGGCGCGGCGGCGGTGTCCTACGCGCGGGCCCGCGCCGAGAACGAGATAGACGGCAAGTGCGACGTCGGCGTGGGCGCCCGCCTGCCGCGGCTGGTGCTGATCGCCGTCACGGCCCTGGCGGGCTACCCCGGCGCCGGCATCATCGCGGTGCTGGTCCTGTCGCACTACACGGTTCTGCAGCGGATAATTTTTACCCGCGGGCTGCTGCGGGAGAAAGCTTCAGGAGGGAACTGAAAAATGAAAAAGAACAAAATAGCGCCGGCGAAAGGCAAGCTCGGCGTGCTGATACCGGGCTTCTGCGGCGCGATCTCGACGACGCTGATAGGCGGGGTCGAGGCCGTGAAGGCCGGCAAGGGGGAGCCGATAGGCTCGCTGACGCAGATGGGGCGCATCCGCCTCGGCAAGCGCACCGACAAGAAGAACCCGCTGATCAAGGACTTCGTGCCGCTCACGGACCTGAAAGACCTGGTCTTCGGCGGCTGGGACATCTTCGACGAGAACCTCTACGAGTCCGCCAAGAAGGCGGAGGTGCTGGAGAAGCCGCAGATCGAGAGCCTCAAGAAGCAGCTCTCGGCGCTGCGCCCGATGAAGGCCGCCTTCGACCGGAAGTACGTCAAGAACATCTCCGGCCCCAACGTCAAGAAGGGGAAGAACAAGTACGATCTGGCGCTGCAGCTGATAGAGGACATCAAGGACTTCAAGAAGAAGCACGGCCTGGACCGCGCCGTGATGATCTGGTGCGCCTCCACCGAGACGTACATCCCCGAGCACGACGTGCACACCACGCTCGCCAAGTTCGAGAACGCGATGAAGGCCGACCACCCGGCCGTCTCGATGTCCACGCTGTACGCCTACGCGGCCATCAAGTGCGGCGTGCCTTTCGCCAACGGCGCGCCCAACCTGAGCTGCAACATCCCGGCGCTGATAGAGCTGGCCAAAAAGACCGGCGTGCCGATCTGCGGCAGCGACTACAAGACCGGCCAGACGCTGATGAAGACCATCATCGCCCCCGGCCTGAAGGCCCGCGCGCTGGGCATCCGCGGCTGGTTCTCCACCAACATCCTGGGCAACCGCGACGGCGAGGTGCTCGACGACCCCGAGTCCTTCAAGACCAAGGAGGTCAGCAAGCTGTCGGTGCTGGAGAGCATCCTGCAGCCCGAGACCTACCCGCAGCTGTACCGGGACCTCTACCACAAGGTGACGATCAACTACTACCCGCCGCGCGGCGACAGCAAGGAAGGCTGGGACAACATCGACATCTTCGGCTGGCTGGGCTACCCGATGCAGATCAAGGTGGACTTCCTGTGCCGCGACTCGATCCTGGCCGCGCCGCTGGCGCTGGACCTGGTGCTCTTCCTGGACCTGGCCAGGCGCGCCGGCCTGGGCGGCACGCAGGAGTGGCTGTCGTTCTTCTTCAAGAGCCCGATGCACGCGCCCGAAGTGTACGCCGAGAACGACCTGTTCGTGCAGCTCGAGAAGTTCGAGAACAACCTGAGGCACCTGATGGGCGAGACGCTCATCACGCACCTCGGCACCGAGTACTACAAGTAATAAAGGCCGCGCCCCGGGTCTTACGGCCCGGGGCGCGGCTTTTACGCTCTTTTATTTTTTCAGCGCAGGAAAGGCAGGAAATACAGCAGGCCGCGCAGCACCAGGTTGGCGGCCACGCCGGCGAGCACGTCGTCGAGCACGACCCCGAG
>JAJZRA010000069.1 GCA_021847485.1 bacterium
GGCGAAAAACTTTTAATAATATCACTTAACGTCCCGGCAGGCTCGCGGGACCTGGAGAGAAATGACGACTAAAATTGTTCTTCTGCTCTCGATGTCGCTGAACGTGATGCTGGCGTTCGTGGTGATTGAGAATAACAGGAAGCCGGTCTCCCTCGGGGATTTCAGGGATTCCGTCGCCGATATCCGCCCTTCGGTCCAGCCGCCGGCTCCCGCTCCCGCGGAAGCCGCGCCCGCGGAGGCCGCGCCCATACCGGCGCCGCAGCCCGCGCCCGCGGCCGAGGCCGTAGTGGTGCAGCCCGCCCCGGCCGCCGCGCCGGCGCAGGAGCGGCCCCAGCCCGCGCCCATCGTGGTGGCCAACGACTGGGCCGCCTACAGGCAGGATATGGCGGACGACAAGGACGTGCTGGTGGGAAATCTTTTCCGCTCGGAAAAGAAGGCCGCCCGCGCCATGAACGCCGCCGTGACCAAGGCCTACGCCTCCGGGCGCGACGTGCTTTTCTCCTGCCTGATGCCGGCCACCGGCGGCGGCGTGTTCTACCTGATCCGCCTGGTCCCCGCCGCGGCGGACGTCCCGAGGATGGCTTCCATGGCCGACGTGTCGAGCCGGGGTTACGTCAAGGAAGTGAAGCTTATAACGGACCGGACCGAAAAGGAAGTCTGGGGCTCTATCTGAAAGAGCCGGGGAGCGCGGCTCCCCGGTCCCCCGAACGGCCGCCGGGTTTTCCCGGCGGTCTTTTTTTAGATCACGGCGTAGAGGACGGTCTCGCAGGCGACGGGCTGGTGCTGGCGCAGGTAGAGGCGGTAGTCCGGCGCCAGCGACTTTATGAACAGCGGGATCTCGAAGAGGTCGCCGGGCCTGTGGTAGACGCAGACGGCGAGCTTTGGGCGGTTGCGCTTTATGACGGCGGCGGCGCCTTTGAGGGCCTCCAGCTCGGCGCCCTCCACGTCCAGCTTGATGAAGGTGGCGTCCGGGGCGGCGCGGTCCACGGTGTCGGCCTCTACGGAGGTTTCTCCCGCGCCGGAGACGGCCGAGGCCGAGGTGCCGTGCCACACCGCGAAGGGCAGCGCGGCGGGCGCGCTCCACAGCCCCTTGTTGTGCACGGTCACGCCGCGCAGGGCGCGCTTCTCCACGGTGGCCTTGAGCCTGGCGGCATTGGCGGCCTCCGGTTCGAAGGCGCAGCACCTGGCGCACCTGCCGCCGGTGAGGCGCATGAAGGTGAGCAGCGTGTCGCCGGTGTAGGCCCCGCCGTCCACGAAGACTTCGCTGTCCGAAAGCCGCACGATGTCGCGGGGGAAATACTGGTCCTTGCGCCACACGGCGGCCAGCGGCTCGCCGGCGGCGCCCAGCTTGGCGGCGAGGAAGGCCTCGAAAGTTTCGCGCGAGAGGCCGTCGGCCAGCAGGCCGTAGGCCGCGTCCAGCCGCTCCCGGCGGGCTTCCAGCCAGGCGCGGTCGAAGGTGTTGCCCAGCAGCTCGCCCATCACGTCGAAGAAGAAAACGTCGTCGGCGCTTACGCCGAGGCGCGCCAGCTTCTCCCTGGCCAGGCGGGCGTTGGCGAAGGCTATGACCACGCGGAAGTTGTCGAACCGGCGGCGGACCTCGGCGAAGTCCACGGCCCGGCCGGAGGAGGTGAAGCCGGCGTCGGTGAACACGGCGGCCGGCGCGAGGCCGCGCCGGCCGAGGTATTCGCGCACGTAGGGGGCGTACCAGCCGTCGCCGTACAGCACGAAAGGCCGGCCCGGAGAGGCCAGCCGCTTTAAGTCCCGCTCCGCCGCGCCGCCGCCGGGCGGGAGCCTGTCCCAGAAGGTCGCCACGTCCCTATTCTACAAAACCCGCGCCGCCGTTTTGCGCGGGCGGGCGCGAGGTGCTATAATTACTGGCCGCTTTAAATATCTTCAAGGAGACAACATGAACGAGAACGCAATGACCATAGCCGATACTACCGCCAACCCCGCGCCGCTGGGGCTGCTGGGCTTCGGCATGACCACGGTGCTGCTGAACCTGCACAACGCGGGGCTCTACGGGCTGGACACGATGGTGCTGGGGATGGGCATCTTCATAGGCGGCCTGGCGCAGGTGATGGCCGGCGCGATGGAGTGGAAGAAGAAGAACACCTTCGGCACCACGGCCTTCACGCTTTACGGCTTCTTCTGGCTGTCGCTGGTGGCGCTGCTGGTGCTGCCGAAGCTCGGCCTGGGCGAGGCGCCGACGGCGGCGGCCATGGGCTGGTACCTGGCGGTGTGGGGCCTGTTCACGGCCTGCATGTTCGTGGGCACGCTGAAGCTGAGCCGCGCGCTGCGGGTGGTGTTCCTGTCGCTGGCGGTGCTGTTCTTCCTGCTGGCCTACGCGGACTTCACCGGCGGGTCCAAGACGCCGGCCGGCTGGGAGGGCGTGTTCTGCGGCCTGTCGGCCATGTACACGGCCATAGCCCAGGTGCTCAACGAGGTCTACGGCCGCGCGGTGCTGCCGCTGTAAGCCGGACCGCGGCCTCTCTTGAACGGACCGCCGGGTTGCCCCGGCGGTCCCGCTTTTTATGCCGGGCCGAAAGGCCTACGCGCCGGGCGCCATTTTCCGGCGCGCTGCCGGGACTTTCTGCTCTTTGACGCCGCGCCGTGACGGGGTAGAATATTCCATATAGTCCGCTCCGGGAAGCCGGGGCTAAGGGGTGCGTTAATGAAAAAAAAGACGTGCGCTATGTCGTTGGTCCCTTCTCTTCTGATGGCCTCGGGGATGGTCTTCGCCTCCAACGGGTCCGTCACGCAGCTGTCGGACGTCAGCGACGCTGTTAAGGAGATCGCGCAGGAGCAGAGAGATCTCCCTATCCAACCCGGCCAGCCGCATCCCGGCTTTATTCCCGGCCAGCAGCCCGGCCAGTTCCCCGGCCATCCGGTGCCTCCCGGCCAGCCTCATCCTCAGCCGCAGCCGTTCCCGCATCCGCAGCCCCAGCCGCCCCAGCCGCCGCAGCCTCATCCCCAGCCGCCTCAGCCTCAGCCTCCGCAGCCGCCCCAGGTGGACACCACCCAGGCGCATAATGCCGGCTTAAGGGACGGCGCCATGGTGGGCGAGCGGGAAGGCCGTCAGCGCGGTTATGCAGACGGCATCGATGAAGGCGAAAGGGAGGGCCGCCGCCGCGGTTACGTGGAAGGCGAGCGCAACGGCCGCGAGTCGGGCTACCGGGACGGCTATAACGTGGACCAGTCCGCCGGCACCCAGCGCGGCAATATCGACGGCCAGAACAACGGCACCAACGAAGGTACCGCGGCCGGGCAGAAGCGCTGCTACGACGAGGGTTATACCTCGGGTTACAATTCCGCCTTCGCCGCGGCCCAGCAGGCGGGCCTGCAGGACGCCGCTTCCTATAATAACGGCTTCGCCAAAGGCCAGTCCGACGCCGCCGGCATAGAGGCGGAGAACGGCCGGAAGGCCGGCTACCAGGCCGGCTTCAGCCAGCGCGAGACCGAGCTCCAGAGCGCCACTTTCGACGCCAAGGGCTTTTCGCTGACCCGCATGGGCGGCGCCTCCACCAGGGGCCTCGACATAGACCTGGCCCGCGGCGGCTGGGCGACCCCCCAGGAGCAGCAGGCCTACCAGCAGGGCTACCGCGAGGGCTACGACCGGAGCTACCGCAGGGCTTACGAGGAGGCCAAGCGCCACGGCTTCGACGAGCGCTTCCAGTTGGCCTACCGCAGGGCCTACGACGCGCAGTTCTCCGTCAGCTACCGCGACGGCTTCACCCAGGGCAAGGAGAAGGGCTACCAGGACGCCTACAACGCGGCTTACAACGACGCGTATAACTCCTACTTCTACGAGTACAAGAACAGGGAGTACTCCGCCAACCGCGCCCAGGGCATGAGCGCCGGCCAGGCCAGCGGGCAGAAGGAAGGCTTCGAGGCCGGCTGCGCCGAGCAGACCAAGCGCGGCTACAAGGACGGCTACGCCAAGAAGGCCGCCGAGGTGTACCCGGTCGCCTTCGAGGCCGGCAAGCAGGCCGGCGTCGCGGCCGCCGACAAGTACTACGGCGAGAACTCCGTGCTGAAGGTCTTCAACGCCTCGCTCTACGACGAGAACCGCAACGGCCGGTTCGAGGCCGGCGAGAACGTGGCGCTGACGGTCGAGCTGCGGAACTTCGGCTTCCAGAAGTCCGACAGCGTCCTCATGACGGTCAAGAGCGAGCGCGGCGAGATCTCCCTCTACCCCGACCTCAAGGCCGAGGGCGTGGGCGGCCGCGCCAGGCTGGTGGCCAACCTCTGGCTGGGCAAGCTCTTCGACGTGGTCGCGCCGGACTCCGACGCGCTGCAGGTGACGTTCACCGAGAAGGGCAAGACCGTCGGCGACGCCCGCCTGGTGTATCAGCGGACCAACGCCAACAAGGTGGCCGTGATGGCCAAGGACGAAGTGGACGTGACCAAGAAGGACACCTGGTTCTTCCCCGGCAAGGTCGCCACGCTCAAGCGCGGCGACAAGGTGCTGGTGATAGAGCAGAAGGGCGACTACTACAAGGTCCGCAAGTCCGCCTTCATGGGCGGCGGCTGGAACGAGGGCTTCGTGAAGAGCGACAAGGTCACCCTGCAGTAAGGTAACCTGTAGAAGCGACACGGAACCGCCGGGGCGACCCGGCGGTTCTATTTTGCGCGCGCCGGAGGGCGGGGGGAATAAAAAACCGCCGCCCTTTTCAGGACGGCGGTTCAAAACCGTTAAAGGGTTTTATTACCAGCGCTTGTCGTAGCCGCCGCGGTCACCGCCGCGCCCGCCGCGATCGCCGCCGCGGCCGCCGCCGAAACCGCCGGAGCGGGGCTCCATCGGGCGGGCCTCGTTCACGGTCAGCTTGCGGCCGCCGAAGTCGGTGCCGTTAAGCTTCTCGATGGCGGCCATCGCCTGCGCGTCGTCCGACATCTCCACGAAGCCGAAGCCGCGGCTCTGGTTCGTGAACTTGTCGGTGATCAGCTTGGCGCTGGCCACTTCGCCGTGGGCGGCGAACAGGGTGTTCAGCTCTTCCTCGGTGGTCTTGAAGGGCAGGCCGCCCACGTATATACGCTTGCTCATTGTGTTGTTCTCCTAATGACTATCGCAACCTCGTCTCTCTCTTTCTCTATCTCTCTCTTCCGATTGTCAGTAGGGAGAACTAGGCGAAAAGGTATGAGTTCAGGTTTGACTACCCCTATATTATGACATAAGACGGGCCGGGCGCGCATGAGCCTTATGACCCAAGATCCCTGGCCCCCCGGCGGGCCTTGTGCCTGCCGGAAAGTCTGCGGAGGAGTTATGCCTGAAGCCGGCCGTTCCCCGGGCTGCGCGCCTAGGGTTTCAGCAGGGGGGTTACGGCGGCCAGCAGCTCTTCTTTGCTGAAGGGTTTTGCCAGGAAAGCGCTCGCGCCCAAGGCGCGGGCGCGCGCTATCTCCGTTTCGAAGGCTTTCGCCGACATGATCACTACCTTCACCTGCGCGAGGTCCGGGTTCGAGGTCACCAGTTTGCAAAGCTGCAGGCCGCTGATGCCGGGGAGCATGATATCCGCGAGGATCAGTTTCGGGGGCGAGCTTTTTATGAGCGCCAGCGCCGCCAGGGAGTTGGGCACGAGCCGCGCGGAAAAGCCCTTGTTCGCAAGTATCGCGCGGGTGACCTCGCCTACCAGCGTGTCGTCCTCGACTATCAGGATATCTGTCTTTTGCATGACGTCCGCGCCGCCGTTCATTATAAGGTTACATAATTTCCCGGAGGGGATGGGAGGGCGGACCGTTGACCGCCGGGACCGATTAGTCTAAACTTTGAGCATGAGACCGAAAGTCCTTTCCCTTCTGCTGCTCCCTCTCCTGCTGCTCGCCGCCGCGCCGCGGGCCGACGCGGCCCGCAAGGCCGGGGCGTCCTCCAAGGCCCTGGACTACAAGGATATCCCTCCGTTCAACTGGAACGTCATGACGTCCGGGTTCGTAGAGGTCTTCAAACTGCGCAACAGGGAGATAGAGTCTACCGAACCCAACCGGTTCTTCCCGGCCTCGGTGGCCTTCGCCCTGGGCCGCATGGATAACGAGGGGCACTTCCTGCTGCTCAAGTGCTCCTCCGGCGACTGCGACGGCATGAGGAACTCGCTCGAGGAGCGCGCGGTCTACTCCGCCCTGCTGCAGGTGATACGCACCCCGAGGGCCTCCAAGGACCAGCTCTACGACCGGCGCACCTGGGAGCTCACCCCGCTGGGGCGGCGCTATATCGAAAAGCTGCGTAAGCGCTACCCGGACTTCAACAAGCGGCTGGCCAGGCTGATGGCCGCCGCTTTCTCCGGCCGGTAGCCGCCGCGCGCGGTGTTCGCGGCCTGCTATCCCGTCACCGCTCCGAATATGAAAAAAACCTCCATCGCGCTTTTGGCCGCCCTGCTCATGGGCTGTTCCGCGCCGCTCCGGCGCGGCGCCGTGCCGGAGAAGTTCCGGCCCCTTTACGCGGAACTGGACGCGGAACTGTCCGCCGCGGAAGCCGCCGTGGCCGCCATGCCCGACACCGGGGGGGCGCGCCCGCTGTCGGCGCCCGGGCTCTACCCCGCCTCCAGTTATTTTACGGGCCTGGCCGCCCCCGGCGGCGCCGGCTGGCTGCGTTTGACGGCCATGCTGGACGCCCTGCGCGCGGCCGGGGCCGGCGGCGTGTCCGTAATGATCTCGCTGCCGGACCTGACCCCCGAGGCAAGGGACAATGCCGCCGTGCTGGACTTCTACGCGGCGCTGGCCGCCGAGGTGCGCAAAAGGGGGATGAAGCTGCTGGTGGAGCATTTCGTCTATCCGCCTTCGGGCGGGCCGCAGGGGAAGTTCGCCGCGGCCATCAAGGCCTCGCCGGACCCGCGCGCGGCCTATCTGGGCTTCAAGCGGCGCGAGGCGGAGCTGGTGATCTCCAGGATACGCCCCGACTATTTCACGGCGGTAAGCGAGCCGGACACCTGCGCCAGGTTCCTGGGCTTCTCCGTGACCGCCGACGAGTACGCGGACTGGCTGCGCGGGCTGCTGGCCTCGCCGGCGGCGGCCGCGGCGGGGAGCGGGGTGAAGATAGGCGCCGGGGCCGGCGTCTGGGAGGACCCCGCCTACCCGCGCGCCTTCGCCGGCGTGAAGGGGCTCGCTTACGTGGACCTGCATTTCTACCCGCTCAAGCTGGGCGGCGAGGACCTTTTCGCGCGGCTGCTGGCGGACATTGACGCCGTGCGCGCCGTCTCCCCGGGCCTGCCGGTGGTGATAAGCGAGACCTGGCTCTACAAGCACGGCGCCGCCGAACCGAAGGGGGTTTTCGATCCCGAGGCCTATGGGCGGAACCCGTACTCGTTCTGGGCCCCGCTGGACGCGCGCTTCCTGGCGCTGCTCTTCGACCTGGGGCGCAAGCGCGGCATAGAACTGATCTCGCCGTACTTCGCGCAGTACTTCTTCTACGCCGAGGACTACTCGCCGGATAAGCCGCAGGCCGGCTGGCCCGCGTCGCTGCTGCCCGAGTGGCGGCGCGCCGGCGCCGCGGCCTCCCGCGGGGAGCTGACGCCGCTGGGCCGCGCCTTCGGCCGCATCTCGGGGGGGAAATAACCGCCGGAGGGCCGCCGCTTCAGGCTGGAGTCCGACTGCGCCCGCCCCCGGACGACCGTCTTCCGGGAAAGGAAGACGGGGGTTAGTCGGTAAGCGGGCGGATGACGGGGGCGTCCTCGTCGGCGGCGCCCCGGGCGCCGGCCGGCGTTTTGGGCGCCGAGAGCGCCGCGGCGGCCAGGGCCGCGCAGACGAAGATCCCGAGTACGAGGCTGAAAGTTTTGTTCATGTTCTTAGGCTGCATGTCTTTCTCTCCGTAGTTCCTTGGTATTTACGATAATTGTAGCCCCGCCGCGGCAAGCCCGCGTCAAGCGCGGGCAAAATCCGTGTAAAGCCCCGGGGAGCCCCGGCGCCCTATTTTGTAGAATTGAGGGGATGTCCGGAGAAGTTCAGCCCGCCTACCGCGAATATTGTTACGCCTGCCGCAGGATCAGGAAGCACTGCCTCTGCGCCGATATCAGGCCGTTCCCGACGCGGACGCGCTTCGTCATCCTGATGCACGAGGAGGAGGCCAAGAAGCAGAAGACGGGAACGGGGCGCCTCGCGAAGCTGTGCCTGGAGAACTCGGAACTGCTGGTGGGCGTGGACTTCAGCCGGGACGAGCGGGTCGCCGCGCTGCTGCGCGACCCGGCTTACGTCCCCTTCGTGCTGTACCCCGGGCCCCAGGCCTTTAACTTCAAGACGCTCGGCCCCGGCGCCGTCCCGCCGGGCAGGACCCTGCTGGTCTTCGTGATAGACGGGACCTGGCGCACGGCCAGGACGCTGCTGAACCGCAGCCCCAACGTCCGCGCCCTGCCGCGGCTCTCGTTCGCGGGCAGCTACCTGTCCCAGTTCAGGATAAAGCGGCAGCCTCAGGCGCACTGCGTCTCGACGATAGAGGCCATCTATCACCTGTGCGGGGAGGCCGCCGAGGCCGGCTGGGAGCGGCCCGGCCCGGGCAGGGAGGTGCTTATGGACGTCTTCCGGAAGATGGTGGAGACCCAGCTGGGCTACGCGCGCGGGCGCCGCCGGCGCCGCGAGGACAACGCGCGCCGCTGACCGCCGGTCCGGCGGTCATTTTTTTCGCTCAGCGCGAATGCTGATGCGGATCGGGCTGGGCCGGGTCCTGCAGCAGGTGCTTGACGGCTTTCAGCAGGCCCTGCGCGGTGAAGGGTTTCGGCAGGAAATGCGACGCGCCGAACATCTGGGCCCGCTGCTTCTCTATCTCGAAGCTCTTGGCCGAGAGGATCATGACCTTCACCTTGGCGAGGGAGTGTTCGGAGGTGATGGCCTTGCAGAGGTCCAGGCCGGTGATGCCGGGCATCATGATGTCGGTGATGACCAGCCTGGGGTGCGCCTTCTTTATAGCCGCCATGGCGTCTCGCGGGTCGGGGATGAGCCGCACGTCGTAGCCGCCGCCCGCCAGGATGTCGCGCGCTATCTCCCCTACGAGGGGGTCGTCCTCTACCAGTATGATGTCGGCGTGAGCGGTGTGCATGTCGCTTAAAGGATATCTTATATTGGCCGCCAGGGGGAAGCCCGGCCGCATTGTTTTGTAGAATTATCCTATGGGAACGACGAGGGGCCGCCTGTGACGGCCGCGCTGTGGCTGGCGGCGGCCTACCTGATAGGCTGCGTCAACGGGGGCTATTACGCCGTCAGGCTGAAGTCCGGGCGGGACATCCGCACCATCGGCAGCGGCAACGCCGGCGCCACCAACGCCGGCCGCTTCATGGGCAAGCGCGGCTTCCTGCTGGTGATGCTCTTCGACGCGGCCAAGATGCTGGCGGCGCTCAAGCTGGCCGCGGTCCTGTTCCCGGGGGCCCCGGCCGTGACGGCCGCGACCATGCCGGCCGTGCTGGTGGGGCACATCTTCCCGGCGCAGCTGCGCTTCCGCGGCGGCAAGGGTATAGCCAGCCTGGTCGGCGCCGGCCTCTACCTGTTCACCCTGCCGCTGGCCCTGTTCACCGCGGCGCTGTTCCTGGTCCTCTATCTTATAAGCAGGAAGTATTATTACTCGGGCCTGGCCGCGCTGGGGGCGCTGCCGGTCACTTACCCGCTTTCGGAAAGGCTGCGCGGCGGCGCCGTAGACCCGGCGCTGTGGGCCGCCCTCGCCGCGAGCACGGTCCTGATAATGGCGGTCAGCCTCAGGGCCGACCGCACCGTCCGGGACGCGGCCAAGCGGGCCGCCGCCGGGCGCGGCGGGGACTGAACTCTATGTATCCCGACCGCGAACTTTACCTGGAGATGGTGCGCCGCGGCTCGCGCGGGCGCTGGTTCTGGCTGGCGGGCAGCCGGCTGCAGTCGGCCGGCCTGGTGGGCATCGCGCTGGTGCTCGCGGTGTGGCCGGTGATGGTCTATTTCAAGCTGGGCAGGACCGGGATCAACTACGTGGCCGCCCTGCTGGCGCTGGCGGCCCTGGTGGTGCTGGGGAGCTTCCTCCGGAAGGTGTCCTACAGGATAGCCCTCGGAGAGGGGATAGACATAACCAAGTATTTCGAGAAGCCGCCGGCCAAGCCGGCGGAGAAGGGACCTGCCCCGCGCCCTTGATTTTCCGCCGGCGTGAGGTATAATATCTTTGCGGTAAGACCATCTACAGGAGGCCTCGTTATGACGGAGATAATCGAAACGTTCGGCGGTCCGGCCTCCTTTCCTTTTTAACTCCTCCCGTTCCGACAAGGACGCCGGGCCCTCAGTAGGCCCGCGCACCGCGTGCGCCCGCAGGTGTACGTAAGAGAGGATATCATGCAAGACAAAGAGCTGTTCTCTGCCCTCGTGACCGGGGAGCAGAAAGGCGGTTACACGGTAATGCTGGGCGGCCGCGAGCTGCCGGCCGAGGCCGCGGGCAGGCTGCTGGGCGCGGCCACGTCGCGGCTGGACCTGCCGGTGGTGGGCGACGAGGTGGACGCGTCGCTGCACGACGGCGGGGAGAAAGCCGTCATCCGGGGCGTGCGGCCGCGCTCGTCGCTGCTGCTGCGCAAGGGGCTGGGCGGCGGGGCCGACGTTCAGCCGCTGGCGGCCAACGTGGGCAAGGTGTTCATCGTGATGGGGCTGGACGGCAACTACAACATAGCGCGGCTGGAGCGGCTGCTGGTGGCGGCGTGGGACAGCGGCGCGCGGCCGGTGGTGGCGCTGACCAAGCGCGACCTCTGCCCGCCGGAGGAGCTGGCCGCGAAGCTGGCCGCCGCCGGGACCGCGGCCGCCGGCGCGCGGGTGCTGTGCCTCTCCTCGCTGTCGGGCGAGGGCGTGGCCGAGGTGGAGGCCGAGCTGGCCGGAGGCGTGCGGTGCTGCTTCGTCGGCTCGTCGGGGGCGGGCAAGAGCACGCTGCTCAACCGGCTGGCCGGGCGCGAGGCCGCGCGGACCGGCGCGGTCAGGGAGGACGACGCCCGCGGCAGGCACACCACCACCGCGCGGCAGCTCTACTTCCTGCCTTGCGGCGGCCAGGTGATAGACACCCCCGGC
>JAJZRA010000070.1 GCA_021847485.1 bacterium
CTCGGGGTCGTTGAGCTCGGAGTAGGCGTTGGCGATCTCCTCGGTGCCGGCGAAGAACTCGAAGCGCTCGACCAGGCTCTCGTCGCCGGGCTTGCACTTGGCGAGCGGCGTGATCGCGGTCGGGTGGTCGAACACGAAGGTCGGCTGCTGCAGTTCGCAGAGGATCTTCTCGTCCATGATACGGTCGAAGATCTTGGCGGAGGTGGTGTCCGGGCCGCACTCGATGCGCAGCTTCTTGGCCAGCGCCACCAGGTTCGGGCGGTTGAAGCGCTTGCCGTCGAGGATGTTGTGGATGTCCTCGCCGGTCTTGGCCTTCCACTCGTCGGGCAGGCTGAGGCGGCGGAACGGCGGCTTCAGGTTTATCTTTTGGCCGTTGTAGTCCACGGTATCGGAGCCGACCACCTGGATGAACCGCTCGAAGAGCTTTTCCACCAGCGCGGCCATGCCGTGGTAGTCCGAGTAGGCCTTATAGGCCTCCACCATCGTGAACTCGGGGTTATGGCGGGTATCCACGCCCTCGTTGCGGAAGACGCGGCCTATCTCGTAGGCGCCCTGGAAACCGCCGATCAGCAGCTTCTTCAGCGGCAGTTCCAGCGCTATGCGCATGTACAGCTCGTTCTTATAGGCGTTATGGAAGGTGATGAACGGGCGCGCGGAAGCGCCGCCGGCCTGCGAGCAGAGCACCGGGGTCTCCACCTCGAGCATCCCCTCGGAGTTGAGCACCTCGCGCAGCGCGGCCACGATCTGAGAGCGCTTCAGGAACGTCGCGCGCACGTCGTCGTTGGTCAGCAGGTCCAGGTAGCGGTCGCGGAAGCGGGCCTCGTTGTCGGTCAGGCCGTGGAACTTCTCCGGCAGCGGGCGCACCGACTTGGCGAGCACGGTGACCTTCGCCGCGTCCACGGTCAGCTCGCCGGTCTTGGTCAGGAACAGCTTGCCCTCGACGCCGATGAAATCGCCCATGTTCAGCTGCTTCTTGAAGAGCTCGTAGGCCTCGTCCCCGATGGAGTCCTTCTTGACGTAGATCTGCAGCCGGCCGGTGCCGTCCTTGACGTGCGCGAAAGTGGCCTTGCCCATCACGCGCATCAGCATCATGCGGCCGGCTATGGTCACCTGCGTGTCGGGTGGAAGCTTGGCGGCCTCCCCCACGGTATGCGTGGTCTTGAAGCGGTGCGGGAACGGGTCTACGCCCTTCTCGCGGATAGCCTTGATCTTGCCGTAATTGTTGGCGACTATCTCGGCGATGCTGGAGTTGGGGGTGTTCGGGGTGTCGTGCGTGGTGTTCATTTTTTTGAGGCTATCGCGTCCTTTACTATTTTCACGAGGTTCTTGGGCTCGAAAGGCTTTTCGACGAAGGCGAAGATGTTCGAGGACAGCTCGAACAGGTCCTTCATCTGGCCCTTGGCGGTCAGTATCACTATCGGGATGCCGCTGAGCTCGTCTATCTCCTGCAGCTTGGACTGGAAGGTGTAGCCGTCCATCTCCGGCATCATGATGTCCAGGATGATGGCGTCGGGGATGATCCGTCCCGGCTCCTTGGAGGTGAGCTTGTTGTAGGCCTCCAGGCCGTTGTAGGCCTCGAGCACCTCCAGTTTCTCCCTCTCCATCAGCACCTTTATCAGGTACACCACGTCTTTTTCGTCGTCGACGACCATTACTTTGGCCATAGTTCTCCCGTATAGCGGGCTGCGCGCGGCCGGGCCGCGGGCCCGGAGCCGCCCCCGATATAACTATCCGATTTTATCAAGAAAGGCGCGAATATTACAAGGCGCCGGCCGTCAGGCGGCGGGGACGCGGGCCGGCCGCGGGGCGCCCAGGCGGCCCCTGGCGAACTCCCTTATCCAGGCTATCATCGCGCCCACGTTGCGGCCGTTGAGCTTGTCGGCGTAGCAGAGCTCGGCCGTGCGGCGCAGGCCGGCGTGCAGCGCGACCTCCCTGCGCACGGCGGCGTCGTAGACCCCGGCCCCGTGCAGCCTGTCGTTGACGGCCTCCAGCGAAGCGTTCTCCGCGCAGAAGACGCCGTGCACCTCGCAGAGGCGGCGCAGCAGGTCCTCAAGCACGGCCCCGGCCAGCGAGGCGGCGGAGATGTAGTGCCCCTTACCCGCGAGCGCCTCCGCCCGCGAGAGGAAGTCCTCCAGCGTGTCGGCCGCGTAGGACGAGCGGACGGCCGCGGGGCCCGGCCGCAGTTCCAGCGCCGCCTTCTTTAGGGAGTTCATGAAGAAAGAGAAGACCGAGCCGGGCGCGCTGCGGGCGTAGTCCCCTTCCACGGCGTACATCTCGAGGTAAAGCGCGCTCTCCGCGCCGAAAGCCTCCCGCACCAGTTCCAGGCAGGCCGCCTTCCAGAGCGCGTAGCCGGTGTTCAAAGGCGAATAGCGGTACCAGCGGTAGCGGTAGCCGTTCAGGAAATCCGCCCTGAACCGTTCGCCTTCCTCTATCAGTTTCTTTAACCTGGTCTCCATCCCTTCCCGCGGGTCCATATCCCCCCCCCCTTGTCCGTTCCGGGAGAATATAGCATAAATCCGCGTCCCGGAGCATTGACCGGGGGCAGGCCCCCGGGCTTTGCGCGCCGGCGTCAAAAAGGTAGAATGGGGACGGAGAGCTCCCGGAGGAACCATGGCCATCGAAAGAACCCTCGTACTGATCAAGCCGGACGGCATGCAGCGGCACCTGGCCGGCCTGTCCATCGACAGGCTCGAGAACACCCACATGGACCTGGTCGGGGCCAAGATCGTGACCGTCACGGACAAACTGGCCCGCGAGCACTACGCGCTGCTCGAGGGCGTAGGCCCGTTCAAGGACAGGAAGCTTTTCGAGCACCTGATAAATTTCATCAAAGGCGAGTACCACGGAGACCCGCGCCGCCGCGTGCTGGCGCTGGTCTACAAGGGCGAGGACGCCGTGAAGGCCATCCGCGCCGCCGTCGGCGTCACCAACCCCGAGGACGCCTCCCCCGAGACCATCCGCGGCGCGTTCGGCCGCATCTGCCGCAAGCACGGCTATTACGAGAACGTCGTGCACGCCTCCGGCAACCTCGAAGAGGCGGAGCGCGAGATCGGCCTCTGGTTCAAGCCCGGCGAGATCCTGGAATAGGCGGCCCCGTGAAGAAGACAGCTCTCGCCGCCGCCCTGCTCGCCCTGACCGCGTCCCTCGCGCCGGCCCCCGCCCGCGCCCAGGACGCGGCGAGGGAGGAGGAGCGGGTCACGCTCAACACCGAGGACGGCTGGGCGCTGAACGCGCGCTGGCTGCCGCCCGCCGCCGGCGAGCCGGCGCTGGTCCTGGTCCACGCGCAGAAGAGCGGCCTGACCGAATGGCAGCCCCTCTTCAGGCAGATCGCGCGCCAGGGCTTCGGTTACCTGGCCCTGGACCTGCGCGGGCACGGCAACAGCTTCGTGGCCCCCGACGGCTCCACCGCCAGCTGGAAGACCTTCGCGATAGACGGCCAGGACAACGAGTTCAACAAGATGACGCGCGACGTGGAGGCCGCGCTGGCCTTCCTCTCCACGCACTCGGTGACAGGCGACCGCACGGTGCTAGTCGGCTCGCTGCTCGGCGCCAACCTGGCGATCAAGACCGCGGCCATCCACCCGGAGGTCGCCGCGGTAGTGGCCGTCTCTCCGGTGCTCAACGTCAACGCCGTCCTCTCGGTCAACCCGCTGCGCGCCTACGGGCGCAGGCCGATCCTTATCGTGGCCGGGGCCGACCGGACGCGCCAGTACGCCGAGGCCCAGATCCTCTACCGCACGGCCCAGCTGACCTGCGGCCGGGAGAACGTGGCCATCCTCGTAGAGCCGAAAGGCTTCGGGCCGGGTCTCGTGAACAAATACAATATCCGGCGCGTGCTGGAATGGGTCCGGCACCCGCGCCTGCCGGACATCGTGGAAATTTCCACCTTCCCGGCGGCCGGGCTGGAACCCGGCGCCACCGGCCAGCTCCCCGTCCCCGGGGAGGAGGACGAGCCCGCGGAGTACCCGGGCGAGTGACCGCTTTATGAAGAACAACGACGCTTTCGCCCGCTACTCCCGCCTGCCGACCGAGCAGAGCAACCCGCGCACGCGCGACCTGGACCGTCTCCCGCTGCGCCGCGTGCTCGAGAAGCTCAATCACGAGGACATGCTGGTCCCCAAGGCCGTGGCCAAGGCCATCCCGCAGATCGAGAAGGCGGCCCGCGCCGTCTCGCGCTCCTACCTGGCCGGCGGCAAGATCTACTTCATCGGCGCCGGCACCAGCGGCCGCCTCGGCGTGCTCGAGGCCGCCGAGATCCCCCCCACCTACGGCGTCGCGCCGGGCGCCTTCACCGCGCTGATGGCCGGCGGACAGATGGCGGTTTTCCTCTCCAAGGAAGGCGCCGAGGACGTATATGAGAACGGTTTCGGGGAGATAAAGAAGCTGGCCCGCCGCGGCGACACCGTGGTCGGGATCGCCGCCAGCGGGATCACGCCGTACGTCAAAGGCGGCCTGGCCGCCGCCCGCAAGGCCGGCGCCGTCACGGTGCTGCTGACCTGCAACCCGAGGGAGAAGGCCCCCGAGGCCGGGATACGCATAGCTATAGACGTCGGCCCCGAGCCCGTCTCGGGCTCGACCAGGATGAAATCGGGCACGGCTACCAAGCTGGCCCTGAACATGCTCTCGACCTCGTCGATGATCATCTCCGGCAAGGTCTACCGCAACTGGATGGTGGACGTGAAGACCACTTCGAAGAAGCTGGTGCTGCGCGCCGAGCGCATCACCGCCACCGTCGGAGGCGTGGGCCAGGCCGAGGCGCGCCGCCTGCTGGACCTCACCGGCAACGACGTGAAGACCGCCATCGTGATGGCCAGGCTGGGCCTTTCCCGCGGGCAGGCCGCGGCCCGCATCCGGAAGGCGCGGGGCTTCCTTAAGGACATCCTGGGCTGACGCCAGCCGCCCCTAAGCGGAAAAAGCCCGCCGCCTGGCGGGCTTTTTTCTCGGGCGGCGCCGTTCAGTAGGCCGCGTAAAGCGCCAGCAGCAGTTCTTCGTGCAGCCGGTCTATGGCGGAACCCGGCGCGGTGTAATTGTTCATCACCGAGGCGAAGACCAGCGTCCGTCCCTTGCGGGTCTTAAGGTAGCCTGCGTAGGAGCGCACGCCGTTGAGCGAGCCGGACTTCAGCCGCAGGCTCTTCTCGAGCGGCGTACCCTTGCCGAGGTTCTTCACGTGCCCCGTGGCGTCGGGGTCCCCGGGGTAGACCAGCGTCTCGTAGAATTCGGGGAAATAGCTCTTCCTGTAAACGCCCCGCAGCAGCGCGGTGAAGGTCTCGGCCTTCACCTTGTCGCGCGGCGAGAGGCCGCACGCGTCCTCGACGTCCAGCTCCGAGGCGTCCGCCCCCAGGCCGGCCACGAAGGCCTTCACCGCGGCCGCGCCCGCCTCGGGGGAGCCGTTCCCGAGCTGCCGCAGCAGCAGCTCGGCGTACAGGTTGAAGCTGCGCTTGTTCGTGACCCGCACAACCTCGATCAGCGGCCTCGAGACCGTCTCGGCCACCTGGGTAAGTTTCGCCCCTTCTGGCGGCGCGCCGCGGCGGGGCTTCTTGTTGGCGTTCACGCCGGCCTTGGCCAGGTAAGCGCCGAAGGCCTGGGCCGCGAACAGCGCGGGGTCCGGCAGGGCGCCCTTGATCGCGAACTCGGGCTGCCCCTGGGGGATGCTGCCGCGCAGCACCGCCCGGAACTGCCCGGGGAAGGCGTAGATATACCCGTTATCCCCGGAGCCGGCCGGGCCCGTCTTCATATGGTCCTCGAACTGCAGCCCCTCGACGTAAGGCTCGGTGCGCAGCACCTCGGCCGGGTCCCCCGGCGCGGCGCCGGGCTTGAAATAGAGCTTATAGAGCCCGTCGTTGATGGTCAGGGCCGACGGCTGCGCCGCGTAATAGTTGCCGATATCCTCCCAGGCCCACGAACCGGGCTGCACGCTGTCGAAAGCGGAGTCGTCGCCGACCACGGCGCCGTTGATCACGCGGATGCCGGCGGCCCCGAGGGCGTCCTTCCAGGCCTTGAACACCTCCTCCATCGGCGCCGCGCCGCGCGTCAGCTGCGAGCCCAGCGACGGGTCGCCGCCGCCCCTGATATAGAGGTCGCCGTTCAGGAACCCGTTGGAGACGGTACCAGTATAATAGAGGCGCGTGGAAAAGGTCTTGGCCGGCCCGAACCTGTCGAGGGCCGCCGCGCCGGCGAAGAGCTTCATCGTGCTGGCCGGCACCAGGTTCAGGCGCGGCGAGCGTGAGACCAGCGACTTCCCGGTGGCCGCGTCCTGGACGCTGAGGCCCCAGGAGGCGTTGGCGACCCCGGGGGCCGCCGCGAGCTCGGCGATCTTCTTCTCCACGGGTCCGGCCCGCAGGGCTGGAACGCAAGCGAGCGCGACGAGGGCGGCGAGCAGGGTCTTCATTGGGAAAGTATATCAAAAATGCTAAATTATGCCTCCGCATGAAACTCGCCGCGCTGCTTTCTCTCTGTCTGCTCGCCCCCGCCCTCGCCCAGGAACCGCCGGAAGAGAGGACGACCTTCGAACTGGAGCTGGACCCCTACTATTCAGCCTACGGCATATACCGCAGCCTGACCGGCCTGCCGATCCCCCACCTGGAAGCGAGGAACGAGCTGGAGATCTACCGCGAGCTGATCTCGAAGTTCTACCAGCCGCGCACGCTCGTCCTGGAGGCGAGCTTCAACCCGTTGCCCTACGCCGGCACGCTGATAAAGAAGAACGCGCGGGATTTCTACGACGACATGAGGTGGACCAGCAACTTCAACGCGGTGCAGGCCGCGACGGCCGGCTTCGAGGAGCCGTGGGCGCTGTCGCTGTTCCTCGGCAACGTCGTCTCGTTCGACACCATCAACAGGTCCTTCCAGGGCAAGCGCAACGGCTACTCCGGCATGCTCTTCAGCTACGGCAACTACCACATCAAGGACAACGTGCTGGTCAAGGACGACTGGCTGGAAGTGGAGGGCAAGCTGAAAGGCGAGCAGATCCTCGCCGACCGCAGCCTGCGCTGGAGCTTCCGCGGCGGCATGAAGTTCCACGGGAACCGCTACATCGCGGACTCCTTCCACATCGGCTTCCGGCGCAGCCGCACCGATTTCAAGGAGAACGGCAGGAGCAGCTTCTGGCTTCACAACAGCGGCTTCGAATACGTCTCGGACTTCTCGCAGAAGAAGCTGGAGCCGATACGCCACTACCTGGTGGTGGACAAGAAGTTCCCGGCGAAGAACTCGCGCGTGGCCTTCACGCTGGGCCTGGGCTTCGTCTGGACCGCCGACAAGAAGTACTCCGGCCCGCTCTCCAGCTCGGTCTCCGGCACCCGCACCCCCAACAGCTTCCAGTTCATCCTCCGCCCCGACCTAGAATTCTAGACATGGCACCGGCGGCGTAGTCCGCCGCTCGCTCATAAGCGGGCGCGGCAGAAGAGGGCCTGCGGGCATCCGCCGGCGAAGAACTCGCTCGGCACACAGTGCCTCGCTCAGACATTCTTCGCCGCAGCCTTAATGATAGGCTGTCCGCTGCGGCCCTTGGCCCTGCGCCCTAAAATCGCTCCCGTCGGACTACGCCGCCGGTGCGGATCGTTTTTATTTACTATTTCCTGCTGTAGCGGCCGGACTTCATCGTGTCGAAGTAGGCCACTTCGGCGGCGGAGAGGAACCGCGGGGTCAGGCCGGCGGCCCTGATGCAGTCCAGGATATAGAAGAGGGCGGTAAGCACCTCGTTGACGGCCCCGTCGGCGGAGCCGGCGAGGGCCTCTGGCGAACAGTAGAGCGCCTGGTCCGGCGACAGCACGTTCTGCAGCATGAAGTCCCGGCCGTAGCGCGCCAGCGCCGCCGCGTTATGGGCCGACAGCCCGCGCGACGGGAGCACCGCCGGGTACGGCGGCAGGTTCAGGCGGGCGGCTATCGTGCGGTTGACGCGGTCGTTCAGCTCCAGCGCCCCCTCCACCCCCGCGTGCGCCGTCACCAGCCCGTGATTGGCCAGGAAGAACACCTGCGGCCCGCGCGGCGCCGCCCGCTCGTTGACGGCGGTGCAGAGCTGCGGCCCCGGGGCCTTGTAGGGGATGAACTCCGCCGACGGGAACAGCCGGCGGCCCAGCTCGTGCCCCTCGGCGCTCATGTTCAGGATATTGGCGTAGACCGAATGCGTGTGGACCACCACGGTGTTCAGCAGCGCGTGGAAACCGGTCTCGATCGAAGGCTTGGCGGCCGGCACGCCGCGCACCGGCAGGGCCTGGGCGCAGATATAATCGGAGAACTCCCCTTCCCCGCCCGGGCCGGCCTGGATACGGCGGCGGATATTGCCGTAGTTCACGAGCGCCCAGCCCGAGGAGGCGGTCAGGTCCTTGAGCTGCGAGCCGGAGGCCTTCACGAGCATGCGCTCGGAGCCTATCTTCACGGAAACGTTGCCGCCGCCGCCCTGGGTCAGGTCCGGGCGCGAGCCCGCCCCGCGCGCCGCGCGCGCGAGCAGCTCCGGCCCGTTGTCCAGCGTCGGATCGAAAGGCATTATTTCTTGGCCCTCGGGTGCGCCTTGTCGTAGACTTCCTTCAGGCGCTCCAGCGAAACGTGGGTATAGAGCTCGGTGGTCTGAAGGTTCTTGTGGCCCAGCATCTCCTGCACCGACTTCAGGTCGCAGCCGCGGTCCAGCATGTGCGTGGCGAAAGAATGGCGCACCGAATGCGGGTTCATCGGCCTGGCGAAGCGGGCGCGCTTGGCCATCTTCCTGAAGATCAGGGCTATGCCGGAGCCGGTCAGGCGGCCGTTCTTGTGGTTTAGGAAGAGCGGCAGCCCGTGGGCCAGCGGCTTCGGCCGGGTGTCCAGGTAGTCCCGCAGCGCGGAGAGGGCCTTGTCCCCCACCGGTACCAGGCGTTCGCGCGAGCCTTTTCCCATCACCCGCACGAAGCCGGAGAAGAGGTCCAGGTCGCCGACGTTGAGGCCCGACGCCTCCGAGCGGCGCAGCCCGCTGGAATAGACCAGCTCGAACAGCGCGTAGTCGCGCAGCGCGAAATAGTAGCTCTCCTCCCTCGCGTTCACCTCGGCCGGGAGGTTGTGGTCCTGCAGGCGTCCCACCTCCCCCTCGGTCAGGAAGCGCGGCAGGCGCTTCTCGCGCTTGGGGATGGTGATCAGGTCGAAAGGGTCGGTCTCCAGCTGGCCGGTCTCCAGCAGGTAGCGCACGAAGGAGCGCACGGCGGAGATCTTGCGCAGCAGCGTGTTGCGCGAGACCTTCCTCTCGCTGACCGAGGCGATATAGCCGCGCATCAGCAGGCGGTCCAGCGCCGCGGGGGAGGCGGCCCGGCTGGCCGCCGCGTAAGCCAGGAACTCGGCCAGGTCGGACTGGTAGGCCTTTACGGTGTTGCGCGCGAAGTTCCGCTGCGCCTTCAGGTGCAGCAGGAAGCGCTCTACTAGCAGTTCCATACGGCTATTCTAGCAAGTTGGAGGGCCTTTGTCCCTCTGGGCCTTTTGGCCCTTTCCATCAGCGGTAAAACGGGTATAATATCCGTAAATATAATAGCGCGGAGAAGGCATGAAGCCAGCCAGATACATACTCAGGACGCTGTTGATACCTTTCCTGTTCGCCCCCGGTCTGAGGGCGGCGGACATCCCTTCGGTCGAACAGCTCAGGGCCGCGGCGGGCGTACAGCTCTCCTACGCGCCCGAGCCCGGCAGGAGCTCCGCCTCCGCCTCCGCCGCCGCCGACTGGCGCGCCGCCTCGGCCAGATATTCCAGCAAGGTCTTCTCCCCTCCGCCGCAGCGGCGGCTGGACGTGGCCGGCAGCGAGCTCATCATGCTGCAGGGCTTCCACTGGTACGCCGACAGCTACTGGCTGCACCTGCCCAACGGCTGGTGGGGCATGCTCTCCCAGAAAGCCCCCGAGGTCGCCTCGGCCGGCTTCGACCTGGTCTGGTTCCCGCCCGTTTCCCAGGGCAGCTACTATCCCAAGGAATGGTACAACCTCGACTCCCAGTGGGGCACCAAGGACGCGCTCGTAGGGGCGGTCAAGGCCATGCACCGGTCGGGGGTCAAGGTGCTGGCCGACGTCGTCCTCAACCACCGCACCGGCGTCACCAACTGGCTCGATTTCAAGAATCCCGACTGGCCGTCCAACGTCGTCGTCAACGACGACGAGGTCTGGGCGCGCCCCGAGTACGCGGCCATGTCCCGCTCGCTCTACGGCGACGAAGGGCAGGGCGATTTCGGCTGCCGCGACCTGGACCACCGCAACCCCGCGGTGCAGGAGGACACCCGCGTCTTCATGCGCTGGCTCCGCCACACCATCGGCTTCGACGGCTGGCGCTACGACATGGTCAAAGGCTACGCCCCCTCCCACATAGAGGATTACAACAAGGCCTCCAGCCCGGATTTCACGGTGGGCGAGTTCTACGACACCGACCGCCAGCAGATCGTCAACTGGATAGACGGCACGGACTCCTCCTCCGGCAAGACCAACGCCTCCACGGCCTTCGACTTCACCGAGCGCTACGCGCTGATCGGCGCGGTCGAGAGCGAGCGCTACGAGCTCCTGAACGACAACGGCCGCCCTACCGGCGTCATCGGCTGGTGGCCCGCCAAGGCCGTCACCTACGTGGAGAGCCACGACACTTCCCCCCGCGACCCCAACTTCATCAGGAACGCCTCGCAGGAGTACAAGACCCAGCGCCTGATGGGCTACGCCTACATCCTCACCCACCCGGGTATCCCGTGCGTCTTCTGGCCGCACTTCTTCGACTGGGGCCAGCAGTACCGCGACGCGATAGCCAAGCTGATCTCCGTGCGCAGGTCCGCCGGGATCACGTCCACCAGCCCGATGCAGATCCTCGCCGCCACCAACGGCCTCTACGCGGCGACCGTGGCCGGCAAGAACAAGCAGCTGGTGCTCAAGCTGGGCAAGAACTGGGGCTGGAACCCCGGCGACGGCTGGACGCTCGAGACCAGCGGCGAACGCTACGCCGTCTGGAGCCGCCCTTCCAAGTAAGCCG
>JAJZRA010000071.1 GCA_021847485.1 bacterium
GTTGGCCGCGTGCAGGATGCGGGCGGTGGAGCGGTAGTTCTCCTCCAGCACCACGGTGGCCGCGTCGGGGAAGTCCTTCTCGAACTCCATGATGTTGCGGATGTCGGCGCCGCGCCAGCCGTAGACGCTCTGGTCCGGGTCGCCGACGACGCAGAGGTTCTTGTGCTTGGCGGACAGCGTCTTCACCAGCACGTACTGCGCGTGGTTGGTGTCCTGGTACTCGTCGACGAGGATGTACTGGAACATCTCCTGGAAGTAGCCGCGGATATCCTCTTTCTCGTTGAGGAGCTCGACGGTGCGCACGATCAGGTCGCCGAAGTCGAGCGCGCCGGCCTCCACCAGCTTTTTCTGGTAGCGGTGGTAGATCTTGGCGGCCTTCAGGCGGGCCTCGTCGCCCACGGCCTGCGCGTTGATCAGGTAGCTCTGCGCGTCCAGCAGGTCGTCCTTGGCCCGCGAGATGATGGAGAGGTACATCGAGGCCTTGTTCTTCTCGTCCTGGTAGCCGAGCTCCTCCATCGCCAGGTTGATCAGCTTCTTCTGGTCGTCGTCGTCGTAGATGACGAAATCGTTCTTTACGCCTATCAGGCGGCCGTGAGCCCGCAGGATGCGCGCGCCGAGCGCGTGGAAGGTGTGGATCCACATCCCGCCGGAGTAGGGGACCAGCTTGCCCACGCGGTGCTGCATCTCCTGCGCGGCCTTGTTGGTGAAGGTGATCGCGAGGATGCGCGCCGGGGAGACGCCCGAGGCTATCAGCAGCGCTATCTTGGAGGTCAGCGTCTTGGTCTTGCCGGTGCCGGCGCCGGCCAGGATCAGCAGCGGGCCGGCGAAATACTGCACGGCCTCGGCCTGCTTCGGGTTGAGGCCGAGCTGCGGCAGCAGCGTGGGGTTGAGGTTGAGGTCCAGGCTCACGGGCGGGGCCTCAGACGTTGAACTTGAAGAAGCAGATGTCGCCGTCCTTCATCACATACTCCTTGCCCTCGGAGCGGATCAGGCCCTTCTCGCGCAGCACCTTCTCTTCCTTGTACTTCATGATGTCGTCGAAGGAGTAGACCTCGGCGCGGATGAAGCCCTTCTCGAAGTCGGTGTGGATGCGGCCGGCGGCCTGCGGGGCCTTGAGGCCGCGGCGCAGGTTCCACGCGCGCACCTCGTCCTCGGAGCCGGCGGTGAAGAAGCTGATCTGGTCCAGCAGCTTGTAGCCGGCGATGGCCATCTTCTCGAGGCCGGTGTAGTCCTCGCCGAGGTCCTTGAGGAAAACGGCCTTCTCCTCTTCGGGCAGCTCGATGATCTCGGACTCGATCTTGGCGGAGATCTCCACCAGGATGGCGCCGCGGGCCTTGATGAACTCGCGGAGCTTTTCGATGACGGCCTTGTCGGGCTGCTCGGAGGTGTTGGCCACGAAGAAGACGGGCTTCACGGTGAGCAGGTTGAAATCGCGCACTTCCTCGAGGCTGTAGCCGGCCTCGCGGGCGGGTTTGCCGGCGGTCAGCAGGGCTTTCAGCTTTTCAAGGCGCTCCTGTTTCTCGGCGGCTTCCTTGGTGCGGGCCTTCAGGTCGCGCTGGTTCTTCTCCAGGCACTTGTCCACGGTCTCCATGTCGGCCAGCAGCAGCTCGGTCTCGATGACCTCGATGTCGCGGACCGGGTCCACGTCGCCCAGCACGTGCACCACGTCGGGGTCCTTGAACACGCGGACCACCTGCACGATGGCGTCCACCTCGCGGATGTTCGCGAGGAACTTGTTGCCCAGGCCCTCGCCCTTGGAGGCGCCCTTCATCAGGCCGGCGATGTCGACGAACTTGATGTAGGAGGGCACCTTCTTCGGCGGCTTGAAGAGGTCGAACAGCGCGTCGAGGCGCTTGTCCGGCACCGGCACCACGCCCACGTTGGGGTCTATCGTGGTGAAGGGGTAGTTGGAGGAGGCCGCCCCGGCGCGCGTCAGCGCGTTGAACAGGGTGGATTTGCCCACGTTGGGGAGACCGACGATTCCGATTTCCATGAAGTTGTCCTTTGAAAGCCGCGGGAAAAACGAGACTAAATTATACAATTTTAGGACCCCCGCCGCCCTTACGGCCGTCCCGCTAAAAAAGGTAAAATACCCCTACTTATGGAAAAGAACGCCTCCCCGACAAAACCCCAGGAGAACACCGGCTTCCCGGCCAGCTATCTGCCGGCCGAGGTCGAGCCCGCCCTGTGCTCCAGGTGGGAGGAGAGCAAGCTCCATCATTACGACCCGGCCCGGCCCCGCCAGGAGACCTTCGTGGTGGACACCCCGCCGCCGACCGTCTCGGGCTCGCTGCATATCGGCCACGTCTTCAGCTACACGCAGACCGACATCTTCGTGCGCTTCCAGCGCATGCTCGGCAAGAACATCTTCTACCCGATGGGCTGGGACGATAACGGCCTGCCCACGGAGCGCCGCGTGCAGAACCTCTTCGGCGTCAGGTGCGAGCCGACCGTGCCGTACAAGGAGGGCTACAAGTCCTCCGGCCCCAAGAAGGACCTCAAGGATTACGAGCATATCTCGCGCCGCAACTTCCTCGAGCTCTGCGAGACGCAGACCGCCGAGGACGAGAAGCGCTACGAGGCGCTCTGGCGCAGGCTGGGCCTGTCCATCGACTGGCGCCAGACCTACTCTACCGTCGGCGCGCACTGCCGCAAGACCTCCCAGTTCTCCTTCCTCGACCTCTTCAAGAAAGGCCACGTCTACAGCGCCGAGACGCCCACGCTCTGGGACACCACGTTCCGCACCGCCGTGGCCCAGGCCGAATGCGAGGACCGCGAGGCCAACGGCTTCTTCCACGACATAAAGTTCCAGGTCGAGGGCGGCGGCGATTTCACGATAGCCACCACCCGCCCCGAACTGCTGGCGGCCTGCATAGCCGTGGTCGCCCATCCCGACGACGCGCGCTACAAGGCGCTGTTCGGCAAGAAGGCGCTGACGCCGCTGTTCAAGGCGCCCGTGCCCATCATGCCCTCTTTCCACGCCGACCCCGAGAAGGGGACCGGCATCATGATGGTCTGCACGTTCGGCGACATCGCCGACGTGCAGTTCTGGCGCGACCACAAGCTGCCGCTGCGCCAGGTGATAGGCCGCGACGGCCGCCTGATCCCGGTGCAGTTCGGCGCAGGCCTCTTCGAGAGCGCCGACCACGCCGCCGCCAACGCGGCCTACGGACAGCTGGCCGGCCTGTACGCCAAGCAGGCCCGTACGAAGACCGTGGAACTGCTGCGCGCCGAGGGTTCCCTCGTGGGCGAGCCGCGCCCCACCAAGCAGGCCGTTAAGTACTACGAGAAGGGCGACCTGCCGCTGGAATTCGTGCCGACCCGGCAGTGGTACATCCGCATCCTCGAGAACAAGCCCGCGCTGCTGGAGCAGGGCCGCAAGGTGAAGTGGCACCCCGACTACATGCTCAAGCGCTACGAGCAGTGGGTCGAGGGCCTCAACCAGGACTGGTGCATCAGCCGCCAGCGCTATTTCGGCGTGCCGTTCCCGGTCTGGTACCCGCTCGACCACGACGGCGCCCCCGACTATTCCAGCCCGATCGTGGCCGCGGCCGAGCGCCTGCCCGTGGACCCGCAGACCGACGTGCCGCCCGGCTATACCGAGGCGCAGCGCGGCAAACCCGGCGGCTTCATGGGAGACCACGACGTGATGGACACGTGGGCTACCTCGTCGCTGACGCCGATGGTGTCCAGCGGCTGGGCCGCCGACAAGGAGCGCCACGCCAAGCTCTACCCCGCGGACCTGCGCCCGCAGGCCCACGAGATCATCCGCACGTGGGCCTTCTACACGATCACGAAGAGCTGGATGCACGAGAATTCCGTGCCGTGGTACAACGCCGGCATCAGCGGCTGGGTCGTGAGCCCCGACAAGGGCAAGATGAGCAAGTCCAAGGGCAACACCATAACGCCCGAGGGCCTGCTGCAGACCTATTCCGCCGACGCGCTGCGCTACTGGAGCGGCAAGGCCAAGCTGGGCCAGGACACCGTGTACGACGAGAGCGTCTTCAAGGTGGGCATGCGCCTGGCCACCAAGCTCTTCAACGCCAGCAAGTTCGCGCTGATGCAGATGAAGGGCCCGGCCGCCGCCGGCGCCAAGCCCGGCCCCGCCGACATCACCGAGCCGCTCGACCGCGCCTGGGTGGAGTTCCTCAAAGGCCTGGTGGAGCAGTCCCGCGAGGACTTCCAGAGCTACGACTACGCGGCCGTGCTGCTCTACGTGGAGACCGCCTTTTGGAACTTCTGCGACAATTACCTGGAGCTGGTGAAGAACCGCGCCTATTCCGGCAAGCCGGAGGCCGCGCGGTCGGCCTGCGCCGCGCTGGACTGGACCCTGTCCGTGTTCCTGCGCCTCTTCGCGCCGTTCATGCCGTTCATAACCGAGGAGGTCTGGGGCTGGTCCTACGCCGCCTCCACCGGCCGCCCGTCGGTGCATAAGGCCGCGTGGCCTTCCGCCGCGGAGATGCCCTCCGCCGCCGGCGACCGGGAGGTCTTCGAGACCGCCCGCAAGGTGCTGGAGGCCGTCCGCACCAAGAAGGCCGCCGAGAAGCGCAGCGTGAAGTGGCCCGTGGCCAGGCTGGCCGTGGAATGCGGCCCGAAGCAGGCCGCCGCGCTGAAGCTGGCCCTCGAGGACGTGCTGCTGGCCGGCTGCGTGGACAAGGCGGGCCTGACGCTGAAGGAGGCCGCCTCGGACGAGGCCGCCCTCTCAGTCACCGTGGAGCTCGGCGCCGCGTAACCCGCGCCGCCGCGCAAAAAAAGAGCCGGCCCCTTTCGGGACCGGCTCTTTTCGTTATGACTAAGCTCCGTTACCAGCGCTTGTCGTAACCGCCGCGACCACCGCGGTCGCCGCCGCGGCCACCGCGGTCGCCGCCGCGACCGCCGCCGAAACCGCCGGAGCGGGGCTCCATCGGGCGGGCCTCGTTCACGGTCAGCTTGCGGCCGCCGAAGTCGGTGCCGTTAAGCTTCTCGATGGCGGCCATCGCCTGCGCGTCGTCCGACATCTCCACGAAGCCGAAGCCGCGGCTCTGGTTCGTGAACTTGTCGGTGATCAGCTTGGCGCTGGTAACCTCGCCGTGGGAGGCGAACAGGGCGTTCAGCTCTTCCTCGGTGGTCTTGAAGGGCAGGCCGCCCACATATATACGCTTGCTCATTGTGTTATTCTCCTAATGACTATCCTAATATCCCGCCTCAGTCTCTTTTTCTATCCTCTTCCGAACTTGTCAGTTGGGAGAATTAAACAAAAAAGTGTGAGTTCAGGTGACTACCTGTATATTGTGCCATATATCCGCCAGGTTGCGCATGGGCACAATGGCCCAAAACAGCTGGGCCCGCTGCTGGAGCCGCTTCCGGCTCCCGCGGGGGCCGGCCGCCGCGCGACGGGCGCGGATGGACGTTTATGTTATAATCCGTGAGGAGGGGTCATGAAAACCATAGGTTCCTATTCCGCCCGGTTCCGGGCGATGGAGACCGCGAGTTATTTCCTGCTGGCGGCGCCCTGGCTGGCCTATGTCCCCTGCGGGACGGCCGTCCACGGGGCGCCGTGGGGAGTCGCCATTAAAGCGGCCTCGAGCGTCGCGATAGGCGTCTTCATCTGGCTGCTGCGCGACCTGCGCAAAAAGTCCGCCGCGCTGGAAGCGATGAAGAAGAACCTTTCGAATGCGGCCATACACGACCTTAAGGGCCCGTTGACCGCTATCATAGGGGCGCTGTCCATAGTGGAGGAACCCGGCGTGGACCCGGTGGTCCGCGATAGACTTCTCGGGGTGGCCGCGAAAAGTTCCAAGGACATGGTCAAACTGATCCGAGTGCTCCTGGACACGGAACGCATGGAGATAGCGGCGCTGGTCCTGGAGAAACAGGATCTGCAGCCCGGCCGGCTGGTAAAGGAGGCCCTGGCGGGCCTGGAGGCGGTGAGCGCCGAGGCCGGGATCGGGCTGACGGTAGTCGTCGGAGAGAACCTGCCCCCGCTTTACGCCGATCATGACCTGATGTTCAGGGTGTTCGAGAACCTGCTTCTCAACGCTATCAAATATTCACGCCGCGGCGACAAAATAGACCTGCGGGCGGGCTATTCGGAAGGGATGTTCCGGTTCGAGGTCTCGGATACAGGCGTGGGGATCTCCCCCGAGAACGTCAAGAAGGTTTTCGATAAGTATTACCGCGTCGAGGGACAGGAAGCCGAGTCCCGCAAGGGCAGCGGCCTGGGGCTCTATTTCTGCCGCCTGGCCGTAGAGGCCCACGGCGGCAAGATAGGAATCGACGCCCGCCGGGGGCAGGGCACCAGAGTCGTGGTGGAGATCCCAGGAGCGCGGTAGCACGGGCAAAAAAGCGCTCGATCGCGGCCAGTCAAAAAACGACCGCCGGACAATGCCGGCGGTCATTTTTTGCGCCAAAAATCTTCGGGAAGAAATTTGGCGGTCGCTACAGGATGAAGTTAGAGACTACTTTGCGCAACATCCCGAGGTAACTTTATAAATACCGCTGATGAGCCGTACAATCAGCGGTAGGCGGATCTTATCCGCGAGAAGCCGTCGCGGGCGCGGCCACTACGCGGCCGCACACCGCTCCTCGCCGCGAGAAGGCGGGTTCGCAGGCTCGGCACTACGCGCCTTCGCTCTGCTCCAGCAAGCGGAGTCCCGCACTTATTAACACCCCCTATGCGCGGCCGGCCGGCCCCCAACAGGGCCGTCAGGGCCGCTCCCGGACGCCGCAGGCGGCCGTACAACGCAGAAAATTATTTCCCGCGCCCACTGCAAAGAGCAAAATGAACCAAATCAATTCTATAAAATATCTGCCCTCGCTCGCCTGCGGGGCTGCGCCCCGCCCGCGGCTCGGGCCTGCTTTTTATATCTATCTCAGGCTGACCGGTGGCCGCAGAATTGATGAAACACCACCCCGGCGACCGCTGCTGCGGCCGCCACGGTGGTCTTTCCTGTTAATGTTGGGCAGCCACCGTGGGGAGATTTCGTGTCTATGAATTAATGAAATGTATCGCGAATTTGTCGGAAATAAATCGGTTCATCTGTGTGTGGAGGGAAAGGTCTCGGGATGTGGTGTTCGCCTTTTCTCGTCAGACTGCTGCTGTTTCTTCTGGTAGGCCAGTTTAAGGCCGGCGAGTATGACCTGCTTGATTTTTTGGCAGTCGGGTTTGAACAGGTCCCCCGTCTTCGCGCGGCACCTTACCCCGCATTGCCCACCGCAGGTCAGCGCAATCGGGCATTCAAGACATTCCTCCATGTTGGCGAGGTGACGCCGTTTGTAGATGTCGTGCAGCGGAAAGAATTCCACTCCGCGCGTTGATACGCGCCCAACGCGGTACTCCGGATATCCGGCCTCCTCAAAACAGGCGTAAAGATCGCCGAACGGATCAACTACAAGGGTATGCTGCATGGTCTGCATGCAGAAAGACGTGTGCGTCAACCCGAGGCCCTTTTCCAAACTGAAAAGATAACTCATCTCATTGGCGCGCAGGCTTACCGGATGCTCCAGGTCTATGCCAAGGCTGAATACTCTTTCCGACAACCCGGCAAGATCGATGAAGTTCGTGGCGTCCACCTCGGCTAAATTGTCGTGGAGGGGGCTGGCATATATGCCGGCGTATTTGTTGCCTAGGATCCCTTTCTCTTTCAGTTCCATGAGAAGTTGCGGCACTGTCCCTATGGTGCGGCGGTCCAGGTTAAGCCGTATGTTCACACGGGTTCTGCGGTTAAGCAGCAGTTTGATGTTGTCGGTTATCCTGTCAAAGGTTTTTGCGCCGGATGGAGGAATCCTTGAGGTGTCGTGCTGCTCCCTGGGCCCATCCAGTGAAACCTGCACCTGGTTGACGGAGCCGCAGCCATCGCCGAAGATGTCCGGCATCGCGTCCACCATGGTGGCGTTGGAAATGGCGCTGGCGGTCATGCCGTATTTGCCGGCATATTCCAGGGCTTTGCGCACGGCGGCTGCATGGGCCGGAAGGAACGGCTCCCCGCCGTAAAAAGTTATTTCTGAACCTTTGGGGTCAATGCCAGGCAGTATTTCCCGGAAATGTTTAGTGAAGATGTCTTCAATCAGACTAGGCGACATCACGGCCCCGGATTTTCGCGGGCGGTGTTCCTGTTGGTAGCAATATCTGCACGCCAGATTGCAGTTGTAGCTCAACAGCAGCATGATTCCGCCGGCACGGGTCTTCAGTTCCTGCTTCTTATGCAAGGCTGAAACAAACTCCCGGAAACGGACAAGCTCCTCTTCCGGGGACAATAGGGTTAAATGGCCCCGTTTTAGCAGGGCTCCGGTGTCGGTCGGGTGTAGAGTCTCCAGGTGCGCCTGGGTTCCGGCTTTGAGAATGTCCGCCAAGCGTTGCGGGACTTCGTCCAAACAGCCGTTGACGCCATTGAAGAGCAGTGCCGTGCCGCCAAGGTCCACCACGTTAAGGTAGCGGCTGACACGATACTGGGCCATTATTTTGCTGGGACGCAGGGCTGCGGCTTAAAGCCGTTTTGTGTTAATACGGCGCAAATAGAAGCTTTATCCCCGGTGCCGGAAACCCAAACCGGATTTGTTCTGTATGCCAGATCAAACGCGGCTGCGGCATCATTATAGCGTTTAAGCATTAAGAGCGCCCGGCATTTGTTTAAGTACAAATATGCCCTTGGCTGTGTTGATGTATGGGAAGCTAGATCGATATCAGCCAGCGCCGGCTGGTATTTTTTCTGCCGCAACAGCGTTACGCCCCGGCTGAAATACAGCCTGGCCATGAAATTGGTGTTTCGTTCCCAATACTCATCGCGGGCAAAACCTTTGTGAAATTCAGGTTCCAGCTCTTTTATCGCTTCATTCAGTTCTTTATACGCTCCGTCCAGGTCCCCTTTCCAGAAATTTATCATGCCCTGGTGGTATTTGATCGCCTGGGGCTCATCGTTTTTCAGTTCGGGATTTTCGCGAACCAAGGTGTCCAGCGCGTTTTGCGCGGCAACAGGGTCATGAGCCGAGAGTTCCGCATAAATCTTCCGCAAATTCTTTTCTCTTTTGGATCCGAACAGCCATCGCCAGACTTTTTCGAAAACGCCCTCCGCTTTATCCTCAAAATAGCCGCCTTGCGCGTCCATAGGGACGACATACTCCTGCTTTATGACGGTCTTGTTTTCATCTGCGGAGACCGGCGGCATGGCTAACATCAGCATTATCAATAGTTTCATAAATTCTCCTGCCCGAGATTAAAGGCTTAACTTTCAACAGGTCTGCAATTGGTATTCCCAGGGCAATTGGTATACGGATGACAATCATCTTGCGGGATGTATCCCACAGGACCTTTGCATGAGCAGGGATAATTGATAGTGCAATGTTCCGGGCAATCAAGGTCTCCCATAAAGCATTTGCAGGGGCCGTTACCTTTCGTCCCGCACGTCGGGTCGTTGCCTTTTGTGGGACAGCTGAACCCAAAGGGCTTGCAGCCTTTCAGGACCGGCAACGATTCGAAATCGGATTGTATTTTCGCCTTTTCAAGCGTTAAGACTTCGCCGTCGGTGAAGTTCAGGGGTTTACAGCCAGAGGACGGGAGGGAATTCCCTTGTATACTTCCTGGAGAGGAATTGTTGCCGGAGAGCTTGCCGCGTAAGGCCCAGGCTCCGAATGAGGCGCCGGCAATAAGGAGGGCGCCTGTCGCCATTGGGAGAGTCTTGCCGCCTGTCCCGCCGTCCTTGTCTTCGGATGTCGGGTCGTTGGCGGAAGAAGCGCCGGTGATAGTTCCCGGGACCGGCGGTATGCTGGCCTTCGGATTCCTGGCTGCCGGTTTATCGTTCCCTTTTTGGACGCGAATGTCTGCCGAAGTGGCCGTAGCGTTAACGGCTCCTTCAGAACGGCTGCCGCCGCCGTCAAATAACTGACCCCAACTGCCGACTTTCTTAGAGCTTTCAATGTTGCTGAAGATAGCCTCGATCTTTTCGTTGTTGATCGGGTCGGCTTTCTCCTCGGCTTCTGCTGAAACGGGAATATCGGCCGCGGCTGGTTTGTCGTCCTTGCCCCAGACCGCCTGGAAAAGCTCCGTTTCTTCGGCATTTAGCTGGGGTTTTGCCAGCAGTTCCTTGTGTAATACTTTAAGCATTGTCTCGCCGGCGGCGAGAAGTTCCTGCTGCTTCTGCGGAGGAAGGGCATTCCATTTTTCAGGGGTAGCCCCATCTTTTTTGTGGGAGGTCAGGTAGATCTGATACTTGAAGAAAACTGCGTGTTCCGGGGCGCCGAAGGCCACCGGCCCGTTACTCGGCTGAGGCGCGCTTACCTGGGGTTCTATCGCCATGCCGCGCACATAGGGATATGCGAGTGCGGAGCCCAATAGCGTCAAGCCGACAAAGAACGAGCGTTTGCCTATCATGTCGCCCTCTAATATATACACACCATAACAAAACGATATTTCCCGGGTCAAGAAATGACTTAGGCTCAAAAGCCGACTAATTTTGAGCTCGAACAGGAAGGGTGATTTGGTACGATCGCTACAAAATAAAAACCGCGCCTCTGATGGCGCGGTTTTGGTTGTTTCCGAAGAAGCCTTCTTCATCGGACCATTAGCGGCTCTTCAAAAAATAACCGCCGGGCGGTGCCGGCGGCCATTTTTTGCGCCAAATCCTGAACTGGAAAATTTGGCGGTCCTTTCAGGATGAAATTAGAACCTACTTTGCGCAACATCCTGAGGTTAACTTATA
>JAJZRA010000072.1 GCA_021847485.1 bacterium
GACTGGTTCATCGTGACCATGCCGAACTTGCCGCCGGTCTGGATGATGGTCGGGATCTGCTCGATCTTCTGCTCGCGGATCAGGTTGCGCACGGCGGAATTGGCGATCAGCACCTCGCAGGCGAGCGTGCGGCCGGTGCCGGTGGCCATCGGCAGCAGCTGCTGCGCGAAAACGCCCTGCAGCACGAAGGACAGCTGCACGCGGATCTGCTCCTGCTGGTGCGGCGGGAACACGTCGATGATGCGGTTGATGGTCTGGGACGCGTCGGAGGTGTGCAGCGTCGCGAACACGAGGTGGCCGGTCTCGGCGATGTTCAGCGCGGCGCCGATGGTCTCCAGGTCGCGCAGCTCGCCGATCAGGATGACGTCCGGGTCCTGGCGCAGCACGTGGCGCAGCGCGGCGCCGAAGCTCTCGGTGTCGGCGCCGACCTCGCGCTGGTTGACGATGCTCTTCTTGTGCTGGTGCACGTACTCGATCGGGTCCTCGATAGTGACGATATGGTAGTTGCGGTGCTCGTTGAGGTAGTCTATCATCGACGCGAGCGTCGTGGACTTGCCGGAGCCCGTGGGGCCGGTGATCAGCAGCAGGCCCTTGGTCATCTTCATCAGCTCGTAGACCACCGGCGGGAGATTGAGTTCCTCGAAGGTCTTGTACTTGCTGGGGATCGAGCGGATGGCCGCGCCGACCACGCCGCGCTGGCGGTAGGCGTTCATGCGCAGGCGGCCCATGCCCTTGATGCCGAACGCGAAGTCCAGCTCGTTGGTCGCCTCGAAGCGCTGGCGCTGCGCGTCGGTCATCAGCGAGAAGATCAGCGTCTGGCACATCTCGGGGGTCAGCTTCTCGAAAGGGGTCTGGATCAGGTCGCCGTCTATGCGGAGCATCGGCGTGGCGCCGGCGGTGATATGGATGTCCGAGGCGTTCTTCTCGTGCATCATTATGAACAGTTCGCTCATCGTTACCATAGGTCAGGCTCCTTGAAGCGGGGCAAAAACGGAACGGGACGCGCGGCCGCGTCGGCCGTACAGCTCCCGTTCCAAGTTGCGAGTTTCACAAATCTAGTCTACGTCCGAACCCGTCACGCGTATGACCTCCTCTACGGTGGTCATGCCGGCGAACATCTTGCGCAGCGCCGACTCCCTCAGGGTTATCATCCCGTTCTTGCGGGCCGCCTCCTTCAGCTTGGAGACGTGGGCCTTCTCTATTATCAGGCCCCTGATGACGTCATTGACCTCGAGTATCTCGTGGATACCCATGCGGCCTTTATAACCGGTCTTGGCGCATACTTCGCAGCCGCGCCCTCTCGACAAAATTATTTTACCATTTTTAATATTATTATCAAGGACGGCCTTGGACACCCCCAGGCTGACCAGCAGCTCGGGCTTGACCTCGTAGGTCTCCTTGCAGTTCTTGCAGATGCCGCGCACGAGGCGCTGGGCCACCACCATCAGCAGCGTGCTGGAGGTCAGGAACGGCTCCACGCCCATCATGCCTATGCGCGTGATGGCGCCGGGGGCGTCGTTGGTGTGCAGCGTGCTGAAAACGAGGTGGCCGGTCATGGCCGCGTTGATGGCTATCGACATCGTCTCGAAATCGCGGATCTCGCCGACCATGATGATGTCCGGGTCCTGGCGCAGGAACGAGCGCAGGCCGCTGGCGAACGTCAGGCCCACGTCCGCGTTCACCATCACCTGGTTGATGCCCTCCAGGTTGTACTCGATCGGGTCCTCGATCGTGACGATGTTGACGTCCGGCTCGTTCAGGGTGGCGAGCGCGGAATAAAGCGTGGTGGACTTGCCCGAGCCCGTCGGGCCGGTGATCAGGTTGATGCCGTGCGGGGCCTTGAGGCACTTGGAGAAGATGGCCAGGTTCTCCGGCTCCATGCCGAGGTCCTCGAGCTTGAGCTTGAGGCCCGAGGAGTCCAGGATACGCATGACGACCTTCTCGCCCGGGCCGCAGGGCAGGATCGAGACGCGCAGGTCTATCTCGTGGTCCTCGATCTTGAGCTTGGTGCGGCCGTCCTGCGGCAGGCGGCGCTCGGAGATGTCGAGGTTCGCCATGATCTTCAGGCGGCTGATCAGCGCGTTGTGGAACTTCTTCGGCGGCGAGGGCTGCGCGTGCAGCACGCCGTCTATGCGGAAGCGGACCTTGGTGTCCTTGTAGGTCGGCTCGATATGGATGTCGGAGGCGTGGGCCTTGATGGCCGACGAGATGATCAGGTTGACCATCTGCACGATGGGCGCGGCCTCGCCCTTCTCGTCGAGCGAGGTGATATCCTCGCCGCCCCCCTTCAGCTCGTCCTCCTTGACCAGCGAGACCTCGGTGGTGCCGTTGACGGTCTTCTTGAGGATCTCGTCCAAAGCCTCCTTGGAGGTCTTCGAGCCGTAGTTCTTGTCTATCGCCGCCGTGATGTCGGACTCGGAGCCGAAGACCGGCTTGATGTCGTAGCCGGTCATCATCTTCAGGTCGTCGAGGACCACGATGTTCAGCGGGTCCTCCATCGCGACCTTCAGCTTGTTCTCCGCCTTCTCCACGGCGATCAGGCCGTAGCGGCGCGCGATGTTCTCGGGGATGATCTTGAGGATGTCGTCCTTGATCTCCTTGCCGCGCAGGTCCACGAACTCTATGCCGAACTGCTTGCTGAGGAATTCGAGCAGCTTGCGCTCGTCGATGTACTTCTTGTGGACGAGCAGGTGCCCCAGTTTGCTGCCGGTCGAACGCTGCAGCTCCAGCACCTCGTTGAGCTGGGCGGCCGTGATCAGGCCGGACGTCACCAGCATTTCGCCGAGGCGCTTGGAAATATTTATCGACAGACCTTTGTCAGCCATAGTCAGCTAAGGGGCGCGGAACGGCGGGACCCCGGCGGAGCCGGGGGAACGCCCGGATATATCTTACTAAATCTTGCCTAGAACAGTTCCTCGTCGGACTCCTGCGCCTTCAGATATTTAACCTTCTCGGAGCCTTCCCCCTGCGCGTTCTCGAAGCCGGTGGGCTCCTGCTCCGCGTTGCCGGCGGCCGGTTCCTCGGGCAGCGGCAGTATGGGCACCTCGCGGGGCTTGGCCGGCTTGCGGACCTTGGCCCTGGCTGGCTTGCGGACCGGCGCGGCGCTGACGGTCTTTTCCTTGCCGGAATCGAGCAGGTCGATGGCGTTGTTGTTGATGCCGCGCACGATGTCCTGCTTGGCGGCGTCCACCTCGAACTGGTAGGTCAGCGGCTCCTGCTTGGGCCGCAGCAGGCGGTACTGCACCACGAGGATGTCGCCGTGCAGCGGGGTGGCGGTCCACTCCTCGTTGGCCCCGCCGGAGGCGCCGGACAGGAAGGAGTTGGAGAACCAGGTGGCTATGGTGCCGCGGCCGCCGGAAAGTTTGTAGTTCTTGACTATGTCGAGGGCCTTCTTTATATTCTCGTTGGCGGGCTGGGGCGCGGGCTGGGCGGCCTGGGGCTGGGCCTCGGGCTGGGCTTCGGGCATGGTTTCCGGCTGGGCGGCCTGGGGCTCGGGCTTGGCGGCGGCCTGCTCCGCGGCCGGCCTGGGCTCCAGGTGGCTGCCCATCACGGGGGCCTTTTTCCTGCCGCCGAGGCTGAGCATCGAGAACTCGGAGAAGCTGACGCCTTCTCCGAGGAAGAAGTAGCCGAGGCCGCCGGCGGCGATGGAGCCGAAGACGACCAGGATGGTGATGAAAGCGAGCTTGCCGCCTTTGCGGCGCGGCTTTTCCGCGGCCTTAGGGGTCTGGGCGCCGCCCTTGACCGCGGCCATAGGCACGCGCAGGGTCTTCTCCGGGGATTCGGCCGGGGCCTCCGGGCCTTTAGCCGGGGCGGCGGCCGGGGCGGGCTGAGGGGCCGGGGCGGCTGCGGCGCCGGGCTGGAAAGTGTTGAACTGCGCGGGGGCCGCCGAGGGGGCCGCGGAAGGCTGGAAAGCGTTGAACTGGGCCGGGGCGGCGGCCTGCGGCTGCGCCCCGAACTGGAAAGTATGCTGAGCGGCGGGCTGGGGCTGGGCGGCCTGGACTGGCGCCGGCGCGGGGGCCGGGGCGGGCGCGGGGGCCTGCCTGGCGGCCTGGACTCCGAGGTCGTAAGTGGGCGGCTTTACCGGCTGGGGGCCGGGGGCCGGCGCCCTGAACGACGGGACGGCCTCCTGCGAAGGGGACGGCTCCAGCCGGGGCTCTATCTGGAACTTCTGCGAGGTCTCCTGGGGCCTGGGGGTGACCACGGTGAAATCGTAGACGAGGCCGCCTGCCTGCTGGGGCAGCGGCTCGAGCGCCTCGGGCTTGAAAGCGCCGGCCGGCGCGGGCTCGGGGCCGGGCAGCGGCTTGTCGTAGTTGGAGCCGTAGACGTAGGCGGGCGGCTGGGTCTGGCCCAGGCTCTTGAGCTTGCGGCTGGTGAGGCCGGCGTCCGCCGTCTGCTCCCCCTTCTCCCCGCCGACGGCCTTCTCCAGCTTTATCTCCGCCGAAGGGGCGATGCTCTTGAGGGTCTTCCTCTCGATGGGCCGCTCCATGGCGGGCGCGGCGGTTTCGCCGGCGAAACCCTGAGCGGGCGCCTGGGCCGCGGGCGTCTCCGGGGCGGCGGCCGGTTCCGGCCGGGGCGCGGCCTCGGCGCTTTCCGGCGCCTCTTCCGCGGGCGCGGCGGTTTCGGCGGCGGCCTGCGCGGGAGCGGGCGCGGGGGCCATGTCCTGCCGGAGCGCCAGTTCCTCTTTCTTTATCTCTTCTATCTTGCGGAGGGTCTCGGCCTTCTCCTTGAGGTCGGCCAGGTGGCGCACCTGCTCCAGCTCCCTGGCGCTGGTCTCGGCCTTGCCGGCCTCCCCCTTCAGGCGGGCCTCCAGCTCCTGGATGCGCTCGCGGCTCTTGCGCTCCTCCATGTCCTTCAGGCGGATCTTCTCGAGCAGCAGGTTCTTCTCCCAGCGGGCGGCCTCGAGTTCTTCCTGGATGCGCGAGAGGCGGATATCGAACTTCTCCGCCAGGTCGTAATCGGTCTCGGGAGCGCCCTTAACGGGAGCCTCCTGGCCCTCCTTATAGGCGCCGAGGATATTGTCGATGGTGTCGAGCAGGTCCCCGTAGGAGGCGCCCGGGCCGGGCTCCTTCTCCTCGAAGTAGCGCATGCTGGCGCTGAAGCCGGTCTCGTACTCGTAGGCGCCGGACATGACGCCGGCGCCTATGGTGCGGCCGGCGCCGACGCTCATGGCGGAGGCTATCTCGGGCACCTGGGCGGCGGGGCGCCAGTCGCCGGGGTTGTCGCCGGTGGCGCTCTCGGGGCAGACCAGGCTCTCCTCGGCGAAAGCGGGCAGGGCCAGCAGTTCAGCCGGCTCGTAGGGCCCGAGGATATTGCCTTCAGAGTAGAACCAGTATTTCATAGGTCTAGCCACTACAATTCTACAACCCGGCTATGTAGAATGTAATACAAAAATGTGGCTATTTTGTTACAGGGTGGTCGGCAGGGATATTCCTCCCGGAAACCCGTACTGCAGGGAACCGTTGCGCGGTTCCCCCCCCGAAGCGGGGCCCCCCTTCCCCAAGGGTTTCCGGGAGGAACACCCCTGCCTCCATATCGGGATGGGGTTTTGCATGAAGGGGCTGGGCAGAGGCTGGTTCCGCGCGACTTTGGGGAAGGGAGGCTCAAACGCCCACGGCGTTTGAGGGGAACCGCGCTGGGCTATGCCCGTGCCGTATCTAGAGCTATGCTCTTCGGACGGCCAACGGTTCCCTGCAGTCAGGAGCGCGGGGCCAGCCTCTGCCCAGCCCCGACTACGCATCCTGCGTTTCCCGGCAAAACCGGAAACTACAGGCGGCTGATCGCGTGGGTGAGGCGGCGGAGGGCTTCCTCTTTGCCGAGCAGTTCGGCTATCTCTATGGCGCCGGTAGGCGTCACGGTCATGCCGGAGAGGGCTATGCGCAGCGGCCACATGACGGCGCCGAGTTTGGCCCCCTTGGCCTCGGTATAGCCCTTCACCGCGGCCATGATGGCCGCGTACTCCCAGGCGGGCAGCGCCGCGAGCGCGGCCTGCAGGTCGGCCAGGACGGCCTTGCTGCCCTCTTTCGTGGTCTTGTTCTTGGCGTGCACGAAGAGTTCGGTCGAATAGTTCGCGTCGAAGGCCGTCAGGAAGGAGGTCATGGCCGGGAGGTCGCCGAGCTTCTCCACCTTGCCCTGGATGTAGCCGGAAAGCTTCTTCGCGTCGAAGCCCTTCGTCACGGACTCCGGGTAGAACTTCAGGAACAGCTCGTGAGCCTTCTCCGGCGGCAGCGCCTTAACGTGCTGGGCGTTGAGCCAGGTCAGCTTGGTCTCGTCGAACATGGCCGGCGCCTTGCCGATGCGCGCTATGTCGAACTTGGCGATGAGGTCCGCCTTGGTGAAGAACTCCTGCTCGGTGCCGGGGTTCCAGCCCAGCAGCGCTATGTAGTTCAGGATCGCCTCGGGCAGATAGCCCTTGGCGAGCAGGTCGGAAAGGGCCGCGCTGCCCTCGCGCTTGGAGAGCTTCTTGCCGTCGTGGCCGAGGATATGCGGCAGGTGGATATGCTCCGGGTACTCCCAGCCGAAGGCCTTGTAGAGCAGCACGTACTTGGGCGTGGACGAGATGTACTCGCAGCCGCGCATCACGTGCGTGATGCCCATCAGGTGGTCGTCGACGACGTTGGCGAAATTGTAGGTCGGGAAGCCGTCGCGCTTCAGCAGGATCTGGTCGTCGAGCAGCTTGTTCTCAACGGAGATGTCGCCGTAGATGAAGTCCTTGAAGGAGGTGGAGCCCTCCTTGTTTATGCGCTGGCGGATGACGAACGGCATGCCCTTGGCGAGATTGGCCTGCACTTCGGCCTCGGAGAGGCGGCCGCAGCGGCCGTCGTAGCCGAGTATGCCGCCATCAGCCTCCTCGCCCGGCTCTTCCTGCTTCTCGGTCTTCTCGCAGAAGCAGCGGTAGGCGTGGCCTTCCTTCACCAGCTGCTCGGCGTACTGCTTGTAGAGCGGGCGCCGCTCGCTCTGCACATAGGGGCCAACGGGGCCGCCCACGTCCGGTCCCTCGTCGTGCTCCAGGCCGGTCACGCGCAGGCTCTCGTAGATCACCTTCACGGCGTCCCCCACCAGGCGGGCCTGGTCGGTGTCCTCGATGCGCAGGATGAACTTGCCGCCGCTCTTGCGGGCGTGCAGGTAGGCGTAGAGCGCGGTGCGCAGGTTGCCTATGTGCATATAACCGGTGGGGCTGGGAGCGAAGCGTGTCCTGACTTCCATGTTGTGGTCCTCTCGTTCTAGCGGATCATACGGAAACTATTTGCGGCTCTCGGCGAGCAGCTCGCGGGCGTGCTTGAGGCCGAGGTCGGTGCTCTGCTTCTTGCCGCCCAGCATGCGGGCTATTTCCAGCTCGCGGGCGGCGTCGTCCAGCAGGCGCACGGCCGCGGCGGCCACGCCGTCCCGCACGTCCTTCTCCACGAAGTAATGCCTGCCGCCGAAGGCCGCGACCTGCGGCAAATGCGTGATGCAGAAGATCTGCTTGTCGCGGGCGAGCTTGGCCAGTTTCTCCCCCACCAGGCGGCCGGTCACGGCCCCCACGCCGGCGTCCACCTCGTCGAAGACCTGCGCGCCGATGCGGTCCGCGCGGCTGAGCACGGTCTTCAGGGCCAGCATGATGCGGGCCATCTCTCCGCCGGAGGCCGTGTAGCGCAGCGGCCGCAGCGGGTAGCCGGGGTTGGCGGTGAAAAGGTATTCCACGGAGTCGCCGCCCGAGGACGCCAGGGCCGCCTCGTCGTAGGCGCAGTCCACGGAGAAGCGCACTTCCTTGAAGCCGAGGCCCTCGGCCTCTTTTATTATCTCGGCGGAAAGCTTCTTCGCGGCGGCCTCGCGCTTGTCATGCAGCGCCGAGGCCAGCTTCTCCAGCTTGGCCCGCGCGGCGGCGAGCTTCTTCTCTATCTCGGAGCGGTCGAGCGACATGTCGTCGAGGCTGCCGACCTTGGTCCGGAGCTCCTCCGCCCTGGCGAGCACGGCCGGTATGTCGGCGCCGTACTTCTTCTTCAGGGATTTTAACTTCTCCAGGCGCGACAGCACGCGGTCCACCTCGGCCGGGTCGCTGTGGACGGCCTTGCCATAGGAGCGCAGCTCCCCGCACAGGTCGCGCAGTTCGATGACGGCCGAATTCATGCGGGCGGCCAGCGGGTCGGCCGTGGCGTCTATCGCGGAGAGGGCCTTCAGGCGCTCGAGGGCCTTCTCGGCGGCGCCGGCGGCGTCGTCCAGCCCGGCGTGCGCCTCTCCGGAGATGGTGGAGAGCTTCTCGGAATTCTTCAGGCGCGGCCAGAGGGCTTCCAGCTCCTCCTCCTCGCCTTCCTTGAGGTTAGCGGACTCGATCTCGTTGAGCTGGAACTTGTAGAGGTCCAGCAGGCGGGCGCGCTCGTCCTCGGACATCGAGACGGCGTTCAGCGCCTCTTCGAGCGACTTCGCCGCGGCCCAAGCCTCGGCCACGGCCTTCACCTCCTTCTCCAGCCGGCCGTAGCGGTCCAGCAGGTCGCGCTGGGTCTCGGGCTTGAGCAGGCTCTGGTGCTCGTTCTGGCCGTGGAAATCCACCAGGTAGCCGCCGAGCTCGGAGAGCTGGGCCAGCGTGGCGGGGGCGCCGTTGACGGCGGCGCGCGTGCGGCCCCTGGGGTCGGCCTGGCGGCGCACCTTGAAAGTTTTTCCGCTTATGCCCCAGCGCTCGGCGGCGTGGGCGGGCAGGTTGTCGGCCTCGAACTCCCCCTCCACCTCGGCCGAGGCGGCGCCGGGGCGCAGGATGTCGGAGCCGGAGCGCTCCCCCAGCAGGAAGCCCAGCGCGGAGATGATGATGGACTTGCCGGCGCCGGTCTCGCCGGTAAAGACGTTGAGGCCGGCACCCGGTTCCAGGTCCAGCGAATCTATCACCGCGAAATCGCGTATCGAGAGCTTCTTAAGCATAAACCGGATATCCTGGCCCGGGAGCGGCGGCGGGGCGTTCCCCGCGCACCCCATTTGGGGAGGGGGCCCCGCCCGTACGGGCGGGGGAACCGCGCAACGGTTCCCCGGGGTATGGGGTGAAGGGGAATGCCCCGGCGGCGCTCCCCACCCTCAGCGTTCCCCCCAGCTGAGCTTGCGCCGCAGGATGTCGAAATAGGAGAAGCCTTCCGGCGCCAGCATGTGGAAGTCGCGCGGGTGGCGCTCTATCACCACGGTATCGCCGTGCTCCAGCAGGAAATTCTCCTGTCCGTCGAGGGACAGCGTCAGCGTCTGCGGCGCGTAGCGCCCGCCCTCCACCTCTATGGCCAGCTTGCCGGCCGCGGCCAGCACTATGGGCCGGTGCGTCAGCGTATGCGGGCAGATCGGGGACAGCAGCACCACCTCCATCCCCGGCATCACTATCGGCCCCGAGGCCGCCAGGCTGTAGGCCGTGGAGCCGCTGGGCGTGGAGATTATCAGGCCGTCGCCGAAGTACTCGGAGAGGAACTCCCCGTCGTAGGAAGCGCGCAGCGTGAAAGCGCGGGCCTCGTGGCTGCGGATCACGCAGTCGTTCAAGGCCGGCAGCGGGCCGAAGACCGTCTTGCCCCCGCGCCGCACCGCCGCCGCGAGCACGCCGCGGCTGTGCCTGCGGAAGCGCCCGGCCAGGAACTCGCCCAGGATGCGCAGGAACTCCTTCTGCTCTATGCCGCTCAGGAAGCCCAGGCCGCCGGCGTTGATGCCGAGCACCGGGATGCCGCGCGAGATCACGTGGCGCGCCGCGTAGAGCACCGTGCCGTCGCCGCCGACGGCCACCGCCGCGTCGGCCGCCCTGAACTCGCAGGCGGAATCGTTCACGCAGACCCTGTGCACCTTAACGCCCGCCGCCCCGAGCCTGCGCTCGATGGCGGCGGCGTAGGCCACGGCCTTGCGCCGCTTGGAGTTGAAGAAGAGGACTACGCTCTTTATTCGTTTCATTCCGGGTTATTTCGCTCCCGGGGCCTTCTGCTCGATCTTGGCCCACGTGTCCTTGAGCGTCACGGTGCGGTTGAACACCGGCGCGCCGGGCCTGGACTCCTTCGGGTCCGCGAAGAAGTAGCCGAGCCGCTCGAACTGGAAGCGCGCGCCCGGGGCCGCCTTGGAGAGCGACGGCTCGAGCATGGCTTTTTCCACTATCTCCAGCGAGTTCGGGTTGAGGTTCTTCTTGTAATCCTCCCCCTCCGGCACGTCCTCCGGCTCGCGCACGGTGAACAGCGCGTCGTAGAGGCGCACCTTCGCGGGGAAGGCGTACTTGGCGGACACCCAGTGGATCGTGCCCTTCACCTTGCGGCCGTCGGGGGCGTCGCCGCCCTTCGTCGCCGGGTCGTAGGTGCAGTGCACCGCCGTGACGTTGCCGGCGGCGTCCTTGTCCACGCCCACGCACTTCACTATGTAGGCCGCGCGCAGGCGCACCTCGGCGCCGGGCGTCATGCGGAAGAACTTCTTGGCCGGGACTTCCATGAAATCGTCCCGCTCTATGTAGAGTTCGCCGGTGAAAGGCACCTTGCGGACGCCGGCGGCCGGGTCGTCGGGGTGGTTGGCCGCGGTCATCTCCTCCTCGTGGCCGGGAGGGTAGTTGTCTATTACGACCTTGAGCGGCTTCAGCACGGCCATAGCGCGCGGCGCGCTGGCGTTAAGCTCGTTGCGGATGGCGTTCTCGAGCACCCAGATGTCGGAAACGCCGGGAACGCGGGAAATGAGATCGGAA
>JAJZRA010000073.1 GCA_021847485.1 bacterium
CTCCAAAGCCCGAATTTAATAGAATATACTTTCAGCGGTTCTTTGCGCTCGTATCTCAACGGATAGAGTCCCGCCCTGCGAAGGCGGTTATACAGGTTCGATTCCTGTCGAGCGCACCAAATTTCCCCCTCCCCCATACAGCTATGCCAGAGAATAAAGAGACCAAGAAGACCGCGGCCACCGGCAAGTACGTCTATGACGCCAAGCTCGGTAAGGTCGTGAAGGTTTCCGACGACGTCCCCGGCCTCAAGAAAGGCGGCTCCGCCCAGGGCGGCGGCTGCCCGATGAACCCGGGCGGCCACGTCTGCGGCGGAGGCTGCGGCTGCGGCGGCTAGCCGGCCCGGACCGGACGAAAGAGCCTGAGAGTACAGGGTAACGGCCCGGCTTTCAGGCTCTTTCGCTTTTAAAGGCCGCGGTTCACCGGAGACCCATGGACAAACTGCAGGAACAGATCTTCGCCAGGCACGACAAAGCCGTCCTCGCCGCGCTGCGCGCCTCGACGGTGGCCGTGGCCGGCGCGGGCGGGCTCGGCTCCAACGCCGCCGTCTCGCTGGCCCGGGCCGGGGTAGGCCGCCTGATCATAGCGGACTTCGACAGGGTGGAGCCGTCCAACCTGAACCGCCAGCAGTTCGAGGTGCGCCAGATAGGCCTGCGCAAGGTAAAGGCCCTGGCCGCCAACCTAAAGCGCCAGGCCCCGTACACGGCCGTGCGGGCGCACGACGTCCGGGTGACCGCCGCCAACGTCGGCGAACTCTTCGGCGGGGCGGACCTCCTGATCGAGGCCTTCGACCGCGCCGACCAGAAGGCCATGCTGATCTCGGCGTGGCTGAAGCTCTTTCCCTCCAGGCCGGTGATCTCGGCCTCGGGCCTGGCCGGCTGCGGCGGCAACGCCCGCCTGAAGACCCGCCGGATAGGCCGCCTCTACGTCTGCGGCGACGGGACCTCCGAAGTCCCGCCGGGCCTCAGCCCCATGGCGCCCCGCGTGGCGCTGGTAGCCAACATGCAGGCCAACCTCGCCGTGGAGCTCCTCGTAAAGCTCAAAAAAGAGAAACCCCGCCGGTAAGGGCGGGGCTTCGCGCGGCGCGCCGCCGGCCTTATTCCTCCAGCCCGGTCAGCTTGAGCGTAATGCTCTTGGACTTCAGCAGCGCGGCGAAGGCCGGCTTGTCGATGGCCTTTATATAGGCCTCCTCCGGCTCCACCACCTTGTCGGTCACCAGCTTGAAAAGCACGTCGTTCAGCACCGTCATGCCCTGCTTCTTGCCGGTCTGCATGATGGACGGGATCTGGTAGATCTTGTTCTCGCGGATCAGGTTGGAGACCGCGCTGTTGACGAACAGCGTCTCCATCGCGGCCACGCGGCCCCCGCCTATCTTCTTGCAGAGCGTCTGCGAGATCACGCCCTTCAGCGAGGAGGCCAGCATCGTGCGGATCTGCGCCTGGCGCTCGCCGGGGAACTGCTCGATGATGCGGTCCACCGTGGAGGCGGCCGTCGTCGTGTGCAGCGTGCCGAAGACCAGGTGGCCGGTCTCGGCGGTCTCGATGGCTATCGAGATGGTCTCCAGGTCGCGCAGCTCGCCCACCAGCACTATGTCCGGGTCCTCGCGCAGCGCCGCGCGCAGCGCGTTGGCGAAGCTCTGCGTGTGCACGTGCACCTCGCGCTGGTTGATCAGGCAGTTCCGGCGCTGGTGCACGAACTCTATAGGGTCCTCGATCGTGATGATATGGTCCTTGCGGTGCCGGTTGATGAAGTCCACCAGCGCGCACAGCGTCGTGGACTTGCCGGAGCCGGTCGGCCCGGTCACCAGCACCAGCCCCTTCGACAGGAAGCAGAGGTCCAGGACCTCCTTGGAGAGCCCGAGCTTCTCGGCGGTCACTATCTCCACCGGGACCTGGCGGAACACGCCGCCCATGCCGAAGCGGTCCAGGAAGAGGTTGGCCCTGAACCTGGCCACCTTGGGGATCTCGTAGGCGAAGTCGGTGTCGTGGGTCTTCTCGAACTGCACGGCGTTATAGGTCGGCGTCACGGCCTGCAGCATGGCGGCCAGCGCCTCGGGCTTGAGCACCGGCTGGTCGGAGAGCTCCTGCATGTCGCCGTTGAGGCGCACCATGGGCCGGTGGGAGGCGGTCAGGTGCAGGTCCGAGGCGCCCAGCTGCACCATCCGGCGCAGCAGCGTATTGATCTCGGGTTCCCCGGGGACCGGCGCCGGCGCCGGCTCCGCCTTGCGGGCCGAGCAGGAGAGCCGGGCCGTGGCCTGGCCGTTCTCCGCGGAAAAATCCACCGCGACGTTCTTGGAGGAATAGGAATAGTCGAACTTGACCGGCTTGCTCTGCACCACCTGGTCCCGCAGGAAGGCGGGGGCGATCTCGCCCACCAGGCCGAAGATCTGGCCGGCCGTAAGCTGCTGCGTCAGCATCGGGGACGCGCCGCTCTCGCCGCGCAGCACCGGCGCCTTGCCGCTCTCCAGGATTATCTCCTGTCCCGCCTGCATGCGGTCTATGAGCTTATCCAGCTGGGCCATTTTTGATCCTCCCGGTCCGATGGAAAAGATTCTACCTTTTTCGGACGTCCCGGACGCGCGCAAAAAAGCCCGGGGGAGGCCCCGGGCTTTTCCGCGTCCGGACGTTCCTAGATCGAGATCGGCTCGCCGGGGGCCGGGGTGGGCTCGGGGACCGGCACGTAGACGGCCGGCACCACGGCCGGCGCCTGGGTGCCGGGCAGCGCGTAGTTCGGGATCTGGATGACCCTGCCCGGGGTCTTCACGGCGCGGTCGCGCAGCGTCCGCAGCAGCGTGCCGTAGAGGTCGCCGCCGGCCTGCCGGTTAAGCTCGCGCATGTCGCGCTCGCGCCGGGTGGCGGGGATCCTGTCCTGCGGCACGGAGATCTTCGTGCAGACCTCGCCCACGCCCTTGCCGAGCTCGGTGGAGCCGGCGTCCTGCGGGTAATTGGCCGCCCTGCGCTTGCCGGGATCTTCCGGGTCCCACTCGTAGTCGGCGTCGCCGCTGACCAGGATGCCCTCGACCAGCAGCGTCTTCAGGTTGATGACCGGGCTGCCGGAGTTGCCGTGGAAAGTGTCCAGGTTGGCCAGGAAGGAGTAATCCTTGTGCACCCAAGGCCGGCTCGCGCCGTAGGCGTCGGTCACGCTGACGTCGCGCCCGGCGGCCAGCACCTTGGCGTCGGCGGCTATCTTGAGCGGCAGGCCGCTCGGGTGGCCTATCACCATCAGCGGCACGCCCTCGGCCAGGTCAGCGTTGCCCCTGTCTATGGCCAGCGGCCGGCGGCCGGCCACCTTGCGGTCCAGCTTGATCAGCGCGTAGTCGGGGCCGCTCTTCATGCTGTGCGCCAGCACCCTGGCGCAGCGGTAGACGTTGTCGGCCGGGACGGAGCGCGGGATCACGCCGCCGAGCTCCTTGCGGAAGCCGAAGACGATCTTGATGTTCTCGCAGAACTCGGACTTGACGGTAAGGTTCTCCTGGCAGCCGGGGTCGTCATGGGCGGCGTTGGCCGCGGTCTTGGCGTCCAGCCTGTGGTCCAGCACGCAGTGGCCGGCGGTGACCAGCAGGTCGTCGCCCACCAGGAAGCCGCTGCAGTAGGAGGCGGCGGGCTCGTCGGCGAAGCGCTGGCCGGCGGAGAGGTTCTGGCTGTTCCCCAGGGTATTGGTGCCGAAAGCGTAGGTCTGCCCGCCGGCGGCGATGCCGCCGTTCTTCTCGGTGAAGAGCGCGGCCACGGAATCGGCCAGGTCGCGCACGAACATGTCCTGCGCGCAGTAGTCCTCGCGGTTATCCTTGCCGTAGGTGGAGACCTCGCGGATATTGCCGCAGTTGCCGTTGAGCGCGGTCTCGAAGTCGAAGCCGCCGCGCTGCGCGTGGGCCGCGGGAGCGGCCAGGGCCAGGGTCAGCAGGGTAAGTATGGTCTTCATAACTTTACCTTTTTCTTCCTACCAATAGCATAACAGCGGCCCCTTGACGCGTCAAGGGGCGCGGGCCTATATCCGTTCCGGGTCTTTAGGGCAGCCGGTCCAGCAGGGCCAGCATATCGGCGGGCAAGGGGGCGTTCAGCTTCATGGGCCGGCCGTCCGCCGGGTGGCGGAAAGCGAGCTCGGAGGCGTGCAGGGCCTGGCGCGGCAGGCGCAGCAGGGCCCTGTCCCCGTCCGTAAGCCGGTCCTCGAGGAAACGCAGGAAAAGCCCCTCGTCGGGGCCGTAGATCTTGTCGCCCAGCACCGGCAGCCTCAGCGCCAGCAGCGTGGCCCTGATCTGGTGCAGGCGGCCCGTGCGCGGCACGGCCTCCAGCACGCTGAGATCGTCCAGCCGCATGACCGGCAGGAAAAGGGTCTCCGCCCACTGCGCCTCGCGCCCCGGCTCCGGGCCGTCGTCCAGCGACCGCACGAAGGCGCGCTTCTTGCGCACCGCGGACCCCGCGGCCGGCCCGAGGTAGCCCCTCGCCTCCAGCGGGCCCTCCAGGGCCCCGCCGGCGAAGACGGTGTACTTCTTGGCCACGGTCCGCGCGGTGAACTGGGCGCGGCACGCGGCCGCGGCGGCCGGGTGCTTGGCCGCCAGCGTCACGCCGGAAGTCTCCCGGTCCAGCCGGTTCAGCAGCGACGGCTCGGCCACCCCGAAGCGCTCGCGCAGCAGCCACCAGAGGGTGTGCCGGAAGTATTTCCCGGCCGGGTGGGCCGGCAGGTTGCCGGGCTTGTCCACCGCTATGATATCGGCGTCCTCGTAGAGCACCCTGACGCCGTCGTCCACCGGCGGCTCCGGCACGGCCGGCGGAACGTAGCGGACCTCGTCCCCCTCCGCCAGGGGCCGCGCCGGGTCCGGCGGGCCGCCGTTGACCAGCAGCGCGCCGCCGGCGGCCAGCGCCGCCCACTCCTCCGCGGTATGGTAGGGGAACCTGGCGGCCAGGAAGGTCTCAAGGGCGGCGCCAGCCTCTTCCCGCCGCACAAGGCTCTTCAATATCCGTTCTTCGTCCATAAAAAAAGGCCCGGAGTCTCCCCCGGGCCCCCGTCTTCCCCGCTCCCGGCTCAGCCGCCGGTGAACAGGCGGCCGGTTATCACGTAGAGCTCCCTGCCGCTCTTCTCCGTCCAGATCTCGGAATAGTCGAAATGCAGGCCGTCGCGCTTTATCACGGTGACGATGTCCACGTTGGCGCCGTAGGCTTCCTTAAGGGTCACGGTGTCGTTCACGTAGGAGCCGGCCTCGCCGCCGTCCCCGTCCAGCAGCAGCGTCCCCTTCTTCACGAATTTGGCCGGCTCGCTGGCCAGCCCCGCGAAGCCGCAGTCGAAGTAGCCGCCCTTGCGGAACAGGTACTCCGGGGTATCCTCGAACTCCAGGTCCATATAGCAGTGGGCGCCGGAACCCTGGTAGGTCCACTCGCCCTGCCCGAGCCATTTGCCGGTCAGGCCGTCGGGCTTGGCGCGGACGCCGGCCGGGATGACGGCCGCCTCGCGCTCCGCCGGGATGGCCGGGGCCGTAAAGACCCTTGCGGGGGCGCAGACCTGCGGGGCGGCGGCTTCCACGGCCGCGGCGCCGGCCGCCGCGCCCAGCTGGGCCAGCGCCGGCTCCTGCGCCGCCGCGCAGGCGGGCAGTAAAGCTATCAGCGAAACGAAAGCGATTTTCCTCATAGTTCCCCTATCTTACGATTTTTCCCGGTCGTCGCGGAACCAGCTCTCCTTGCCGTAGAGCTCCTTCATGCACTTCTTGCAGAGGCCGTGCGTGAAGCGCGCGCTGGAATGCTGCTCCAGGTAGGCCTCAACCCGGTGCCAGAAGCCCTTATCGTCGCGGATGTTCTTGCACTTGGCGCAGATCGGGATCAGGCCGCGCAGCGTGTCCACTTCCTTCATCGCCTCTTCCATCTTGCGGCGCTCGCTGATGTCGCGCGCGCCCCCGAGGATGTACTCCTTGCCGCCCACCGTGACGCGGCTGACGCTGATCTCCACCGGGAAGGAGGTCCCGTCGGCGCGCACGTGCCGGCCCTGGATAAGCATATTATCCCTGGACATGATCCTCTTCCTGGCGTCCTCCCAGGCGCCGGCCGCGCCGTCCACGTCGGGCACGGTCATGCGCAGCAGCACGGCCCGCGGGTAGCCCAGCCGGCGGCAGGCGGTCTCGTTGACGTCCAGCAGCCGGCCGGTCTCCGGGTCGGCTATGAAGATGGCGTCGTTGGAGTTCTCCAGCAGCTTGCGGAACATGTCCAGTTCGCCGTGCGCCTTGCGCAGCCCGGTGATGTCGCTGATCACGCCCACGAGGATGCCGTTGCCGGCCGCGTCCCTGAAGACGCGCTTGCGGGTCACGATGGTATGCTGGCGCCCCTCGGCGTCGCGCAGGTTTTCCTCGTTGACGTCCTCTTCCCCCGTCCTGAAGACCCTGTCGTCGCGCTCCCAGAAGATCCTGACCTGCTCCGGCGGAAAGAACTCGCTGTCGTCGCGGCCCAGCATCTTCTCGTTGGGGAAGCCCAGGAAACCCTCGGCGGCCTTGTTCAGGTAGACGAAGCGGTGCTTGCGGTCCTTGGCGAAGACGGGCGAGCCGACGCAGTCCAGCATCTTCTCCAGCATCTTAACGCTCTTGAGCGAAACGGCTTTCTTTTTCTTTCCCGGCATCGCGTTCCCGGCGGCCCGGCGGCCGCGGCTCCCCTAGGGTTTCAGACTAGCATTTTAGGCGCCCGCGCTCAAAAGCCTCCCGGCCCCGCGGCGGCGGCAGGGAACGCGCGGGGAGGAGGCTCTTCACCTTCAGGCCCTCGAAAGCTGCGCCGACTTTATGTTGAGCAGGTAGGCGGCGAGCGCCTTGTGGCGCGCCAGCCCCGCCTTGCCGTCCTTCTGGTACAGGTAGAAATAGTCCACCAGCAGTTCCAGCCGCGGGAACACGTCCCGCAGCGCGCCGCCGCGCAGCTCTTTGAGCACGCTGTAGCGCGGCACGAAGCCCACGCCCATCCCCTCGAGCGCCGCGTTGATCACGGCGCGGATCTGCGTCATCTCGGTGACGTCGCGGAACTCGGGCCGCTCGGCGGCCGGCAGCGCGTTCAGGAAATTCCCCCACCACGCGCCGGCCTTGTCCAGCGACAGCACGCGGCAGCGTTCCAGGTCCTTCGGGGCCTTGAGCCCCTGCCGCCGGATCAGCTCCGGCGAGGCTATCACCGCGTACTCCTCGCGGAACAGCGGCTGGCGCAGCAGGCCCTCGGCGCGGTGCACCTTGCAGTCCACCGCCATGTCCACCTCGTCGTTCAGCAGCGGCTCCAGCAGGTCGTTGGTGAAATGGAAGTCCACGCGCACGCCGGGGTTGGCGGCCAGGAAGCCCTTGAGGTACTTCACCAGCAGCGTCGTGCCGAACTCCACCGTGGCCCCGAGGCGGATGGTCCCGAGCTCGCGCCCCTCGGCCGCGGCCATCTGCTCCTCGGCGCGGTCCAGCTCGTAGAAGGCGGTCTCGCAGGCCTTGTAGAGGATGCGCCCGGCCTCGGTCAGCTCCAGCCGGCCGCCGGCCTTGCGCAGCAGCGGCCCGCCGGCGCTCCGCTCCAGCTTGGCCACCGCGTGACTGACGGCCGACTGCGTCACATAGAGCTTTTTGGCCGCCTCGGTATAGTTGAGCGTGCGCGCCACGGTGAAGAAAGCGCGCAGCTGGTAAAGGTCCAGTTTCATAGCCCCGCCTCTTGAATTATATTCATGGTTACCATGAATACTATGAATTATACTAATAAAACCCGTTATGGTAGGATTTCCCTGTAAAGCGGCGGTCAAATCTCCAGGAGGGAACATGAACAGCAATTTCAAAGTACCCAGGCCGGTCAACGAACCGATCCTGAACTACGCGCCCGGCTCGGCCGAGCGCAAAGAGCTCAAGGCCAAGATAGCCGAGCTGCGCGGCCAGGTCATCGACATCCCGCTCATCATCGGCGGCAAAGAGGTCCGCACCGGCCGCACCGTGGACATCACCATCCCCCACGACAACAAGAAGGTCATCGGCCGCTTCCACAAGGCCGGCCCGAAGGAAGTGCAGCTGGCCGTGCGCGCCGCCGCGCAGGCCCGCAAGACCTGGGCCAAGATGCCGTGGCACGCCCGCGCCGCCATCTTCCTGAAGGCCGGCGACCTGCTGGCCACCACCTGGCGCCAGACCCTGAACGCCGCCACGATGATAGGCCAGAGCAAGACGCCGTTCCAGGCCGAGATCGACTCCGCCTGCGAGCTGGCGGACTTCTACCGCTTCAACACCTTCTACGCCGAGCAGATCTACGGCGAGCAGCCCTTCTCCCCGCGCGGCAACTGGAACTACATGGACTACCGCCCGCTCGAGGGCTTCGTCTTCGCCGTGACGCCGTTCAACTTCACGTCGATCGCCGGCAACCTGCCCACGGCCCCGGCCATCATGGGCAACACCGTGCTCTGGAAGCCGGCCTCCACGGCCGTCTACTCCGGCTACTTCCTGATGAAGCTCTGGCAGGCCGCGGGCCTGCCCGACGGCGTCATCAACATGCTGCCCGGCTCCGGCGGCGAGGTGGGCAACCCGGTCATCGACAGCCCCGACTTCATGGGCCTGCACTTCACCGGCTCCACCGCCGTCTTCAACGGCATGTGGGAGAGCATCGTCAAGAACTTCCACAAGTACAAGGGCTACCCGCGCATAGTCGGCGAGACCGGCGGCAAGGACTTCATCTTCGCCCACCCGTCCTGCGACCAGCAGGCCTTGAAGTGCGCCATCGTGCGCGGCGCCTACGAGTTCCAGGGCCAGAAGTGCTCGGCCGCCAGCCGCTCGTACATCCCCAAGAGCGTCTGGAACAAGATCAAGGACGAGCTGGTGTCCGACATCGAGGGCATCAAGATGGGCCCCGCCGAGGACTTCAGCAACTTCATGAACGCCGTCATCGACAAGAACGCCTTCGGCACGATCACCGGCTACATCGACTACGCCGCCAAGGACCGCGGCGCCAGGATCCTGGCCGGCGGCAAGTACGACGCCTCGAAGGGCTGGTTCATCCGCCCGACGCTCATCAAGGCCTCCAAGCCCGACTTCAAGACCATGCAGGAGGAGATCTTCGGGCCCGTCATGACGGTCTACGTCTACGACGACGCGAAGTTCGACGAGACGCTGCGCCTGTGCGATGCCACCTCGCCGTACGCGCTGACCGGCGCGATCTTCTCGCAGGACCGCGCGGCCGTGCTGAAGGCCATGGACAGGCTGGAGAACGCGGCCGGCAACTTCTACATCAACGACAAGCCCACCGGGGCCGTCGTCGGCCAGCAGCCTTTCGGCGGCGCCCGCGGCAGCGGCACCAACGACAAGGCCGGCTCGCTCTTGAACATGGTGCGCTGGACGTCGCCGCGCGCGGTGAAGGAGAACTTCGTGCCGCCCTACGACTACCGCTACCCGTTCATGCAGGAGAAGTAGGCCGCGCCAGGGACAAAAGAAAAGCCCCGGGGAAACCCGGGGCTTTTTTTCGCCGCGCCGGCCGCTAGGGCAGCGTTCTAGAGAGCGTCCGCGCGAGGTCGTCCAGGCTGTAAGGCTTGGTCAGCACCCCGTCGAAGCCGTGCGCCGCGTGGTCGGCCATCACCGGGTCCTCGGAGTAGCCGCTGGAGGCTATCAGCTTCGCGCCCGGGTCCAGGCTCTTCAGCAGGCGCGCGGCCTCCAGCCCGCCCATGCCGCCGGCCACCGTAAGGTCCAGGATGGCCGCCGAGAAAGGCCTGCCTTCTTTCCGCGCGGCTTCCCAGGCCGCCACGGCCTTCCCGCCGTCCACCTCCACCTCCACGGAATAGCCCAGCGCCGTCAGCATGCGCTTGAGCGCCTTGTAGACCACTTCCTCGTCGTCCATCACCAGCAGCCGGCCCTTGGCGTGCCCGGCCGGGACGGGCGCCGGGGGCGCGTCGGCGCAGCCTTCAGCGATCACAGGCAGCCAGACCGTGAACTCGCTGCCCTTGCCGGGCTCGGAGGAGACGGCTATATTGCCGCCGTGCTTGAGCAGCACGGAGCGGCAGACCGCCAGCCCCAGCCCCCTGCCGCCGCCCTTGGTGGTGAAGTACGGCTCGAAGACCCTGGACAGCACGGCCTCGGTCATGCCGGGGCCCTCGTCGGCCACGGATACTTCCGCGTAGGTCCCCTCGCGCAGCCGGTAGGAGTTGCCCGCGGCCACGGGACCGGCCTTCACCGAGACCTTCATGCGCCCGCCGCCGCTCATGGCCTGGGCCGCGTTCAGGGCCAGGTTCTGGAAGACCTGGAACAGCTGGTCCTTGTCCCCCAGCACGCAGAACTTCCCGTCCCCTTCCGCCAGCTCCGCCTTGACCGAAGTGCCGCGCAGCGAGAAGGAGACCGCCTCGCGCACCAGCGTCCGCAGG
>JAJZRA010000074.1 GCA_021847485.1 bacterium
CGCTCGGTCAGCTCGCCGCGCAGCACCTCTATGTCGGCGGACAGCTCCGCCTCGCGCGCCTTGGCGGCCTCGCCGGCCTCCTTCAGCGCCGAATTCATCTCGGCCTCGTACTCGCGGCTCAGCGCCGACTTCTCCTCGGCCGCCTTCATCCGCACGTCGGCCAGCGCCGCGTCCAGCCGGCGCGCCTCCTCGAAGGCCCCCTCCAGCTGCCGCTCGCGCTCCGCCAGCGCCTCGTCCATCCGGGCCTTCTCGGCCTCCAGCGCCTTCAGCCTGTCGCCGTAGCGCGCCGTGAAATCCTTCTCCAGGTCAGCCTTGCGGGCCTCGTAGTCCGCGCGGATCGCGGCCGTGCGCTGCGCCAGGCCGGCTTCTATGTCGGCCACGCGGCGCTCGAGCTCCGCGCCCAGGCGCTCCTTCTCCGCCAGCCAGGACGCGCGCTCGGAATCGAACGCCTCCAGCGCGGCCCTCTCGGACGCGGCGCGCTCGGTAGCAGCACGCCCGAGCTGTTCTTCCTTCTCAGCCAGGGCGGACTTCAGGGCGGCGGTCTTTTCGGCGGCGGCGCGCTCCAGCGCGGCGATCCTGGCCTCGTACTCGGCCTTCACGGCCGCCGCGCGCTCCTCGCCCCGCTCGTGCGCCTCGATCGACGCCTTCGACAGCTCGTCGACCAGTTTCGCCTTCTCCTGCGACAGCAGGCGGTCCCGCTCGGTCAGCTCGCCGCGCAGCACCTCTATGTCGGCGGACAGCTCCGCCTCGCGCGCCTTGGCGGCCTCGCCGGCCTCCTTCAGCGCCGAATTCATCTCGGCCTCGTACTCGCGGCTCAGCGCGGACTTCTCCTCGGCCGCCTTCATCCGCACGTCGGCCAGCGCCGCGTCCAGCCGGCGGGCCTCCTCGAAGGCGCCCTCCAGCTGCCGCTCGCGCTCCGCCAGCGCCTCGTCCATCCGGGCCTTCTCGGCCTCCAGCGCCTTGAGCCTGTCGCCGTAGCGCGCCGTGAAATCCTTCTCCAGGTCAGCCTTGCGGGCCTCGTAGTCCGCGCGGATGGCCGCGGTCCGCTCGGACAGCCCGGCCTCTATCTCCCCCACGCGGCGCTCGAGCTCGGCGCCGATGCGCTCCTTCTCTACCAGCCACGCGGCGCGCTCGGCGTCGAAAGCTTCCTTCAGCGCCCGCTCGGCCGCGGCGCGCTCCGCAGCGTTCCGGGAGAGCTGCTCCTCCTTCTCCGCCAGTGCGGCCTGCAGACCGGCGGTCTTCTCCGCGAAAGCGCTCTCCAGCGAGGCGATCTTCGCCTCGTATTCGGCCTTCACGGCCGCCGCGCGCTCCTCGCCCCGCTCGTGCGCCTCGATCGACGCCTTCGACAGCTCGTCGACCAGCTTCGCCTTCTCCTGCGACAGCAGGCGGTCCCGCTCGGTCAGCTCGCCGCGCAGCACCTCTATGTCGGCGGACAGCTCCGCCTCGCGCGCCTTGGCGGCCTCGCCGGCCTCCTTCAGCGCGGAATTCATCTCGGCCTCGTACTCGCGGCTCAGCGCCGACTTCTCCTCGGCCGCCTTCATCCGCACTTCGGCCAGCGCCGCGTCCAGCCGGCGCGCCTCCTCGAAGGCCCCCTCCAGCTGCCGCTCGCGCTCCGCCAGCGCCTCGTCCATCCGGGCCTTCTCGGCCTCCAGCGCCTTCAGCCTGTCGCCGTAGCGCGCCGTGAAATCCTTCTCCAGGTCCGCCTTGCGGGCCTCGTAGTCCGCGCGGATAGAGGCGGTGCGCTCCTCGGCCAGCGCCTCGGCCTGCGCGGAGATCTTGGCGAGCTCCGCGCGGAAATTGTCCTTCTCCAGGGCGGAGGCGCGGGCGGCGTCCTCCAGCCTGGCGGCCAGGTCCGCGGTCTTCTCCCCGTAGGCGCGGCGGCTCTCCTCCATGGAGGCTTCCATCGCGGCCAGCCGCTGCTCGTAGACGGCGGCCTTGCCCTCGAATTCGGCGGCTATGCGGCGCTTGGCCTCCAGCAGCGCGCCTTCCCTGGCGCGCAGCTCGTCGGTAAGCTTATTTATAGTCTCATTATAGGAGGCCTTCTCGGCCTCGAAGCCGGAGAGCTTCTCGCGGAAGGAGGCCTCGCCGGTGCGGATGCGCTCCATCAGCTCGCGGTGGTGCTCCTCGCGGGTGGCGGCCAGGGCCTTTTCCAGCTCCTTGACGTTCTGGGCGGCCTGGCGCAGGGCCTCCTCGCGGTGCTCCTTCTCGGTGTCCAGGCGGGCCTTCTCCTCGGCCAGGGCCTGGCGCTCCATGGCCAGGCGGGCCTGGAACTCGCGGTCGAACTCCTCGCGGCTGACGGCGAGCACGTTCTCCAGCTCCTCGCGCTTGGCGGCGTACTCGCGCTCCATCTCGACGGCGCGCTCGCGCAGCGCGGACTCCATGCCGGTCAGGCGGCGGCCGAACTCGGCCTCCAGGCGGGCCTTCTCGTCCTCCCAGGCGGAGGTCTTCTGCTCCAGCTTGGAGACGAGCTCCTTCACCATCGCCTCGTTGCGGCCCTTCTCCTTCTCCAGCTCGGAGAGCTGGGAGCGGAAGGCGGCCTCCTTCTCGGTGATCACCTTGAGCAGCTCGGCGTGGTGCTTCTCCTGCTGGGCGGCCAGGGCGTTCTCCACCTCGTTCAGGCGGGCCTGGGCAGCGGCGAACTGGGACTCGCGCACGCGCTGCTCCTCCAGCAGGCGGGCGCGCTCGGTCTGCCAGGAGGCCTCGAGGGAGCGCACCTGGGCGGCGTGGTCGGAATCCATCGCGCGCAGCTTCTCCTCGAAGCCGGCCTCGAGCATGGACTTGAGCTTGCGGTAATTCTCCTCGGCGTCGCGGCGCTTCTGCAGGAACTCGGCCTCCAGCTCGGCGCGGCGGGCCTCGTTCTGGCCCTCGTCGCGCTTGGCGCCGGCCTCGAGCGCGGCTATCCGGCCGGACAGCTCCTGCTCGCGGGCCTTGAAGGAGGCCTGCAGCGAGGTCATCCTGGCCTGGTACTCGGCCTCCAGCTCGGCGCGCAGCGAATCGTATTTCTTCTGGGACTCGGTCAGGCGGCCGGCGTACTGGCTCTCCACCTCCAGCAGGCGGGCGTTCCAGCGCTCTATCACGGAGCGCTGGTTGCGGTCCAGCTCCTCGAACTTGTCGGCGTATTCGGCCTCGAGGCTCTTGCGCAGGTTGTCCAGCTTGGCCTCTTTCTTGAGCAGCTGCTGGATGTCCAGCTTGCCCTCGCCCAGCAGCGACATCGTCGCCTCGAGCTTGGTGTAGAAGTCCTCTTTCTCCTCGAGGGTCTTGTTGCGGGAATCGTAGGCGTCGCGCAGCGAGGCTTCCTTGACCTGGAGCTTCTTGGCGGTCTCCTCGGCCAGGGTCAGGTTCTTCCTGAGGTCGGCCTTCTCCTTCTCGATCGTGTTGAGCCGCTCCAGCGCCCAGCGCAGCGTCATGCGGGCCGTGTCCAGGCTCGTCACGTCGTTGACCATCTGTTCGAGTTCGCCGTATTCGTTCGCCATAGTTTTCCTGTCCCTGTGCCGCAAGGCGGCCCTTTTAGACTCTATATCAAGTCTAATATACGGGGTCCGGTAAGGCAATAAAAGGAATGTTAAATGATTATTAACAGAATATTACGGGGCGTCCGCCTCTTTTTGTAGAATTTAGGCATGCTGAAGAGGCTTTTTTTGTGGGCGGCTTTGGCCGCGGCGGGCTGGGGGCTCTGGCATTTCGGCTATCCGTTCGCGCTGAAGTACTTTTTCCGGGTCTCCGGCACGGTGCAGATCACCCCGGAAATGGCCGCGGCCATGCCCGGCCCCAACAGCATGCTTTTCGTGGTGGCCCGCAACGACGGCGGCGTGCCGGTGGCGGTCAGGAAGATCATCAACCCGGTCTTCCCGGTGAAGTTCGAGCTGACCACCTCCAGCCTGATCATGCCGGACCTGCTGACCCGCAGGCTCTACCTCGACGCCCTGCTGAACACCCACGGCCAGCTGGGCGTCACCCGCAAAGGCGACATCAAGGGCGCCCTGAACTCCGGGGTCCCCATAGTCAGCAAAGGCTCCGAGATAACCCTGGACACGATAGTGAAATAAGAAGGGCCCCGCTTGCACGGGGCCCCTCTCTTTGCGGCGCCCTGCGCCTCAGCCGTTCTTGAGCGGCGGGCGGCCGCCGTTGGACAGCGAAAAAAGCCACACCAGCTTGTCCGTGGACCTGACCAGCTTATCCCAGTTCCTGCCGAGTTCCGGAGTCTTTTTCTCCGGCCTGGCCTGCTTCTGGTCCTGCTCGTACTTCCTGCCTATCTCTTCCCAGGTCATACCCTCACCTCCGTAGTTTACGGCGGCCCCCCGGCCGCGCAAAAACGCCTAAAAAAAGAGTCCGCCCTCCGCGCTGGAGGGCCCGCTATGGTGCAGTTCTACTGGAATTCCCCCCCGCTGATATTATACAACACCGCCGGCCGCGGCCAAGGGCCTAAAGACCTACCAGCCCCTGGCCCTGGAGACTCCCATGTAGATCAGCAGCGAGCCCAGCAGCAGCAGCAGGAAGCCCCAGTTGCGTCTGTGCAGGGCCACGTAGGAGTCGTTCAGGAAGGTTTCCCTGATCAGGCGGTTGACGCGCTCGATGGCTTCCGGCTTGAAGATGTAGCCCAGGCCCAGCAGGATGAAGAGCAGGCCGAAAAATATCTTCAGGTACGGGTTTATCTCAGTCATGGTTATAGCGGTTCATGGCCTTCTCCACGCCGTCCCTGAAGGCGGACTCCAGCGCGTCGCAGGCCCTGCCGAGGAATTCCGGCAGCCGCTCCCCCTCTTCCTTGTTGAACTTGGACAGCACGAAATTCTTGCCCTCTATATGCGACGGGCGCGGGCCTATGCCCAGCCGCAGGCGCGGGCAGGCCGGCCCTATGGCCGAGATGACCGAGGCCATGCCGTTGTGCGAACCGGCCGAGCCGTCCTTGCGGATGCGCAGCTTGCCGAAGGGCAGCGCGAGGTCGTCGTAGACCGGCATGACGGCGGCGGGCGGCACCTTGTAGAAGCCGCCCAGGCTCTGCACGGCCTGGCCGGAGAGGTTCATGTAGGTCTGCGGCTTCAGCAGGAAACAGCGTTCCCCGCCTACCGGGAACTCCACGTAGAGCCCGAGCCCCTTCCAGTCGCGCCAGCGCTCGCCCGGGGCGAGGCGCTCCGCGGCCAGGTCGGCCGTCAGGAAGCCGATATTGTGCCGGGTCCGCTCGTATTCCGGTCCCGGGTTGCCCAGCAGGGCGGCGAGTTTTATTCGGTCGTTCAAATCCCCACTCCCAAAAGACCGGGGAGCGGAAGCAGACCGGTGAAAGTCCGACTTCCGCTCCCCGTATTAAGCGGCGCCCCGTTACTTCTTGGGGGCTTCCGCCTTCTTGTCCGCGGCGGGGGCGGCTCCGGCGGCGGGCTTGGCACCCGCTGCGGGGGCGGCGCCCTCCTCTTCCTTCTTGCCCTTCGCGGCCACGACCTCGGGCTCGGCGGCGGCGCCGGCGGCCGGGGTCTCGACCTTCTCCTCCTTAGGAGCGGTCACGCTGACCACTATCTGCTCGGGGGCGTCCAGCAGCTCGAACTTGCCGAGCTTGATGTCCTTGACGCGCAGCGAGTGGTTGATATGCAGGTCGGTGATGTCCACCGTGACCTCGTGCGGGATCTCGGTCGGCAGGCAGCTGACGTTGACCTCGCGCATCGTGTGCTCGACGAGGCCGCCCTGGGTCTTGGCGCCGTAGCACTCGCCGACGAGCTTCACGTGCACCTTCACCTTGATCTTCTCGGTCAGCGAGATGCGCTGGAAGTCGAAGTGGGTGTATTTGTCGGTCACCGGGTGGCGCTGGATGGCCTTTATGATGACCACGTCCTCGCCGCCGGGGTGCTGCAGCGTTATGATGGCGTTGGGGTTGGCCTTGATGATGGCGGCCATGGCCTTTTCGTCCACGGTCACGCTCACGGGCTTCTTGTCCAGGCCGTAGATGACGGCGGGGATGCGCCCGGCGGCCCTGTGGGCGCTCAGCGTCCCGCGCTGGCCGGCGTTCTCCCGCGTGGCTGCGGCAATTTTAGTCTGTTGCATGGTACTTTTTCCTCCTTGTCACACCCCCCGCGCCCATGCGCGGTCCGCCTTGGCGGACGGCCTTTTCTTCGGCCGGGTGCTTCCATGGGAACCTATGGCTCCCTAGTTGCGTTCCTGTTCTATCCGCGGCAGATCACTTGAAAAGCTCGCTTATGGACTCGCCCATGTGATTGCGCTTAATGGCCTCCGAAAGGATGGAAGCCACGGATACTATCTTTATTTTAGCACTTTTTGAGGCGTTTACGGGAATCGTATCGCTGAAAATGATCTCCTCTATGGGGGACTTGTCTATGCGCTCTATAGCGTCCCGGGAGAGCACGCCGTGGGTGGCGGCCGCTATTATCTTGGCCGCGCCCTGGTCCTTTATGCTCTGCGCCACCTGGCACAGGGTCCCCGCGGTGTCCACCAGGTCGTCGAAGATGAAACAGGTCTTGCCCTTCACGTCGCCGATGATGTTGTAGACCATCGCCTCGTTCGGGCGGGGACGGCGCTTGTCGATGATGACGAGCCCCATGTTCAGGCGCTTCGCGAAGGACCGGGCGCGCTCGACGCTGCCCACGTCCGGCGAGACCACCACGGTGTTCTCGAAATTGCGGCCCTTGATGTAATCCAGGATGGCGGGCCTGGAGTACAGGTGGTCGAGCGGGATGTCGAAGAAGCCCTGGATCTGGGCCGCGTGCAGGTCCAGCGTGATCACGCGGTTGACGCCGGCCTCGGTCAGCAGGTTCGCGACCAGCTTGGCGGTGATGGCCACGCGCGGGGCGGGCTTGCGGTCGGCGCGGGCGTAGCCGTAGTAGGGCATCACGGCCGTGATGCGGCCGGCCGAGGCGCGCCGCAGCGCGTCGGTCATGATCAGCAGTTCCATCAGGTTGTCGTTGACCGGCGGGCAGGTGGGCTGCACCACGTAGCAGTCCATGCCGCGCACGCTCTCGAGGATGTGCGCGTCGGTCTCGCCGTCGGCGAACTTCTGCACCTTGGCCTCGCTGAGCGGCACGCCCAGCAGGTCGCAGATCTTCCTGGCCAGCGCCGGGTTGGCGTTGCCGCTGAACACCTTGAAAGTGCCTCGATGCCTCATTTCGGGGGTCATTTGTTCCTCTTTTTGAGCTGCTTAACGACCTGCCGGGCGCGCGCTATGGCCAGCGTCGCCCCCGGGACGTCCTCGGTTATCGTGGAACCCGCGGCCGTATAGGCTCCCGGCCCGATGATCACGGGAGCTACCAGATTGGTGTTGGAGCCTATGAAAGCGCCGGCCCCTATCACGGTCCTGTTCTTATGGACCCCGTCGTAGTTGCAGGTTATCGTGCCGGCGCCGATGTTGACCTTCTCCCCCATCTCGGTGTCGCCGACGTAGCTGTGGTGGTGCATCTTGGAGCCGCGCCCGATGCGCGACTTTTTGACTTCCGCGAAATTGCCTATCTCGGCCGCCGGGCCGATGTCGGACAGCGGGCGCAGGCGGGCGAACGGCCCGACCACGGCGCCCTGCCGTACGCGGCTGTTCTCCAGCGCGCAGGAATATTTTATCACCGCGCCGTCGTCTATCACGCAGCCGTCTATCACCCCGGCCGGGCCTATCTTGCAGCCCTTGCCGATGACGGTATTGCCCTTTATGAACACGCCGGGGAACACCACGGTGTCGCGGCCTATCACGGCGCTCTCCTCGATGTAGGTGTTCGCGGGGTCCACCACGGTAACGCCGTCGGCCATCAGGTCCTCCGCCTTGCGGCGGCAGAGCATGGCGTAGGCGGCGGCCAGGTCCGCGCGGGAATTTATGCCGGTCATCTCGGTGGCGTCGGAGAGCTTAAACGCGGCGGCCTTGCCGCCGGCGGCCAGGATGTTCTCCACCGCGTCGGTCAGGTAGTACTCGCCCTTCGAGCCCTTCTTCTTGAGGTTGCGCACGGCCTTCTCCAGGGCCTTCGCGCCGAAGAAATAGGTGCCGGAGTTTACCTCTTTTATGGCCTTCTCCCACTCGTCGGCGGTGTCGGCCTCTATTATGGCGGCGACATTGCCGGCGTGGTCGCGCTTGATGCGGCCGTAGGAACCGGGGTTCTCCAGGTCGGCGGTCATAACCAGGCAGTCGTGGCCGGAGCGGAAATAGGCGTTGAGCATCTTCCGCGCGGTCTCGGCGCGGAACAGCGGCGCGTCGCCGCAGAGCACCATCACGTGGGAGTGGCGGCGTATCAGCCCCATCGCTTCCTGCACGGCGCGGCCGCTGCCCTTGAGCAGCTGCTGGCGTATGAAAACGGTGCGGGCCAGGATATCCTGGCCCAGCCTCTTGTTGAGTTCCGCCTCCACGAGTTCCGCCTTGTGGCCGGTGACGATTATTATCCTTTCCGGCCCGAGCGCGGCTATCTTGCGCACGGCCCGTTCTACGAGCGACATATCGCCGAGATAATGCAATACCTTCGGCAGGTCGGACTTCATCCTGGTGCCGAGGCCGGCCGCCAGTACCACCGCCGCGAAATTTTTATTCTTTGGCATAGTTACCGCAACAAGGCTGCGAAATTAAGGAACGGAAGGACTACCTATAAATTCTACAAAAAAATAGGGACAGACACCTATTTCCCGCCCCTAAGGCAGAGGGTGCGGGAGCGCGAAAAACAGGTGTCTGTCCCTATTTTACCGGGAAGATGCGGGGGCGGGGATGACTAGTATGACCGTTCGGCTATCAGCGCTTCTTTTTCGGGACGGGAGAGCTTCTTGATCGCGGCTTCCAGCTTCGACGCCGCGGAGCGGCCCCTCTTGCGCCGCCGCCAGACCAGCTCTACAGGGCCGAAGGCGGCCGTGTACTTGGCCCCTTTCCCCGAATTGTGCGCGGCCAGCCTTGCCCCCAGGTCGTTGGTGATGCCGGTATAGAGCGAGCCGTTGGCGCAGCGCACGATATAGACGGTCCACATGGCTACATGTTGCTCTCGGGGTCGCCGCTCTCGAGCTGGCGCAGGACCTGCGCCGCCACTTCCGCCGCGGTATCCACGCCCGGCGCGGGCTTGCCGTCCGCGCGGCTGTCGGCCCGATCGCCGCCCACGGCGTTCACGCCGAAGCGGGTGGCGGTCATCTTGGGGTGCATGACGCCCACCACGATGCCGTCCTTCTCCAGCTCGCGGCGGGCCGTCAGCGACACGGCGTTCAGGGCGTACTTGGTGGAGGCGTAGGCGCCGAGGTTGGGATAATAGTTCTTGGAGACCATCGAGCTGACGTTCAGGATGCGCCCGCCGCCGTCCGCCCGCATCAGCGGGATGACCCGCTGCATCAGGTCCACCACGGCGAAGAGGTTGAGTTCCATGACCGAGCGGTAGGCGGCCAGGTCCACCTTCTCGATGGGCCCGTAGATCCCCTGCCCGGCGTTGTTGACGAGGAGGTCTATGCGGCCGAGCCGGAGCCGGGCTTCCTGCACCAGCCGCGCGCGGGCCGCCGCGTCGCGCATATCGGCCGCGAAGAACGAAGAGCCGGGGATGGCCGCAGCTGCGCCGGCCAGTTTGTCCGAGGAGCGGGCCGTCAGCAGCACTTTCGCGCCCGCCGCGCCCAGCTGCCGCGCGATCTCGAGGCCTATCCCCTCGGACGCCCCGGTCACCACGGCCGTTTTGCCGTTGAAATATCCCATAACAGCCTCCAGTCCAAAAATGGCTCCCGGGCATGGATTCGAACCATGACTGACCGAGTCAAAGTCGGTAGTGCTACCGTTACACCACCCGGGAATGAAACTTAAGGCCAAACACGAAAACCCGTCCCGCGAGAGCGGGAAG
>JAJZRA010000075.1 GCA_021847485.1 bacterium
AGGCGCAGGTGTTGACGAGGGCGGCGTCGGCCTCCTCCTCGCGCGGCGTCAGCCGCCAGCCGGCCGCGGCGAGCTCGCCGGCCATGACCTCGGCGTCCGCGAGGTTCTTGGGACAGCCCAACGAAACTATAAATATCTTCGGCATAGGGGACGTTCTTAGCTATCGGACTATTGCTGCCCGTAAGGGGGCCTTAACGATGGACTAAATAGTCCAGCAGTTAAGAACGCCCCCTTAGTGCTTCTCGAGGCGCTTTATCAGCACGAACGTGGCGACGCCGATGAAGAGCATCAGGGCCATGAACACCGGGTAGGCGACCTTGGGGTCGTGGATGCCGGTGATCGCGTAGAGCTCCGACATGCCGCCGACGCCGGCGAAGAAGCTCGGGATCGCCACGGCGATGACCACGGCGTTGAGGTTCTTCATCAGGATGTTGAGGTTGTTGCTGACTATCGAGGCGCGCGCGCCTACGAGCGACGCGAAGATGTTGGAATAGATCGAGGCCTGCCGGTAGCACTGCTGGTTCTCGATGAGGATGTCGTCTATGAACTCGACGCTGCGCTGGCTGAAGCCGGCCTTCTCGGCGCTGTGCTTGAGGCGCTCGATCACGCCGGTGTTGGACATGATGGCGTTGACGTAATAGACGAGGCTCTTCTCGAGCGTGAACATGTTGATCAGGTAGCGGTTCTCCATCGAGAACGTGATCTTGTTCTCTATCTCGTCGGCGATCATGTTGATCACCTTGAGGTGCTCCATGAAGTGGAAGATCGAGTTGTAGATCAGCTTCAGGAAGACCTCGCGGATGCCGCCCACCTGCTTGAAGTACTTGCCGGAGAACATGTTGATGTCCTCCGACAGCGCCAGGATCAGTTTGTCCTTGAAGAGGAACAGCCCCATCGAGGACACCTTGAACATGAAGTGGTCCTTCGACGAGTAGTTCTTGGGCCGCTTGAAGATCAGCGCCAGGTGGTCCGGCTCCAGCTCCATGCGGGCCGGCTCCTCCGGGTCGAAAGCCGAGTTGAAGTTGTGCTCGTCGAGCTTGAAGTTCTCGACCAGCCACCGCTTCTCGTCGTCGTTGGGGCTGATGACGACCCAGATGTCGGGGGTCTCGGCCTCGACCTGTTTTATCAGGCGGTCCTCTATCTTATAGCGCTTTATCATGCGTTCGTCCGCGGGCGGACGGGTATTATTCTACTATTTCCGCGCCGGCTTCGCTTTCGCCGCGGGCTTGAGCTTCGCGGCCACGGCCGCGCCTATCTCCGAGAGGTTGTCCACCACGGTCGCGCCGGCGTTCTTCAGCGCCTCCACCTTGGAGGCGTGCGTCCCCGCCCCGCCCTCCACGATGGCGCCCGCGTGGCCCATGCGGCGGCCGGGGGGGGCGGTCTTGCCGGCGACGAAGCAGAAGACGGGCTTCGTCATCTCCTTCTTTATGTACGCCGCGGCGTCCTCCTCGGCCGAGCCGCCGATCTCGCCGATCATGATGACGGCCTCGGTCTGCGGGTCCGCCTGGAAAAGCTTCAGCGCGTCCACGAAGTTCATGCCCTGCACCGGGTCCCCGCCGATGCCGACCACCGAGCTCTGGCCGAGGCCCTGGCTGGTGACCTGCCAGACCGCCTCGTAGGTCAGCGTGCCGGAGCGCGAGACCACGCCCACGGAACCGGTCTTGTGGATGTAGCCGGGCATGATGCCGGCCTTGCACTCGCCGGGCGTGATGACGCCGGGGCAGTTGGGGCCGACCAGCGTGACGCCGCGGCCGGCGGCGCGCAGGGCGTTCAGGCGCTTCTTCACCCTGACCATGTCCATCACCGGGATGCCCTCGGTGATGCAGATGACGACGCCGATGCCGGCGTCGGCCGCCTCGAGGATGGAGTCCGCGGCGTAGGGCGGAGGGACGAAGATAAGGGACGCGTTGGCGCCGGTGGCCTTCACGGCGTCGCGGGCGGTGTTGAAGACCGGCACGCCGAGGTGCGAAGTGCCGCCCTTGCCGGGCGTCAGGCCGGCCACGACCTGGGAACCGTACTCGATGCACTGCTGGGCGTGGAAGCTGCCCTGCGAGCCGGTGAGGCCGTGGACCAGGAGCTTGGTGTTCTTGTTCAGGAGTATGGACATAAGGTCTCCGTGGACTTATCTCTTGGCCGCGGCTACGGCCTTCCTGGCGGCCTCCCACAGGGAGTCGGCCTGTTCGATCTTGAGCCCGGACTTCGCCAGGATCTCCTTGCCCTGTTCGACGTTGGTGCCTTCCAGGCGCACGATCAGCGGCACTTTTATGTGCACCTTCTTGGAGGCCTCCACCACGCCGGAGGCGATATTGTCGCACTTCATGATGCCGCCGAAGATGTTGACGAGCACGGCCTTCACCTTGGGGTCCTTGAGGATTATCTGGAAGGCTTTCGTGATCTGGTCCACGGTGGCGCCGCCGCCCACGTCGAGGAAGTTGGCCGCGTCGCCGCCGGCCATCTTCACGGTGTCGAGCGTGGCCATCGCGAGGCCGGCGCCGTTGACCATGCAGCCGATGTCGCCGTCCAGGCCTATATAGTTGATGCCTATGGCCTTAGCCTCTTTTTCGATCTCGGAAGACTCGTGGTCGCGCCCGCTGGCCAGGTCCTTGTGGCGGAACAGCGCGTTGTCGTCGGTGACGATCTTGGAGTCTATCGCGAGCAGGCGGCCGTCCTTCGAGATCGCCAGCGGGTTCACCTCCACGAGGCTCGCGTCCATCTCGGTGAAGATCTTGACCAGGCGCTGCGCGAGGACGGTGAACTCGCAGAAGTTCTTCTGCGGGATGCGCAGGTCGAAGGCGAGCTGCCGGGCCTGGAAGTCCAGCAGGCCGCTCTCGGCGTCCACCTGCAGGCGCACTATCTTCTCGGGGTGGCTGTGGGCCAGCTCCTCGATGCTCATGCCGCCCTCGGCCGAGGCTATGACCGCCGGGCAGCCGGCCTTGCGGTCCAGCACCACCGAGAGGTAGATCTCGCGGTCCAGTTCCGTGGCGTGCTCCACCAGCACCTCCTCCACGGTCAGGGCCTTGCCCTGCGTCTGGTGCGTGACCATCTTCATGCCGAGCATCCGCCGGGCCAGCTCCCTGGCCTCGGCCGGGGTCTTGGCCAGCTTGACGCCGCCGGCCTTGCCGCGGCCGCCGGCCAGCACCTGCGCCTTCACCACCCAGGGGCCTTCGCCGCCGATGTCCAGCTTGTCGGCGCCGTCGCCTATGCGCACGACGCCGCAGCGGGGCAGCATCGGGACGCCGTAGCGCTCGAAAATTTCCTTGCCTTCGTACTCCAGAAGCTTCATCGATCCTCCGTAAAAGCCGCGGGCCGCGCGGGCCGCGCGGCACTGGTCCAATATAAGACAATTTGTAGTATAATTTGGGCGTCAAGGTAAAGCCTAAAAAACGGAGGCGCTTTCCCGCCCCTCCGGAGCGGTTTTTGAGAGGACCTGTCATGAGCGATACGGGCAAAGAGAAGAACGTGAACGTCAGCGAGCTCAGCTCGGTCACGGTGCGCTTCGCCGGCGACTCGGGCGACGGCATCCAGCTGGTGGGCAACCAGTTCGCCAGCGCCACCGCCGTGGCCGGCAACGACCTGAGCACCCTGCCGGACTACCCGGCCGAGATCCGCGCCCCCGCCGGCACCCTGGCCGGCGTCAGCGGCTTCCAGATCAGCTTCGGCGACGAGTCCGTGATGACCCCCGGCAACAAGCCCAACGTGCTGGTGGTGATGAACCCCGCCGCGCTCGCCGTCAACCTGAAGAATCTCGATAAGGGCGCCATCATTATCGCCAACTCGGACGCGTTCGCGGCGGCCGCGCTCGAGAAGGCCGGCTACAAGGCCAACCCGCTCGAGGACGGGACGCTGGACAATTACCGCGTCATCGCGGTGCCGGCCAACACGATGACCGAGAACGCGCTGAAGGACTCGGGCCTGGAGAAGGCCCAGGTCCTAAAGTGCAAGAACTTCTACATGCTCGGCATCATGTTCTGGATGTACGGTTTGCCGCTCAAGCCCACGCAGGACTGGATAGACGTCAAGTTCAAGAAGGTCCCCGCGGTGGCGGAGGCCAACAAGAAGGTGCTGGAGGCCGGCTACGACTACGCCGAGACCACCGAGATCTTCGACGCCCGCTTCCAGGCCAGGAAGAGCGCCGTGGCCCCCGGCAAGTACCGCAACCTGACCGGCAACGAGGCGGCCGCCTACGCGCTGATCACCGCGGCCAAGCTCCTGAAGAGGAAGCTCTTCTACGGCTCCTATCCCATAACCCCGGCCTCCGAGATCCTGCACACGCTGGCCAAGCACCGCTCCAACGACGTGGTGGTCTTCCAGGCGGAGGACGAGATAGCCGCGATGTGCTCCACGGTGGGCGCCGCGTTCGCCGGCGAGCTGGCCGCCACCGGCACCAGCGGCCCCGGGCTGTCGCTCAAGGCCGAGGCCATCGGCCTGGGCGTGATAACCGAGCTGCCGATGGTCATCATAGACGTGCAGCGCGGCGGCCCGTCCACCGGCCTGCCCACCAAGACCGAGCAGAGCGACCTGCTGCAGGCCGTCTTCGGCCGCCACGGCGAGAGCCCGCTGGTGGTGCTGGCGGCTTCCAGCCCCGCGGACTGCTTCGCCACCACGCTCGAGGCCGCGCGGATAGCGGTCAAGTACATGACGCCGGTCATCGTGCTGTCCAACTCCTACCTCTCCAACGGCTCCGAGCCTTTCCGCATCCCCAGGCTTTCGGAGCTGCCCAGGTTCGAGACCTCGCCGCTGCCTCCGCCGGACCAGTTCAAGCCTTACATGCGGGACGCGGACACGCTGGCCCGCCCGTGGGCGGGCGCCGGCCTCAAGGGCTACGAGCACCGCATCGGCGGCCTGGAGAAGGCCGAGGGCACCGGGGCGATCAGCTACGACCCCGAGAACCACCAGCGCATGACCGACCTGCGCGCCGAGAAGGTCGCCCGCGTCGTCCGGGAGATCCCGCCGACCAGGATCTACGGCCAGGCCGAGGGCGAGCTGCTGGTGGTGGGCTGGGGCTCCACCTACGGCGCGATAACCTCCGCCGTGGCCGAGGCCCGCAAGGAGGGCCTGAGCGTCTCCTCCATCCACCTGCGCCACATCTGGCCGCTGCCGCCGGACCTCTGCCAGCTCATGCGCCATTTCCGCCGCGTGCTGGTGCCGGAGGAGAACACCGGCCAGCTGCGCATGCTGCTGCGGCCCACCTGCGCCGGCGAGCCGCCGCTCGGCCTCAACAAGGTGCAGGGGCAGCCGCTCAACTCCGACGAGATACTCGCCAGGATAAAGGAGGTCCTCCGGGAGAACTGATATGACCGAGACCAAGCTCACCGCCAAGGATTTCTCCTCCAACCTGCCCGTGAAGTGGTGCCCCGGCTGCGGCGACTTCGCCATCCTGAACACGATGCAGAAAGTGTTCGCCGGCATGGGCCTGCCGCACGAGAAGTACGCCGTGATCTCGGGCATCGGCTGCTCCAGCCGGTTCCCGTACTACGTCAACACGTACGGCTTCCACTCCATCCACGGCCGCGCCGCCGCGGTGGCCACCGGCGTCAAGCTCTCCAACCCGGACCTCGCGGTCTGGGTGGTGACGGGCGACGGCGACGGCCTCAGCATCGGCGGCAACCACACGCTGCACGCCATCCGCCGCAACATCGGCCTGAAGATAGTGCTGTTCAACAACCGCATCTACGCGCTGACCAAGGGCCAGGCCTCGCCCACGACGCAGCCCGGCACGAAGACCAAGACGACGCCCGCGGGCTCCATAGACTACCCGTTCAACCCGGCGCGCTTCGCCGTCGGGCTGGACTGCACCTTCGTCGCGCGCGGCATAGACAACGACATCGCCGGCACCGCCGCCATCCTGGAGCGGGCGGCCCGCCACGAGGGCACCACGTTCGTGGAGATCTTCCAGAAATGCGTGCCGTTCTCGGACAAGGAGTTCGACCCGCTCAAGGACCCGGCCACCCGCGACGACGTGCTCCTGCGCGTCGAGCACGGCAAGCCGCTCGTCTTCGGCAGGAACAAGGATAAAGGGATAGTCTTCCGGAACTTTAGGCCCGAGATCGTGACGTTCGAGCCCGGCAGGCCGCCGGCCGGGGTCGCCGTCTACGACGAGACCAACGCCGAGATGGCCTACCTGATAGCGGGCTTCACCCGGCCGGAGTTCCCGGTGCCGATAGGCGTCTTCCGCGCCACGCGGAAACCCTCCTTCGAACAACTCTACTACGACCAGGTGGCCCACGTGGGCGACACGAAGGAGCACGAGCTGGAGACCCTCCTCAGCGGTCCCGACGTCTGGGAAGTGAAGTAGCCCGAGGCTACTTTTTTCTTACGTACTTGATGCGGCGGATGCCGGTGCCGGGGAAATAGAACTCCAGGATGCCGCGGTAGTCCACGCCGTACTTGCCGGCGAGTCCCGCCGCGCCGCTCTGGCACATGCCTATGGCGTGGCCCCAGCCGCCGCCGTAGATCCAGTAATTGCGGACCTTGCCGTTGCGGAAGCGGTTGACCTCTATCTCGAAGAGCGTGCTCTTGAGCGAGCTGAAGCCGAGGATGTTGCGGATCAGGTGCTCGCGGTCCACCACCACCGACTTCTTTTTCCCTACCAGCTTCATCGAGTTGACGTTGCCGGACGGGCTGCGCCGCAGCGGGACGATGTCGAGCACCTCGCCGATGCCGTAGTCCCGGTTGATGCGGAACGTCATGTCCTTCTGGCGGATGATCTTCATCCAGCGGAACTCGGAGGCGCGCACGCGCCCGGGGTAGTTGCAGTTGGCGGGCGGGTTGCCGGTGATCCAGAGCTGGAAATCCCACGGGTCCAGCGGGTCCTCGTGCTTGCCGGGGGCGATGTCGGGCTTGGTGACGAGGTACGGGGAATCGCCCCAGCCGTTGACCTCCTTGGAGGCCTGGATCCAGCCGCCGCAGTTGGAATGGTAGAACGTGTAGGCCGGGCGGCCGTGGTAGGTGAGGATCTCGCCTTCGGTGTCCACCACGGCGTTGGTGGTGGTGTTGGCCTCCCGCGACTCGCCGCGGTAGGCCTGGCAGTGCTCGCCGTCGCAGAGGTGGTAGCCCTCCTTCTTATGGATGCCGCCGCGCGCCCGGCGGATGAGCACCTGCGTGCGGGCCAGCACGGCCTGCGCCTTCAGCGATTCGTAGGGCCACTGCGGCGCCACCTCGCTGGGCACCACGCCCAGCAGATAAAGCTCCGTCTCCACCACGTTCACCACGCCGATGCCGCGGCCCTCCACGGGGTAGAGCTCGATATAGCCGCGGTACTGGCGGTCGGCGCCGCGGAACCAGGGGTTGCGGCATTTGGGGGTCGCGTCGAAGATGACCGAGCCGTCGGGCTTGGCGGGCTTCAGCACGAGGTGCCCGGTGAAGCGGCCGTAGACGGTCCCCTTGGGGTCGCGCAGGACCACGCGGCCGTCCTCGTAGGAGACGCGCCAGACCTCGTCCGGCGGGATCCGCGCATAGAGCTTGCCGCTGGTCTTGCCGGTGACCAGCAGCCCCTCGAAGGATTTGACCCCCAGCACGTTGTTGAACCCCTGCTTGCCGGTGCGGCCCGTGCCTATGCCGACGCGGATCTTGACCGAGGAGGAGAGCTTCGCCAGCGCGTCCAGCGGCGCCATCTCGAGCGGCTTCGTGATGCGGAACGGCGGGCGGATCTCCTCGGGCTGCTTGGTGAGCTTGCCCTCCAGCACCTTCATCATCTTGGAGGCTATCGGGTGGCCGGGCGCGTAGTCCAGCACGCGGTAGTACTGGTTCCAGGCCTCGTTGAACTTGCCTTCGCGCGCGTAGATGCCGGCCAGCGGCAGCCGCGCCTCGGTGAACGAGGGGTCCTTGCGCAGGGCCTCTATCAGCGCCTCCTCGGCCTCCTTGCGCATGTTGAAGTTCATGTAGTTCCAGGCCAGGATATAGTCCACCCCGGCGAAGTCGGGGCGCAGCCGGCGGTACTTCTCCAGGTGGTCCAGCGCCTTCGCCTTGTCGTCGAGGTTGGCGTAGACGCTGGCCAGGCCCAGCTCGGCGCGCGGGTGCAGCTCCCGTATGCGGATGGCCGTTTCGAACGCGGAGGCCGCGCCTGAGTAGTCGGCCATGTGGAAGCGCAGCCAGCCCAGCTCGGAATAGACGTCGGCGTCGTGGGGGTCGCGCTCTAGCGCCTTAACCAGGTCCTGCGCGGCGTCGCGGTACCGGCCTGCCTGCTTGAGGCACATCGCGGCGTTCATCAGCGGCCGGGCCGTGGCCGGGGCGGCGGCGGCTTCGGCCTCGTAGGCGGCGGCCGCCGCCGACAGGTCTCCCCGCAGGTAAAGGCGGTAGGGGTCCCCGCCGGCCGGACACGGGCGGGATTGAAACACGAGGAATAAAAGAATAAGATTTATCCGGCGCAAGATAGCATATCCTATGAAATTATCAACCCGGGGCACAAAAACGGCTGGAGGAGGCGCATGGAGCCTACCGACGCGGAGCTGGTAGCGGCCTTCCGGGGCGGCGACCCCGAGGCGCTGGGCCTGCTGATGGAACGCCACAAGGGGGCGCTCTACGGCTACCTGCTGCGCCTGACCGGCCGGCGCGACGCCGCCGAGGACCTCTTCCAGGAGGTCTTCCTGAAGCTGGTGCGCGATCCCGGGGCTTACCGCGAGCGCGAGAAGTTCGCCGCGTGGCTGTTCACGGTGGCGCGCAACGCCGCGCTGGACCGCTTCCGCAGGGAAGGCGCGCGCGCCGAGGTGCCGCTGGAGGGCGACGACGGCAGGCCGGGCCCGGCCGATTTCGCGGCTTCCCCGGAGCCGGGGCCCGAGGCCGCCGCCGTCAACGGGGAGCTGGGCGCCAGGATAGACGCCGCGCTGGGGGCCCTGTCCGCCGACCAGCGCGAGGTCTTCTACCTGCGCCATTATTCAGGGCTGTCCTTTAAGGAGATAGCGGAGCTGCTGGGCCTGCCTATAGGCACGGTGCTGGCCAGGATGAGCCGGGCGGCGGCCGCGCTGCGGGCGCGGCTGGAAAAGGACGCGCAATAAAAACGGGGGCCTGGCCGTTATATTGATAGGAGCCGGTCATGAACTGCGGATACGGGGAGAAACTGATACTTTACTTCTACGGCGAGGCCGACGCGGCCCTGGCCGCGGAGGTCTCCGCGCACCTGGCCGGCTGCCCCGCCTGCCGCGGTGAGCTCGAGGCCCTGCGCGCCGTCTCAGGGCGGCTCGCCCCCGAGGCCCCCCGGCCGGAGGTGCTGGCTTCCGTGATGCGGACGGCCCGGGCCTTAGCCGGCAAGCGCGGCCGCGGGCCGGTCTTCGGCTGGCGCGAGCTGCTGCTCTCGGGCGCGCTGGCGTCGGTGCTGGCGGGGCTCTTCGCGGTCTCCGGGCGCCCGTCGCGGGAGCTGGCTTGGAACGCCGGCCTGGATTCCCGGCTGGATTCGGTGGAGTACTCGGTCTACCAGGCGCAGGCGGATTTTACCGCTTCCGCCGGCGACTGGGACTACAGTTACAGCGAGCTCGAGGACGAGAGCCTGAACGTAAAGGATAATGTCTAGATGTCGGGAGGAGGGTATATGAACAGGAAATTCGTGTTGTGGCTGGGCGTGCTGGCGCTGACCGCCGTGCCCGCGCTGACCGCGGCGGCACAGGAGGGGCCGGACGAGGACTC
>JAJZRA010000076.1 GCA_021847485.1 bacterium
AGGTCCTCCACCAGCGTCACGACCTTGCGGCGCGTGAGCTCCAGCGCGCGCGTCTGCGCCCGCATCCGCGCCAGGCGCTGGGCGGTCTCCCGCGCCAGTCGTATCCGGGCCAGCATCGAGTTCTCCAGCGTTATGTCGAGCGCGTCCGCCGCCAGCTCGAGCCGTTCCAGCTCCCCGCCGCTTTCCGGAGGCGGGTAGAACGGCGCGGCGTAGCGCAGCAGTTTGGCCTTGAGCACCGAAAGCTCCAGGAAGAAAGGCGCGTTGGACAGGTAATGCTGCGCCGTCTCCAGCAGGAGGAGCAGCAGCAGCAGGCCGAAATAGACCAGCGCCGTGCGCGCCAGCAGGCCGTTGCGCTGCTGCAGCACCGCCCGGCTTTCCAGCAGGGCCAGGCGGGCCATGGCCGCCGCGGCCCCGGCGGCCGCCGGAGCGCGGGGCCCGCCGGCGCCTGGCCGTGGGAGGGCGTAATACAGGCGGCGCAGCTCGGTGAAGGCCGGGCGGTCCGGCTCCAGCGCGGTCACGGCCGCGCCCAGGGCCGCGTAGGCGCGGGCCGGGGCGCCGTCGCTCCACGCCCGCTGCAGCTCCAGCGCACCGCCCGCCACGGCGAGGGCGTAGTCCTGGGCCGCGGCCAGGTGCTCGAAATTGCCGTAAGCCCGGTAGGCGCCGAACAGGGCGGCGCCCAGCAGGACCGCCCTGGCGGCCGAGAAGGTCCGGCTGCGGGCGGCGAAGCTCATTCCCTCTCCTGCGGCCCCGCGCCGACCTTCTCCCTGAGGTCGCTGATCTCTTTCTTCAGTTCCGAGATCTTTATCTCCCGCTCCATCAGGTACTTGTTTAGCTTCTCGAGCTCGTCGTTCTGGGACTTGAGGTCGGCCTCCTCCTCGCGCAGCTTCTCGGCCTCGTTCTCCAGCTCCAGGTCCCGGGAGGACTGGTTCTTGATCGTACTCGCCGCCTCCTCGATGGCGGCCGCCAGGGCTTTGGGGTCGTAGAGGGCTTCGGGGGTCTCCGGCGGGTTGCCGCACTGCTCGAGCAGCTCGGCCGCCTGCCTGCCGGCCTCGCGCAGCGGGGCGGCCAGCCAGCCGGCCGCGAAGAAGGACGAGACCGCCAGCAGCAGGAAGGTCAGCAGCGCCCCCAGGCGGGCGCGTTCCCGCAGCCGCCCGGCTTCGCCGCCGGCCGCGGCCGGCAGCGGCGCGGCGCCGGCCAGCACCCAGCCCGCCCCGGGCACGGGGACCCAGCCGTAGACCGCGCGGCCGTTTTTCTCCCCCGCCTCGGCCGGATCTCCCGGCCTGCCGGAGAGCGCCGCGAGGAAGCGGGACCCGTCGGGCGACCGCGGCCCGGCCTCGGCGGCGGGCCCCCCTCCGGCGTAGAGGACCAGCCGCTGGGAATCCCGCTTCGCGAGGGCCAGGTCCTGGGCGGGCTCGCCCGGGGCCTGAGGCGCCAGGGGCCGGCGGTTGGTGTCCGTCAGCGTGAAGCGCGCCAGCAGTACCCCGGCCGCGCCGGCGCCGCCTTCCGGTCCGGGGACCGGCACCGAGACTTCGTAGAAAATGCGTCCTTTCTCCGCCCGCGGCGGGCCGACGCGGGGGCCCCTGAGGGCGGCCCTCAGCTCCGCGCCTTCCAGCAGGCGCCTGCCGCCGCGGCCGCGCGCGGCGGCGAGGGCCCTGCCGTCCGCGCCCGCCAGCTCCGCCCGGCTTATGCCGTCAGAAGCCGCCAGGGCCGCGGCCAGGCGGCGGCCTGCCTCCCCGGCGTCGCCGGGGCTCCCGGCCGCGATCTGGCGCACGGCGGGACGCCCGGCCGCGGCGCCGGCCTGGGCCAGCGCGGACTTGACGTCGGCGTCGATGACCGCGGCCAGGGTCCGCAGGCGCCCTATCAGGGCGCGCCCGGCCTCCTCGCGCGAGAACCCGGCGAGGCCAGCGGCGAAGACCGCGTAGCTCAGGTAGACCCCGGCGCCGGAGACCGCCAGCATGGCCAACAGCGCCCGCTGCCGGAAAGGAACGGCGGCTTTGCCTGGAAATGACATAACTCCCCCCAGTACGACCCGGCCTGGAAACTGACCGCTCTTTCAGATTGTACCCTAACCCCTTAGGATATACGCTTAAAGTAATATATTTGCCGCGCCGTGTCAAACCCCCCGGAGTGCGACCTGTAATACATGAAAAAAGGCCGCCGGCGGACCGGCGGCCTTTTCCCGCGGCGGTTCTTCTTCCGCCTTACTGGAAGAAGTAGACGTTCACGGCGTAGTTGAACTTGACGTCCGTGAAGTCTATCGGCTTGTCCAGCTTGAAGGTCCTGGAGGCGATGAACTCCTTGTCGTTGTCGGCCAGGAACTTCTTGTAGTCGGCGAGCTTGGCGGCTATGCCGGCCTCGTCGGCGGCCAGCTTGGTCTTGAAGCCGAGCTCGCGGCCGATGTAGACCAGCGAGAAGGAGGCGTCCTTCTTGACGAAGGTGACGGCGTTCTCGAGCAGGTCGAAGTCGATGTCGTCGCCGTTCTTGAGCTGGCGCAGCTGGACCTCCCGGGCCTCGTCGGTCTCGGGCTTGGTCAGGTAGTAGACGTTGAAGGTGGGGCGGAAGATCTCGTTCTTGATCATGAACGCCGCTATCGGGGTCATCCCCTTGCCCTCGAGGGCCTCGAGCAGGTTATGCTGCTCCTTCTTCATCGCCTCGGCGCTCAGGGCGTCGTAGTTCATCTTTTCGCCCATGAACTCGCGGATCACGCGGCCGTCGGGGGACTCGTACTTGAGGACGCCGTACTGGTCCTTGTACTCGGCGGAGACGATCTTCAGGCCGAACTTCTCGAGGATCGGGGTCCACATGGCCTTGAACTCTTCGTACTGGGCCTCGTTCTCGGCGTACGAGACGAGCTGGCTCCTGTTGGCCCGGGCGAACAGGTTGAGCTTGGTGATCTCGCCGGAAACGTGGCCGCACTTGGCGCCGCGGACCTCTAGGACCGGCGCGGGTACCTCTATCTTGGAAGCTTTGACGTCGCCGGCGGAAATATCGGCGAGCTCCGCGGCGTTGACCGCGGCGGCGGAGAAGACGACCGCAGCTGCTATCGCTAACTTTTTCATTTACTGTCCTCCTTGGCTGGAAAGCGGGACCCCCCGCTACGGATAAATTCTACGCTTTTAAGCGGGGCCGCGCCATCCCCGGAGTGCCTAGGCTCGCCCTGGGCCTTTCGGCCCCCGGGGTTCGGCGGCTATCTTCCGCTGGGCCCGCCATTTGCCGAAGGCCTTGCCGCGCGACTCCATCTTCTCGAGGAAGGCGACGGCGGTGCGGCTGAGCCCGGGCGCTTTTTCCCCGTAGAGCGGCGTGCCGGGCAGCGGCATGAAGGCGTGGGTGTGGATCATCGCGCCGCGCGCGGAAAGCTCCATGATCAGCTCCTCGGTGGCCTTCTCGTCGGCGCGGGTCTCGCCCGGCAGGCCGAAGATGAAGTCCACGTAAGGGAAGAAGCCGCGCGCCCGGCAGAGGTCGCAGGCGCGCAGGACGTCCGCCACCGTGTGGCCGCGCCTGATCGCCTTCAGCAGCCGCGGGCTGCCGGTCTGCGCCCCTATGATCAGGCGCCTGTTGGAGACGTGCGCCGCGGCGAGGGCCAGCGTCTCCGGCGTGATGTGCTCGGGCCGCACCTCGGACGGGAACGAGCCGAAGAAAATGCGGCCCCCTTTCTTTTCCGCCAGGGCCCCGGCGCTCTCCAGCAGCTCCGTCAGGGCCGGCAGGTTCAGCCGCCTGCCGTCGGGCGAACCGTAGCCGAACGCGTCGGGGGTGGTGAAGCGTACGTCCTTCAGGCCGTAGTCCAGGATGGCCCGCATGTGCTCCAGCACGCTCCTTACCGAGCGGTGCCGGGGGCGCCCGCCGTGCAGGTAGGAGGTCTGGCAGTAGGTGCAGGCGTAGGGGCAGCCGCGGGAGATCTCGATCGGGCCGTAGAGGCCGAGCTTCGCCGGGAAGGACGGGTAGTCGTCCAGCGAGCCGGCGGGGGCGGCCCTGACGATCCCTTCCGGCCGCCGCCCGGCCAGCAGCTCCTTCGCCAGGTCCAGGACGGCCGCTTCCCCCTCGCCCGCCACCGCGAGGCCGAAGCCCATGGCCAGGGCGTCCTCCGGCAGGGCGCTGGCGTGCGGCCCGCCGGCCACCAGCAGCGGCCCTCCCGGCCGCGCCAGCGAGGCGGCCAGCCCGGCCGCGGCCTTGCGCTGGCAGGTGAAGAAGGAGACCGCCGCGGCGTCCCGGGGGCCGGCGGCGGAGACCTCGCGCCTGAACTCCTCGGCCGTGCCGGGGAAAGAGAGCTTGAGCCCCGGGAGCGCGGCGGCGGCCAGCGCCCCGGCCAGGGCGTTCACGCTCCAGCGGTTCTCGCGGGAGTAATAGAAGATCAGTTTAGAGGTCATCCCCGGCCGGTTCTTCCCCGGCCCCGGGTACGGGGCCGGCGAGCAGGAAATCGTAAGCCGAGGCCAGCGCCAGGCCCAGCCACGGCAGGAAGACGAAGTTCTTGAGCAGCGAGGCCGCGACGGTCCAGGGCTTGAGGTCCAGCGCGATGACCGGCGCCTTCAGGGGCCCGGACATTACCGCCACGTCCGGGGCGAACGCGTTTATCAGCAGCATCAGCAGCACTATCGGCAGCAGGCGGATGCGCCAGCCTAAGGTCAGGGCGCGGCTGAGCGCGAAGGAGTCGCTGATCCCGGTCCGGCGGTCCACGACGGCGAACTCGCTGAAGCAGTAGGTCAGGTACAGCACCAGGCCCGGCAGCAGGAAGGCCAGCGTGCCGCCCAGCGTAAGCAGTCCGAGGCCGACGCTGACGGCGACGGCCCGGTGGTAGACCGGGAAGGCCGAGAACAGGTCCGCCAGGCGCGCCCGCCCGCCGCGGGCCATGCGGATGTAGACCAGCCCCGCGCCCGTCGAGACCGGCGTGACCACCAGCAGCAGGTAGAGCAGGGCCGGCAGCAGCGAGCGGTACTTGTGGATCAGCAACGGGGAAACGGCGGAGACCGCGGTCTGGAGCAGCAGCACCGGCAGCAGCGGCAGGAAGCCCGACGCGTAGACGTCCCACGCCCCGGTGAGCCAGCGCAGCGCGGCGCGGTCCTTAGCCGGCCCTTCCATCGCGGGCCTCCCGGTAGAGGGCGCTGGCCCTGTAGGAGCTGCGCACGAGCGGCCCGGAGAGGACGGCCCTGAAGCCCATGGCCCTGGCCTTCTCCCCCCAGCGCGCGAACTCCTCCTCGGTGTAGTACTTCTCCACCGGGCGGTGGGCCCTGGACGGGGCCAGGTACTGGCCCAGCGTCAGCAGGTCGCAGCCGTGCTCGACGAGGTCGCCTAGCGCGGTCTCCAGCCCGGCGGCGGTCTCGCCGAGGCCCAGCATCAGGCCCGACTTGGTCAGGACGCCGGGGCGCAGGCGCTTCGAGTTCTTCAGCACCCCGAGCGAGCGGGCGTAGTCGGCCCCGGCCCTGGCGCGGGCGTAGAGGCCCGCGGCCATCTCGAGGTTGTGGCCGAGCACGTCTGGGCCGGAGGCCAGCACGGTCTCGAGCGCCTTCACGTCGCCTTTGAAGTCGGGGATCAGCGGCTCGGTGCGGATACCGGGAGAAAGTTCCTTTATCAGGCGGTTGGTCTCGGCGAAATGGCCGGCGCCGCCGTCGGGCAGGTCGTCGCGGGTGGGCGAAGTGAAGACCACGTACTTCAGGCCCCATTTAGCGCAGAGCTCGGCGGCGCGGCGCGGCTCGCCGGGATCGGGCGGCAGCGGCCTGGCCTTGGTGACGGCGCAGAAGCCGCAGTTACGGGTGCAAATGTCGCCCAGGATCAGGAACGTGGCCTCGCCCTCGGAGAAGCACTTCCCCTTGTTGGGGCAGCGCGCCTCGTCGCAGACGGTATGCAGGCGGCGGGCCTTCAACTCGCCGGCCGTGCCGGCGGCCGCGCCGCCGCGCAGGTCCGCCTTGTTGCGGCGGACCTCGCGGACTATCCAATCCGGGTAGGAGCCCATCTTAGCCGGTTATCTTGATGTGCAGCTCTTTGAGCTGCCGCTCGTCGATGGGCGACGGGGCGTCGCTCATCAGGCAGGCGCCGCTGGTCGTCTTCGGGAACGCGATCACGTCGCGGATGGAGTCGGTGCCGCAGATGATGCCCACCAGGCGGTCGTAGCCTATGCCTATGCCGCCGTGCGGCGGGGCGCCGTAGTCCATCGCGTTGACTATCATGCTGAAGCGTTTCTGGACCTGCTCCTTGTCGTAGCCCATCAGGGCGAAGATCTTCTCCTGCGTCTCGCGGGTGTGGTTGCGCACCGAACCGCTGCCCAGCTCGACGCCGTTGAGGACCAGGTCGTACTGGCACGAGCGGACGTTGCCGGGGTCGGTGTCGAGCTTGTGCGCCTCCTCCGGGAGGGGCGCGGTGAACGGGTTGTGCGTGAAAGTCCAGTTGCCGGTCTCGGGGTCCTTCTCGAGCAGCGGGAAATGGCGCACCCACAGGAAGGCCCATTTCTTGAGCTGCGCGGGTTTCAGCCGGGCTATCAGCTCGTTCCTGAGCCCGCCCAGGCAGGGCGCGGCCACGGAGGCCTTGTCGGCGGCGATGAAGACGGCGTCGCCGTCCTTGACGGCCAGGCGCTCTTTCAGGGCGGCCTGCTCGGCTTCGGAAAGGAACTTCAGCGACGGCGAGTCCCATTTGCCGTCCTTGTAGCGCAGCCAGACGAGGCCCTTGGCGCCGAGCTTCTTGACGAGCTCGGTCAGTTTGTCCATGTCGCCGCGGCTGAAGGCGGCGGCGCCCTCGCCCTTGATCGCGCGGACCACGCCGCCGTCGGCGAGCGCGCCGCTGAAGACCTTGAACGCGGAGGCCTTGAAAATGTCGGAGCAGTCCTTGATCTCGAGAGCGTAGCGCAGGTCGGGCTTGTCGGAACCGTATTTGAGCATCACGTCCGAGAATTCCATCTCGGGGAACGGCGCGGCGATCTGCTCGCCGAGGCTGGCGAAGACGGCCTTCATCATGCCCTCGACGACGCGGGCGATGTCCCGCTCGTCCACGAAGGACATCTCGAGGTCGATCTGCGTGTGCTCGGGCTGGCGGTCGCTGCGGAGCTCCTCGTCGCGGAAATTGCGGGCGAGCTGGAAGTAGCGGTCCATGCCGCTCATCATCAGCACCTGCTTGAACTGCTGCGGGCTCTGCGGCAGCGCGTAGAACTCGCCGGGGTTGTTGCGGGACGGCACCACGAAGTCGCGCGCGCCCTCGGGCGTGGAGCGGGTGAGCAGCGGGGTCTCGACCTCGTTGAAGTCGAGGTCGTAGAGGTAGTCGCGGATCACGCGGGACAGCCTGCTCCTGAGCACGAGGTTCTTCGCCATCTTCGGGCGGCGCAGGTCGAGGAAGCGGTACTTGAGGCGGGTCTCCTCGCTGACGCCGGCGTGCTCGCCGAGGTCGAACGGCAGCGGCAGGGAGGCGTTGAGCACCTTGATCTCGTCGGCGGCGAGCTCTATCTCGCCGGTGGGCATGTCCTTGTTGGCGTTGGCGCCGGGGCGCGCGGTCACCTTGCCGGTGACCTGCAGGGCGTATTCGCTCTTGGCCTCCTCGGCGGTCTTGAAGACGGGGCTGCCGGGGGCGGCCACGACCTGGGTGACGCCGTAGAGGTCGCGCAGGTTTATGAACAGCACGCCGCCGTGGTTGCGCTTGCTGTCGAGCCAGCCGGCCAGGGTGACGGTCCGCCCGGCGTGGGAGGCGTTGAGCTCGCCGCAGGTGTGCGTGCGGAGCGCGGTGGCCTTGGATGCGTTGTTGTCGTTGGTCATGGTTAAGGTTCCTCGATGGGTCTCCGCGGGCCGCGGCGCGTCCGCTCCGGTCAGGCCCCCAGCAGCTGCTTGACGCGGGCCGGCGCCTCGGCGAAAGGGACGGCGGTCTGCTCGCCGGGGGCTTTAAGCGGCTTCAGCGCGGCGGTGCCGGCCTTCAGCTCGTCCTCGCCCACGATCAGCGCGTAGGCGGCGCCGCTCTTGTCGGCGGAGCGCATCTGCGAGCGCAGGCTCAGCGCGAAGTTGGAGAAGTCGGCGCTCACTCCGGCCGCGCGCAGGGCGGCCAGCAGCTCGAAGGCCCTGTCCCCCGCCTCCTTGGCGGCGGCTATCACGAAGGTCTTCGGCGCGGTGTCGGGCTGCGGCTTGTCCTTGAGCAGCATCGCGAGGCGGTCCACGCCCATGCCCCAGCCGATGGCCGGCGCGGCGGGGCCGCCCATCGACTTGACGAGGTCGTCGTAGCGGCCGCCGCCGGCGACTGCGTCCTGGCTGCCGAGCAGCGTGCTGCGCACCTCGAAGACGGTGCGGCTGTAATAGTCCAGGCCGCGCACGAGGTTGGGATTGACGTTGTACGGCACGCCGGCCAGGCCCAGCAGGCGCTGCGTGTCGGCGAAATGGGCCGCGCAGTCGGGGCACAGCTGCAGCTTGGGCGCCTCTCCGGAGAGCCACGGGCCGTCGGTCTTGCAGTCCAGCGCGCGCAGCGGGTTGCGCTCGATGCGGCCCTGGCAGGGCTCGCAGAGGCGCTCGCGGCGGGCGCGCAGGTAGTCCAGCAGCGTGGTCCTGTAGTTCCTGCGGCATTCCGCGCAGCCCAGGGAGTTGAGTTCGACCGAGCAGCCTTCCACGCCGAGCCTGCCGAGCAGGTCCAGCAGCATCGAGATGGTCTCGGCGTCGGCGGCGGGCGCCGGGTTGCCGATATACTCGGCGTCGATCTGCTCGAACTCGCGGTAGCGGCCGGCCTGCGGTCTTTCGGCGCGGAACATGCTGCCGATATAGAAGAACTTGGAGTTGCGGCCGGTCTGGCCGAGGTTGTGCTCGATGTAGGCGCGCACCATGCCGGGCGTGCCCTCGGGGCGCACCGCGACCTCGCGCCCGCCGCCGTCGGTGAAGGCGTACATCTCCTTCTCCACGATGTCGGTCGTGTCGCCGGTGGACTTGACGAAGAGCTCCTTCATCTCGATCGTCGGGATGCGGAGCTCCTGGTAGCCGTAGAGGGAGAAGACCTCGCGCGCCCGGGCCTCGATGCGCGCGAACAGCTCCGACTCCGGCGGCAGCAGGTCGCGGAAACCCCTGAGGGAGCGCGCGCTCATTTCGCGTTGCCCGCGATGGAGCGCAGGCGGGCCGAGTTCAGGATCACGAGCTCGCCGCGGCGGTAGTCTATGACGCCGCCGCGCTTGAGGGTGTTGATGGCGCGGCAGACCGGCACGCGCGTGGTGCCGAGGTACTGGGCCAGCTCGTTCTGGTCGATGGCCATTTTAACCGGGGTCGAGCGCCTGTCCCTGGAAAGCTCGAGGATGGCGGCTGCCAGGCGGCCGAGGATGTTGTGGAACAGCATCGACTCGATCTCGCGGTTGCACTTGGTGAGGCGGTCGGCCAGCGTGTGCAGCAGCTTCATCGTGAAGTCGCCGTTCTCCAGGATCAGGCGCATGAAGTTCTTCTTCGAGATCACGAGCAGCTCGCTCTCGTCGGCGGCCATCGCCGAGGCGGAGCGGACCTTCCCGCCCAAGAGCGACATCTCGCCGAAGAAGTCCCCCTTCTTGAGGAACGCGAGGGTCTTGCGCTTGGCCGGGCCGACGCTGGTGAAGATCTTGATGCGGCCGGACTTGACGATGAAGAAGTTGTTGCCCAGGTCCTCCTTGCGGAAGACCATCTCGCCCGGGGCGTAGCGCTTGAC
>JAJZRA010000077.1 GCA_021847485.1 bacterium
GGGAAATAGTCTGCCATGGATTCTCCTGGATAGGGGCTGAACCATATAGATTTTACCATTATTTTCGCGAAGATAACGCGCGTCCTGGCCGGATCGGTCACGGCTCCCGGAGGGCCACCCCTGACGCCACGCATAAACCGCATAGCGGTTTTGCGCGGCCGGGATCGGGCACGGCTTTCGGTGGCACCCCTGACGCCACGCATAAACCGCATAGCGGTTTTGCGCGGCCGGGATCGGTCACGGCTTTCGGTGGCACCCCTGACGCCACGCATAAACCGCATAGCGGTTTTGCGCGGCCCCGGCTCGGCGATCTTTCGCTGAAAAGATCGCCTCCGCCCTTGCGGCCCGGACGCGGGGCATAATTATGCCCCGCTCTAAAGCCGGGCCTCACCTCGTTGCTCACTCGTTCAGGCGGGCTTAGCCCGCCTGAACATCATTAGCGATAGCGGGATTCAGGTGGTCCCGTTCCTCAAGACATACCAAATGCAAAACCCCCTTAACGGGGGTTTTACATTTGGTGGACGTGAGGGGGATCGAACCCCTGACCTCCTCGTTGCGAACGAGGCGCTCTCCCAGCTGAGCTACACGCCCGAAATCTACTGTTTCTCGGCCCTGGCGGCCTGCTCCACGCGCTTCTTGGCCTTCAGGTGCTCCTTGAAGCTGGCGTTGAAGATGTGTTTTCCTTTCCTGTCCGCCACGAAGTACAGCGCGTCCAGGTTGGCGGGGGCGAGCGTCGCGGCCACCGAGCTGTAGCCGGGATTGCATATCGGCCCGGGGGGCAGCCCGCCCACCACGTAAGTGTTGTAGGGCGACTTGATCTTCAGGTCCTTGTAGGTAAGGCCCTTCTTCCAGTAGCCCAGCGCGTACTGCGTGGTCGGGTCCGCTTCGAGCGGCATACCCCTGCGGTAGCGGTTGATGTAGACCGCCGCTATCAGGGGCCGCTCGCTGTCGTCGACCGCCTCGCGCTCCACTATCGAGGCGATGATGAGCGTCTTGCGCTCGTCCATCTTCTCGGGAAAACCTTTAGAGAACAAAGGCCTTATCTGCCTGTCAAATTCAGATTTTAGCAAATTTATGACGTCTTGCGGCGGAGTATTTTTCTTCAGGTAATAGGTGGAGGGGAAAAGATAGCCCTCCATCTTCTGCGCCCGCGCCAGCTTCAGGAACGCGTCGGCCTTGACGATGCCGTTGGCCTCCAGCCGGTCCGCGATCTGCTCCATGCGCCAGCCTTCCGGGATCACCACGCGCACGCTGCTTATGTAGACGCTGTGCGTCAGCCGCCAGAGGGCTTCCTCGGCCGACATGTGCGCGCGCAGCGTATACTCGCCTGGCATGATCCGGCGCCCGGTCCCGGTCAGCTTGACCAGCAACCGGAACCACGTGGAGCTCGGGATCACGCCGGCCTGCCTGAGCACGGACGCCACCTGGCCGGCCCCCGCGCCTTCGGGGATGGAGACCTTTACCGGGTCCCCGGGCCAGAAGAAGTACAGCGACAGCGCGGCCAGGGCCAGCGCGAGAACGGCGACGATGGTCTTAAGTCTGCTCATAGCAACCGCCTGGAATAGACTTGCCGGTAGACCGGCCCGTCGGGCGTGAGCCGGCTCTCCGTCAGCTCCACCGAGGAGACGCGGGACGCGGCCTTATGGACGGCCGCGTAATCCGCCGCCCTCCTGAAGAAGCCTTCCGGCAGCGGCCCTTTCACCCGGCCGAGCGTGACGTGCGGCTCGAAACGGTCCTCGAAGAAAACGCCGTTCGCCGCCAGCGCCTCGGCCAGCCGGCGCGCGAGTTCGCGCAGCTCGGCCGAGCCTTCGGCTATCCCCAGCCAGAGGACCGACGGGCGGCGCTGGGACGGGAAGCAGCCGAACCCCCCGGAAACGATCGTGAACGCCCGCGCCGCCGCCAGCGCCTCGTCGATGCCCTTTACCGCGGCCTCGGCGCCCGGAGCGCCCAGCTCGCCCAGGAACGCGTAGGTCAGGTGGAAGGCCTCCGGGGCCACCCACCTGACGGCGTCGCGCCCGGCGTTGCCGCGCGCGTAGTCCGAGACCGCCTTAAGGTTGGCCGCGAAGGCCGGTTCGAAAGCGGAGGAGACGAACAGGCGCATTATTCCTCCGGTTCCTCCCGCGCGGGCCGGCGGACGGGCCTGGCCTTGCGGCCGGTCCCGCGGGCCGGGCGTTTGGAGCGGACGCCCTTGCCGCCCCGTTTGTCGATCCGCCGGCGGAGCACCCGGCGCTTCAGCGCCGCGTCGCGCAGGGCCGCCCTGCGGGCGGCGGTCCTGGGCTTCCAGTTCTTCAGCGCGAGGACCCGCGAACGCATCTGGACGATGTTCCCGCGGTAACGGGCCATGCGCGCGATGGGGGAGACGCGGAACCGCTTCTGGTCCGGGGCGATCGAGATCTCGTTGTTCTTCTCCAGCGTGTACTCCTGTCCCTCGGCGGAGTCCTCGGTAAGGGGCGTGACCGCCAGCTTGCCCTCGTCGTAGACCGCCACCGAGGTCCTCTTGCCCATCTGGGAGTGTTCGAGCGCGAATTCTGTGCCGCGCACGGCGCAGACCGCGGAGGGGGTGCGGAACTGCATCTTGAACCTGTCGCTGAGGAAGTGCTTTATCTTCGCGGCTACGGAACCGTAGGAGAGCGAAAAGGAGGTATCGCCCTGGTCCAGCGGACCGACCTCGAGCAGCGTGTTGCGGCCCAGCGCGAGCGCGCCCTTGTCGTCGAGATAGAGTTCGGCGACGCCGTCGCCGGCGGTCTTGACCGCATCGTCCGGGTCCAGCGGCACCTCGCCGGAGACCTTGGTCCACGCCTCCGAACCGGAAGGCTTCAGCAGGACCTCGCCGGAGACCACCTTCAGGCGCGCGTCCCAGCCGCCGCCCTGGCCCTGGTCGTAGGAGCCGGACTTCAGCATCTGCTGCATCAGCTTCTGGTAGTCCTGGGCGCCGGCGCCCTCCGCGTCCTCCTGGGCGCGGGCGGCCCCGGCCGGAGCCAGCATAAGCAGCGCCAGCGCCGCGGTTCTTATCCTGTCAGACATGCAACCCCCCGTCACTTCTCTATCTTCCTGAACTGCCTGCGCCCGACCTGCAGCACGCAGGGGCGCGGCTCGAACAGGATGTCCTCGGAGACCTTCTCGCCGTCCAGGCGCACCGCGCCCTGGGAGATCAGCCTGCGGGCCTCGTTCATGCCCTTGGCCAGGCCGGCGGCCACCATCAGGTAGGAGAGCTTGCCGGGTTTCTCGGCCCGGTACGTCTCCATCTCCTCGGGCAGCTCCTTGCGGGAGAACACCTGCTCGAAATGGGCGCGCGCGGCGGCGGCCTGCTCGGCCCCGTGGAACCGGGCCGTGACGAGGCCGGCCAGCTTCTTCTTGGCCTCCATCGGGTGCTCGGCCTTCACGGCGGCCGGGTCCTCGGAGGTCAGCAGCTCGTAGTAGTCGTACATCAGCGCGTCCGACACCGACATCAGCTTGCCGAACATGTCGTTGGGCAGGTCGTTGAGGCCGACGTAATTGCCGTAGGACTTGGACATCTTCCTTTCGCCGTCGGTGCCGACGAGCAGCGGCAGCGTCATGACCGCCTGCGGCTCCTGCGCGTAGAGCTTCTGCAGGTCGCGGCCGACGAGCAGGTTGAAGATCTGGTCCTGGCCGCCCAGCTCCACGTCGGCCTTCACGGCCACCGAATCGTAGCCCTGCAGCAGGGGGTAGAGGATCTCGAGCAGGCTTATCGGAGTGCCCGCCTTCATGCGGGCGCGGAAATCCTCGCGCTCGAGCAGGCGGGAGATGGTGACGTTCTTGGTGACGTTGATGAAATCGGAGACGCCGGCGGCCGGGCTGGCGAAGAACGGCTTGAGCCACTCGCTGTTGAAGCGGATCTCCGTCCTGGCCGGGTCCAGCACCTTGTAGGCCTGTTCGGTGTAGGTCCTGGCGTTGTCGGCCACGGTCTCGTGGTCGAGCACGGGGCGCGTGGAGTCGCGGCCGGACGGGTCGCCGACCTGGGCGGTGAAATCCCCGATGATCAGCACGGCGGTATGGCCGAGGTCCTGGAAGCGGCGCAGTTTGGAGAGGACGACGCTGTGCCCGAGATGCAGGTCCCGGCTGGTGGGGTCGGCGCCGAGCTTTATCCTGAGTTTCTTGCCCGAGGACAGCTTCTTGGCCAGGTCCTCGCGGCTGACCACGTCCACCGAGCCGCGGGTGATCTCTTTGAGGAGCTCGTCTGTGTTCATAGCCCTTAATTGTATTATTTTTGCGCGCGGGCGCGCGAGGGGCTCAGAGGAAGGCGTGCGGGTCGGCCTCGACGAAATACTTCACGCCGGGGCGCGGCGGCAGCAGGCGCGCCTTCTCCAGGCAGAGCGCCGAGGCCCGGGCGGTGGCGGCTTTGACCAGGTAGTACTCGCTGAGGAACTTGCGCCGCTCCTGGCCGGGCTGGGTCACCGGGCCCAGGATCTCGCTGCCGTCCCCGGCCGCGCCGAGGAACTCCATGGCGCGCAGGAAGTCGGACTCGGCGGCCTCGAGCGCCCCCGCGTCGTAAGAGGCGAAGCGCACCTTGACGATGCGGCAGAACGGCGGGTAGAAGAACTCCTTGCGGGCGGCCAGCTCGCCGTCGGCGAAGGACGGGTAGTCCATCTCGGCCAGCCGGGAGAAGACGTAATGGCCGCTCTCGCGCGTCTGGATGAAGAGCTCGCCGCCGGCGCCCAGCAGGCGCCAGGCGCTGTAGAAGCCCCGGTAGGCCTTCTCGGAAGCCCTGAAATCCGCCCCTGAAAGCTCGGAATCCGCGTCGATGAAGGCCGCGAGGGCCAGGCGCGGCGCGCCCAGCTCCCTGAGCGCTATCCGCGTCCCCACCAGCACGTCCGCCTCGCCCCCGGCGAAGCCGTCCAGCGCGGCGCGCATGGCCTTGAGGGACCCGCGCAGCACGTCCCCGTCGAAGCGGGCTATCCTGGCGGAAGGGCAGAGGCGGGCGACCGCCTCCTGAGCCTTCTGCGTCCCTGAGCCGTAATCCCTGAAGACGCGCCCGCCGCACTGCGGGCACACCTGCGGCGGCGGCTCCCTGCGGCCGCAGCGGCGGCAGAGCAGCAACCGGCCTCCGCCGGCGTCCTTCACCAGCGTCATCCCCGGGCCGCAGTCGGGGCAGCGCTTCATCCAGCCGCAGTTGGCGCAGAACAGGCGCGAGGCGTAGCCCTTGCGGCCGGCGATGATCAGGGCCTGGGAGCCGGAGGCGACCACGGCCCGCAGCCGGTCGGCTATCGGGCGGGCTATCACCTCGCCGGGATAGTCGGCCATGTCCAGCACCCGCACGTCGGGCGCGGGACCGGCCAGCGGCCCGCGGCCGGGCGCCTCGTAGCGCGCCAGCCCGCCGGAGGCGGCCGCGCCCCACGACTCTATGGAAGGGCAGGGGCTGGCCAGCACGCAGGCGGCCTTGAGCGCCGCGGTCCGGCGCAGCAGCACCTCGCGGGCGTGGTAGAACGGCTCGGCCTCCTCCTGCTTGTAGACCTCCTCGTGCTCGCCGTCCAGCAGGGCGAAGCGCAGGTCCTTGAAAGGCAGGAAGACGCCGGTGCGGGTGGCGATCGTCACGGCCGAGGCGCCGCGCAGCGCGCCGGCCCAGGCCTCGGCCCGCCGCTTGGGCGTAAGGCGGGCGTGCCACTGGCCCACGCGCCCCGGGAAGAACGGCTCCAGGGCGGCGGCCAGCGGGGGGATGAAATTGAGGTCCGGGACCAGTAGCAGCCCCTGCGAGCCTTCCTTCTTAAGGGCGGCGGCGAACAGGGCCGGGTAAATGGATTCCCGGAGTTCCAGCGCGGGCAGGCGCAGCAGGCACGGGCCCGGTTCGCCCGCGGCCAGCCGTGCGGCCAGGGCGCCGAGGCCTTCCGGCGCGGCGGGCGCGGGCGCGGCGGGCGCGGTGAGCGCCTGGTCCGGGAGGGCCGGCGGCAGCTCGCGCGGGGCGTGCGCGTAGAAGGCCCCGAGGCAGAGGCCCTGGGGCGACCCCCAGGACGCCGACATCCAGGACGCCAGGGCCGGCGCGTCCTCGGGGAAGAGCGGGACCTCGTCCAGCAGGCGCGTCACGGACTTGAGTTCCTTGAACCCGCTCAGGTCGGCGTCCTTCTCGGGCAGCACGCGCAGGACCACGCCCACGGCTTCGCGCCTGCCCAGCGGGGCCAGCGCGCGCAGGCCGGGCGCGGCGGAGAGTTCCAGCTCTTCGGGGAGCTGGTAGTAGAAGGTCCGCCTCAGCGGGATGGGGAAAGATAGCTCTGCGAGCATGGCCGCACTCTATTCTACCAGTTTGGGGCGGCGGGCGCCGCGGTCATTTGGCGGCGTCCAGGAGGGACTTCAGCAGCTTCATGTCCTCCCAGGTGTCGCGCTTAAGGTTGGGATTGCGCAGCAGGGCCGCGGGATGGTAGGTCGGGACCACCTTTATCGGGTGGCCGGGACCGAACAGCTCGACGGGATAGTCATAGGCGCGGCCGCGCACTAGCGAGATGCCCTTCTCGGTGCCGAGCAGCACCTTGGTGGCGACCGAGCCCAGCGTGACGATGCAGGCCGGCCGGATGAAGCGGAGCTGCTCGTCGAGATAAGGGCGGCAGGCGGAGATCTCCTCGGGGGTCGGGGGGCGGTCGTTGCCGTGCGCCTCCGGCGTCTCGGGGTTCTTCATCGGGTGGCACTTGACGATGTTGGCGATGTAGACGTCCGCGCGCTTGAGGCCGAGCACGGTCTCGAGGATCTTGTCGAGGAGCTGCCCGGAGCGACCGACGAAAGGCTCGCCCTGGTGGTCCTCCTGGAAGCCCGGGCCTTCGCCCACGAAGACGACCCTGGCCTTGCAGGAGCCGACCCCGAAGACGGCCTTGAGGCGGGCGTGGCCCAGGCCGCACTTGCGGCAGCCGCGGACCTGCGCGGCTAGGGCGTCCATGTCGGCAGGGCGTTCTTCCCGCATAGCGGGCTCGGGCGGGCGGGCGGGGGAGGAGGCGGCGGCCAGGGACGGCGCGGGCGCCGCTCCGGCGGCGCCCCCGGGTACCGGCTCGGCGAGGCTGTCGTCGAGGCCCTTTAGATAGGCGGCCAGGTCAACGGCCGCTTCCGCCAGCTCGCGCCTCACGGCTCAGGCGGCTTCTTTGGCCGGGCTCTCTTCCTTGACGGCGCGGGGCCGGCGGGTCTCGTCGGAGCGCTTGGCATCGAGCCTCTCCATCAGGGCGAGGTCCTTCTTGATGGCCTCTTCGATCTCCTCGACCTTCACCTTGCCGCTGACGATGTCGAACAGGGCGCGGTCGATCAGCTCCGCCATCGGCACGTTGCGGAACTCCTCCTGGCGGCGGAGGTGGCGGGCCCACTGCATGGCGCGCACGATATCGTTGTACTTGGACGGGCCGTAGTCGCTTATCAGCTTCTCCAGGTCGTCCTGCTGGTTCTCGGTCTTGGTATGCGTCGTCATCTTGTCCTCCCGTCCCCGTCGTCCCCGCAAGAGCGGGGCCGATCAGAGGAGTTCCTTAGAATCTTTTCCTGGCCAGTTCGCTGCCGAAGGCCCGCACCTTGTCCAGGTTCCGGTTTATCTTGCGCGTCTCCAGCTCGGCGATCGCGGCCACTTCGCGCACCGCCTCGGGCAACTTGTCGTTGATGACGAGGTAGTCGAAGGTGGACGCCACTTTTATCTCCGAGCGCGCGGTCTCCAGGCGTATCGCCACGTTCTCGGGCTTCTCGCCGCGGCCGCGCAGGCGCTGCACCAGCGTCTTCAGGTCCGGGGGAAGCAGGAACACCGTCACCGCCTCCGGGAAGATGCGCTTCACCGAGCGCGCGCCTTTCACGTCTATCGTCATCACCGGGATGCGGCCCTTCTCGAGCACCTGCATCACGGACTTGACCGGCGTGCCGTAGTAGTTGCCGTGCACCTTGGCCCACTCCAGCAGCCTGCCCTCTTTCCTCAGCTTCAGGAACTGGGGCACCGTCACGAAATAGTAGTCCTTGCCCTCCACCTCGCCGGGACGGCGGGGCCGCGTCGTGCAGGTCACGCTGAAGGCGAACTTCTTATTGAGCTTCAGCAGACCGGAACGCACGACGGTCTTGCCTCCCCCCGAGGGGGAGGCAATGACCATCGGGAAGTACTTGAACTTGCGCTTCGGCACTCGTTACTTGTTCTTGCGCGGGGCCTTGATCTGCGCCTGCGCGGCCGACAGGATCGCTATCGGCACGCGGAACGGGGAGCAGCTCACGTAGTTCAGGCCGACCTTGTGGCAGAACTCCACGGAAGCCGGCTCGCCGCCCTGCTCGCCGCAGATGCCGATCTTCAGGTCCTTGCGGGTCTTGCGGCCGCGCTCGACGGTGAACTTGATCAGCTCGCCGACGCCGGTCTGGTCGATGCTCTGGAACGGGTCCACGGGCAGCAGGCCCTTCTCGGAGTATTCCTTCAGGAAGTAGCCCGAGTCGTCGCGGGAATAGCCGAACGTCATCTGCGTCAGGTCGTTCGTGCCGAACGAGAAGAACTGCATCGTCTCGGCCAGCTTGCCGGCGATCAGCGCGGCGCGCGGGATCTCGATCATCGTGCCCACCATGTACTGGAACTTCACGCCGCGGGCCTTGGAGACCTCGGAGTAGACGCGGTGGATGATCTCGGTCTGGTGCTGCACCTCGGTCTCGAGGGAGACGACCGGGATCATGATGTCGGGGTACACCTTGACGCCTTCCTTATAGAGGTCGGCGGCCGCCTCGAAGATGGCGCGGGCCTGGGTCTCGGTGATCTCCGGGTAGGTCACGCCGAGGCGCACGCCGCGGTGGCCCATCATCGGGTTGCTCTCGCGCAGCGCGGTGGCGCGCGTCTCGAGCTCCTCGAAGGAGATGTTCAGCGACTTGCCGAGCTCCTCGAGCTTCTCCTTCTGGTGCGGCACGAACTCGTGCAGCGGGGGGTCCATCAGGCGGATCGTAACGTGCAGGCCTTCCATGACCTTCAGCGTGTTCTTGATGTCGTTCTTCATGAACGGGAAGAGGTCGTTGAGCGCGTTCTTGCGCTCCTCGAGCGTCTTCGACATGATCATCTTGCGCAGTTGGAACAGGGCCTGGTCGGAGCCCTTGCCGTAGAACATGTGCTCGATGCGGAACAGGCCTATGCCCTCCGCGCCGAACTTGCGGGCCACGGTGGAGTCCGCCGGGGTGTCGGCATTGGTCCACACCTTGAGGGCGCGGACGCCGTTGCAGATCTTCAGGAACTCGCCCAGCGTGCCCAGCGACTCGCTGGCGTCCACCATGTCGAGCTTGCCGTTATAGACGAGGCCCTTGGAGCCGTTCAGGGAGATCCAGTCGCCCTCCTTGATGGTCTCGCCGCCCAGCGTGAACTGCTTGCCGCCGTGGGTTATCTCGACGCCGGCGCAGCCGACGACGCAGCACTTGCCCCAGCCGCGGGCCACGAGGGCCGCGTGGGAGGTCATGCCGCCGCGGGCGGTCAGGATGGCCTCGGCCGCGCGCATACCCTCGACGTCCTCGGGGTTGGTCTCCTCGCGGACGAGGATGACCTTCTTGCCGTCCTTCTGCCACTT
>JAJZRA010000078.1 GCA_021847485.1 bacterium
CCGGGCGCGTTCTTTTACGCCCGCGCCGGCTTTATTTGGTATGATTTCTCCGGGAGGGAAGATGGATAACAACGACGCACAAAAGAGGCCCGCGCGCCCGGCCCTGGTCTGGATCATAGGAGTTTTCTACGCGCTTTCCGCGCTCTGGACCGGCCTGGCCTATTACCTGCTGCTGGCCGGCAAGGTGCAGCTGACGCCGCTGCAGCAGCGGTACTACGAGGGCATGACCGCGGCCGACTACGCCGTTACGGCCGTCATCGTGCTGCTGAACCTCCTCGGCGCGGGGGCCCTGCTGGCCCTGCGCAGGTCCGCTTTCTGGCTCTTCGCGGCGGGGCTTGCCGTCTCGGTGGGGTCCACCGCATGGGAGCTGGCGGCCAAGGACTGGGTGCGGGCTTTCGGCGGCTCCGGGATAGCCGGGATGGCCGGGGGCTGGGTCATTGCGGCCGGCGTCTGTTTCTACGCGCGGCGCCTCGCCTCCAGGGGAGTGCTGAACTGACCATGAAAAAGAACTTCCCTCTGGCGAAGGTCTACTCGCTGCTCGAGCCGGGCCCGGTGATCCTGGTCAGCTCGGCCTGGAAGGGGCGCCTCAACGTGATGCCGATGTCCTGGCACACGATGATAGACTTCGACCCGCCCCTCGTCGGCTGCGTCATAAGCGGCCGCAACCATTCCTTCGGGATGATCAGGGCCTCGAAAGAATGCGTGATCAATATCCCCGACGTAAGCATCGCGCGGGAGACCGTGGCCTGCGGCAACGTCAGCGGCGCCCGCGTGGACAAGTTCGCGAAGTTCGGCCTCACGCCCGAAAAGGCCGCGCTGGTCAAAGCCCCGCTGATAAAGGAATGCTGGGCCAGCCTCGAATGCCGCCTGCACGACGCCCGCATGGCGGCCAGGTACGACCTGCTCGTGTTCAAGGTGGTCAAGGCCTGGGTCGACCCCGCCAGGAAGGCCCCGGCCACGCTGCACCACCGGGGAGGGGAGGAGTTCATGGTCGCCGGCAGACGGCTGAAGATAAGGTCCGCGAAGGCGTAAAAAAAACAGGCCGCGCGAGCGGCCTGTTCCTTTTCCCGGCGCCGGGATCAGTAAGGTCTCTTGGTCTCCCCGTCGCGCATCACGGTCTCGAACGAGAACGCCGGCAGGCAGATGGCTATGTACTCGGCGCCCTCGGGCCCGGGGGTGGAGTAGCGCACCCGCTCGCCCGGCTCCATGATGATGGCCTGCTGGGCCTTCACGTCGAAGGTGCCGTTCTGGGTCTCGACCCGCAGCAAACCTTTGAGCACGAGCGTATACTCGGTGAAACGGGGCTGCTGCTGGGGCTCTACCCAGCCGCCCGGGCTCACCATGCGGGCCACGCTGATGGTGGTAGTGCCGGAATTGGCACGGCCGATGTATTCCTCGATGATCTTGGGCTTGTTGCCCGAAGCCGATACCAGCTTGGGTTTCTCGATGAACTTTGCCACGTTCCCTCCCGCCAGACTATACCTTATTCTATCAAAAAGCCCGGGGGAGGGTTCAACGCCGGCCGCGGTTTGAACCCTCCGCCCCATATTTCCTAGGATAAGGATATCCCTTTCTTGCCACTGAGGAGCCCGCGATGAACGCCCTGCCGCTGCTGATAATAGCCCTGCTGGTGTACGCCCTCGCCTACCGCTACTACGCCGGGTTCATCATAGCTAAGGTGCTGGTCTTCGACCCCGACAGGAAGACCCCGGCCTATACCAGGGAGAACGGCTACGATTACAAGCCCACCAACCGCTGGGTGCTCTTCGGCCACCATTTCGCGGCGATAGCCGGGGCCGGCCCGCTGGTGGGCCCGGTACTGGCGGCGCAGTTCGGCTACCTGCCCGGCTTCCTGTGGATCCTGATAGGCAGCGTGCTGGCCGGCGCGGTGCACGACCTGGTGATCCTCTTCGCCTCGGTGCGCTACGACGGGATGTCCCTCACCGAGATAGCCAGGCGGGAGGTGGGCCGCGTCACCGGCGGCGCCACCGGGACCGCCGTGCTGTTCATCATCATCACGGCCCTCGCCGGCCTGGGGATGGTGGTGGTCAACGCGCTCGCCGAGAGCGCCTGGGGCACGTTCTCGATAGCGGCCACGATACCGATAGCGGTCTTAGTGGGGCTCTATATCGAGAAGTTCCGGCCCGGCAGGATCGCCGAGGCTTCCGCCATAGGCGTCGCGCTGGTGGTGCTGGCCATCGTCTTCGGGGAGCCGCTCTCGCGCGGTCCCCTGGCCCATTACTTCCTGTACTCCAAGACCTCGCTTTCCGTGATACTGGCCGTCTACGGCGGGCTCGCCTCGGTGCTGCCGGTCTGGCTGCTGCTGGCCCCGCGCGACTACCTGAGCTCCTATATGAAGATAGGCACGATCGGCCTGCTGTTCCTCGGCATCCTGTGGGTGCACCCGGACCTCTCCGCCCCGGCCTTCACGTCGTTCGTCGGCGGCGGCGGCCCCATAATCCCCGGCAAGGTCTGGCCGTACGTCTGCATCACGATAGCCTGCGGCGCCATCTCGGGCTTCCACTCGCTGATCAGCTCCGGCACGACGCCCAAGATGATAGCCAGCGAGAAGGACCTGCGCATGATAGGCTACGGGGCCATGCTGACCGAGGGCTTCGTCTCCATCATGGCGCTGGTGGCCGCCTGCGTGCTGCTGCCCGGCGACTATTTCGCCATCAACGTGCCGCCGGCGGTGTTCCAGAAGCTGGGGCTGTCCGTCAGCAACCTGCCGGCGATGGCGGCGGCGGTGGGGGAGCACCTCGAAGGGCGGGCCGGCGGCGCGGTGTCGCTGGCGGTCGGCATGGCGCAGATCTTCGCGGCGATACCCGGCATGAAGCACCTGCTGTCCTACTGGTACCATTTCGCCATCATGTTCGAGGCGCTCTTCATCCTGACGACGATAGACGCCGGCACGCGCGTCGCGCGCTACCTGACGCAGGAAGTGCTCGGCACGGTCTACAAGCCGTTCGGCAGGACCGACTGGTGGCCGGGGGTGTTCCTGACGAGCGCGCTGGTCTGCGCGGCCTGGGGCGGGATGCTGCTCGCCGGCAACGTCACCACCATCTGGCCTATGTTCGGCGTGGCCAACCAGCTGCTGTCGGCGATAGCCCTCGCCATAGGCACGACGTTCATCCTGAAGCGCGCGGCCAAGCCCTCCTACGCGCTGATCACTTTCCTGCCCTTCGTCTTCATGCTGGCCACCACGGCGGCGGCCGGCGTGATGAACATCTTCGGCAACTACCTGCCGCGCGGCGACGCGCAGGGCTACATCAACGTCGCGCTGACGGCGGTGATGCTGGCGCTGGCCTGCCTGATCACGTTCACCTCCGCCGCCTCGTGGCTGAAGCTGCTGCGGCGCAGGGCGCAGGCCGGCTATCCCGTACCGGAACCGGCCGTAGCGGACTGATACGGCCCCGGGCGCTGGGATGAGGGGCCTCGGGCCGCGGTCGGCAACACCGTTGCCGCCGCTTGATCGCTCGGGTTCGGCGCTGGCCTACGGCCGTGGCGCATCGAGCGCTATGCGCATCAGGCGCCCTTGCGTAAGCCTCACCCTGCGCGACATCCCTCAACCCCTCATCCCGGCCCCGCGGCAAAAAGTGGGGCGGACCCGTTGGTCCGCCCTCTTCATGGGCCTCACTTCTCTGCGACTTCTCTCGGGAGAGGCCCTCTTCCCAATAATAGTGTAGCTCCCGGACCGGCCTTTTTCAAGGGCCTTTAGGGTACCTTGAGAAATGAGGCCCGGGCGGGCCGCCTAATGAAATATAATATCAGCATGACCACGCGGAACGCCCGGGAGGCCGGGAGCGGCGATAACAGGTTCGACCGGGTCCTGCGCCTGTTCGGGCCGGAAGGCTTCGAGCGCCTGCGCCGCGCCCATGTGATGGTGGTCGGCTGCGGGGGAGTAGGCTCCTGGGCGGCCGAGGGCATCTGCCGCTCCGCCGCGGGGCGCCTGACGCTGATAGATTTCGACACCGTCTGCCTGCGCAATTTCAACCGCCAGCTGCAGGCCGTGGGGGGCAACGTCGGCAGGCTCAAGGTGCAGGTGCTGGCCGAACGCCTGCGCCTGATCAACCCGCACGCCAGGGTGGACGCCGTGGCCCGCCCTTTCAGCGAGGAGACCCACGCGGAGCTGCTGGCGGACCGCCCCGATTTCATAGTCGACGCGATAGACCATATCACCTCCAAGTGCTTCCTGATCCACTACTGCCGCGCCAACGGGATCCCGTTCATCACCTCCACCGGCTCCGGCTCCCGCGTCGACCCTACGCAGGTCAGGGTCATGGACCTCGGGCGCACCGAGCTGGACCCGCTGGCCCGCGCGGTGCGCAAGATCCTAAAGTCCAAGTACCATTTCCCGCGGAAAGGCCCTTTCGGCGTGAGGGCGGTCTGCTCGCTCGAGGCCCCGGCCGTGCCCGGCCCCGCCTCCGAACAGATCACCTGCGGCTCCCCGGACTGCCCGAACCGCGGCAAGGGGGAGTTCGAGCGGTGCGTTAAGAAGGCCGTGGTGCTCGGCACCGCCGGCTTCGTGACGGCCGCCTTCGGGATGGCCTGCGCCGCCGAGGCGGTCAGACATCTAGCCGCGCCGCCCAAGCCCTGACGCGGCCTTTGCCGCCGCCGCTATAATAAAGTAAAATACAGCCATGAGTTCCGAACGCCCCGGCCCCAGGGAGGCTCTCGGCCTGCCGGCAGAGTTCCACGCCCGCAGCGTTATCCTTCGCGCGCCTGTCCGGCGCGCAGAAGGCCGCGGCGGCCGGGGTATTCCTTATGACGCCGCTCGGGGGCCCGGCCGCCGGGCCGGCGAAATAGAGGGGATATGAAAACAGCCGCAGCCCTGATACTGTTCGCCGTCGTTCCCGCCGCCGCGCAGGAGGGGGCGCGCCTGAACCTGGCCGCCTACCTCGCGGAGGTGCGCGCCGCCAACCCCGAGATAGCGGCCTCGGCCGCGCTGGCCAAGGCCGCCGCCGCCAGGGTTAAGCAGGCCTGGCTGCCCCCGGACCCGACGGTGGAGTTCGAGCGCATGTACGGCGGCGGCGTCCTGAGCGGCGGCGCGACCGAAAGGGACATCATGGTCCGCCAGGAGTTCCGCAATCCCTATAAATACCGACTCCAGAAAGGCGCCGCGAGGGCGGAAGGGGAATACTACTCCGCCCTGAAGGGCGACAAGGCCAACAGGGTGCTGGCCGAGGCCCGCGGGGCCTTCTACGACTACGCGCTGCTCTGGCGGACCGAGCGCGTCTACGCCGAGAACCTGGAACTGCTCAAGAAGTTCGCCCGCATAGCCGAAACGCGCTACGCCGTTAACCAGGCGCCGCAGGGCGACGCGATCAAGGCGCAGGTGGAACTGTCCAAGGCGCTGAACATGCTGATCACCGTACAGCAGGACAAGGAGACCGCCGCGGCGCGCCTGAACGCGCTGCGCAACCGGCCGCCCGAGACCCCGCTGCCCGAGCCCGAGGCCTCGGACGAGAAGCCCGCCGCGGCGGACTACAAGGCGCTGGAGGCCAGGGCGCTCGCCGGCAACCCGGAGCTCGCCGCGATGGCGGCGCGCCTGAAGGCCTCGGAGAAGAAGGTCTCGCTGGCGCGCTCGGAATACGCGCCGGACTTCATGCTGAGCTGGCGCCGCCGCTCTTCGGATACGCCGGCGATGGACGGCACCTACGACCTTTCGCTGGGCCTGACCGTCCCGCTGTGGTTCGGCCGCAACGCCGCGGCTGCGGCCGAGGCCAAGGCGGAGCGCGACATGAGCGCGGCCGAATACGACGCCGCCAAGAACGCCGTGCTGCTGGAGCTGAAGGGAGCAGCGGTGAAGCTGAACTACTACGCGCGGCTGCTGGAGCTCTACGGCGGCACGGTGCTGCCGCAGGCCGAGGAATCCCTGAAGGCCGCCGAGGCCGGCTACCAGGCCGGCAGGACCGATTTCCTGGACCTGGTGGACTCCAACCGCACGCTGCTCGAGACCAAGCGCGAATATTACGAATATGCCGCCGGCTACGCCGGCTGGCTGGCCCGCATAAAAGCCATAACGGGGGAAGGCATATGACCGCGAAAATGAAACTTCTCGTCGCCGCGATCGCGGCCGTACTGCTGATCGGCGGAGGCTGGGCCTCCTACCGCCGTTTCCACGGCGTCCGCGCCGGGGCGCAGCAAGAAGTCTACTACTGCCCGATGCACCCGGACTACACTTCGGACCGTCCCGGCGACTGTCCGATCTGCGGCATGCACCTCGTAAAACGCGCGGCCGCCGTCCCGGCGGCGGCGCCGGCCGGGGAGCGCAAGGTGAAGTTCTACCGGAACCCGATGGACCCTTCCGTCACGTCCAAGGTCCCGATGAAGGACGAGATGGGCATGGACTACGTGCCGGTCTACGACGACCGGGCGGCCGCCGCCGCCGTGGCCGGGCGCGGCCCCGTGACCATCAGCCCGGAGAAACAGCAGCTGATAGGCCTGCGCACCGGCAAGGCGGCCTGGCGCACCGTCGCCAGGACGGTCCGGGCGGCCGGCACCGTGGCCTACGACCCGGACCTCTACAGGACCATCACCGAATACCGCGAGGCGAAGGCCGCCTACGACAAGATAAAGGACGGCGGCTGGCCGGAGGCGGCGGAGCGCGCCAGGGCCGTGGTGGATTCCTCAAGAATGAAGCTGCGGCAGATGGGCCTGGGCGAAGATTACCTGGCCGAGGCCGAAAAGGACCCGAAACATTACGAGAACCTGCTGCTCCCCGAGGACGAGGTCTGGGTTTACGCGCAGATCTACGAGTACGAATCCGCGTCGGTAAAGCCGGGCCAGAAGGCGGCGATCACCGCCAGCGCCTATCCCGGCGGGGAGTTCCCCGGAGTCGTGCGCTCGCTGGACCCGATCTTCTCCGCCGACACCCGCACGCTGCGCGCCCGCATAGAGGTGAAGAACCCGGGCAAGGAGCTGCGGCAGGAGATGTACGTGGAAGCGGCCATTGCCGTCGATACGCAGCCGGCGCTGGCGGTGCCGGCCGGGGCGGTGCTGGACACCGGAGAGCGCGAGCTGGTGTTCGTGATGAAGGGAGAGGGGACTTTCGAACCGAGGGAGGTAAGGACCGGCCGCGTCAACGACGACTATGCGGAGATACTCTCCGGCCTGCGCGCCGGAGAGACCGTGGTGACTTCGGCCAATTTCCTGGTGGACTCGGAGTCCAGGATGAAGGCGGCCCTGGGGAACTAGCGATGATAAGGCGCATAATAGCTTTCTCCGCCCGCAACCGCGCGCTGGTGCTCATCACGGCGCGTGGCGCCGCGGCCGGCGGCCTCTACGCGGTAAAGAACATCAACCTCGACGCGATACCGGACCTCTCCGACACGCAGGTCATAGTCTATTCCAAGTGGGACCGTTCGCCCGACGTGGTAGAGGACCAGGTCACCTACCCGGTCGTCACCTCGCTGCTCGGCCTGCCGAAGGTGAAGACGATCCGCGGCTTCTCGGATTTCGGCTTCTCCTACGTCTACGTGATCTTCGAGGACGGCACCGACATCTACTGGGCGCGCTCGCGCGTGCTCGAGTACCTGGGCAAGATCCTGCCGCAGCTGCCCGAGGGCGTCAAGACCGAACTCGGCCCCGACGCCACCGGCGTGGGCTGGGTGTACCAGTACGCCCTCGTGGACAGGACCGGCCGGCACGACCTCTCCCAGCTGCGCTCCTTCCAGGACTGGAACCTGCGCTACCAGCTGCAGTCGGTGCCCGGCGTGGCCGAGGTGGCGGCGATAGGCGGCTTCCAGAAGCAGTACCAGATCGCGCTGAACCCCAACGCGCTCTCGGCCTACGGCATCCCGATAGACAAGGTCATAAAGGCCGTGCAGGACGGCAACGAGGAGTCCGGCGCGCGGCTGATAGAGTACTCCGGCGCCGAGTACATGATCCGCGGCCGGGGCTACGCCAGGTCGGTGCGGGACATAGAGGACATCGTGGTGGGGCGAGGCCCCGGCGGCACGCCGGTACTGGTGCGCAACATCGGCACGGTGGCGCTGGGCCCCGAGCTGCGCCGCGGCGTGGCCGACCTCGACGGTCAGGGCAACGCGGTGGGCGGCATAGTGGTGATGCGCCACGGCGAGAACGCGCTCAAGGTCATAGAGCGCGTGAAGGCGCGCCTCGCGGAGATAAAGCCGTCGCTGCCCGAAGGCATGGAGATAGTGACCACTTACGACCGCGCCGACCTCATCACGCGCGCGATAGACACGCTCAAGCGCCAGCTCACCGAGGAAATGATCATCGTGAGCCTGGTCATCCTGCTCTTCCTGTGGCATCTCCCGTCGGCGATAATACCCATAGTCACCATACCGGTCTCGGTGCTGCTGGCCTTCATCCCGATGTATTTCGCCGGCATCAGCTCCAATATCATGTCGCTCTCCGGCATAGCCATCTCGATAGGCGTGCTGGTGGACGGCGCGATCGTGGAGGTGGAGAACGCCTACAAGAAGCTCGAACACTGGGAAGCGGGGGGGCGCAAAGGCGACTTCCACGCCGTGCGGCTGGAAGCCCTGCAGGAAGTGGGCCCGTCGGTGTTCTTCTCGCTGCTGGTCATAGCGGTGGCCTTCCTGCCCATCTTCACGCTGGCGGGCCAGGAGGGCCGCCTGTTCAAGCCGCTCGCCTACACCAAGAACCTGACGATGTTCGTGGCGGCCCTGCTGGCCATCACGCTCGACCCGGCGCTGCGAATGATGTTCACGCGCATGGACCGGGTGGACTTCAGGCCGCGCTGGCTGGCCGGAGCGGTCAACGCCGTTACCGTCGGGAAATACTACCCCGAAGAGAAGCACCCGATCTCCAGCCGGCTTTTCAAGGCTTACGAGCCGGTCTGCCGCTGGACGCTGGCGCACCCGAAGAAGGTGCTGGGCGCGGCGCTGCTGCTCATCCTCACGGCCATCCCGGTCTACCTGAACACCGGCTCCGAGTTCATGCCGCCCCTGAACGAGGGCACGATACTCTACATGCCCACCACGCTGCCCGGCATCTCGGTCACGCAGGCCCAGCAGCTGCTGGAGACGCAGGACCGCATCCTGAAGTCCGTTCCCGAGGTGGAGCGGGTGTTCGGCAAGGCCGGCCGCGCCGACACCTCCACCGACCCCGCGCCGTTCTCGATGATGGAAACGGTCGCCGTGCTCAAGCCGGCGGACCAGTGGCGGCGCAAGGACCGCTGGTACTCGTCGTGGACGCCGGGCTTCGTACAGGGCCTGCTGCGCCGCGTCTGGTACGACCGCCTGACCTGGGACGAGCTGATAACGGACATCGATTCCAGAATGCGGTTCCCCGGCGTCTCCAACGCCTGGACCATGCCGATCAAGGCGCGCATAGACATGCTGACCACCGGCGTGCGCACGCCGGTGGGCATCAAGATCTTCGGCTCCGACCTGAAGAAGATAGAGGAGACCGGCATAGCGGTGGAGAAGATCGTGCGCCGGGTGAAGGGGACGCGC
>JAJZRA010000009.1 GCA_021847485.1 bacterium
GCAGGACTACAACAGCTTCAGGCCGCACAGCTCGCTAGGGAATCTGACGCCGCAGGAGTTTGCAGCGAGGACAGTAAATGCTTAAATTTTACACATTCAGACTGGTAGGAATTGCGGGGTAAGGTCAAACTAATTAACAGCACTGGGGCTTCCCAGAGAAGCCGGGACGCCTTCAATTGAGAAAGGGGAATGCCACACCTCGCCACGGTGTAATAGGCGCACAACGGCAAAAACAATCGCTGTAACCAGCCAAATGATGACCAACAGCGTCAACTTGGCCTTAATACGGTTTAGCCGCCCCCAATCAATTATCCGTCTAATTCTTTCCATCAGGTTTATACAATTGTTTCAGGATCTGCATCGACTCTTGATATGAATTTACAGACGGCGGCTGGGATTTATACCAATATTCAGGATGCATAAAACAAGCATACACGGCCCACCAGGAAATCAGCAACAGCAATCCGAACGATAAGAATATAGAAAGATTTAACCCCCAGTTGACTATCCAGCAAGCAATATTTCTAAGTCTCATGTTTATGTGCAAATGGGGTCAGGTCTTAAATCTTGATTTAACCCCGCCTAACCCATTTCAAATATACAAAAAAAAGCCCCGGCATAGTTACCAGGGCCTTGAAGTTTAGGACTAGGATTCGGTCACGCGTCGGCTCCTCGCCGTCGCTCGTCGCCGCCCGCGACCCCGCCTCCCTGCTGCGGGCTGCTGCCACGCATAGCCCGCATAGCGGGCTTGCGCGGCCCCAGCTCGGCGATTTCGCTTACGCATGAAATCGCCTCCGCTCTTGCGGACCAGCACCGCTGGTCCTCACCTCGCAGGTCCGGCTTTCGAATCCTAACGCGAGACATAATTATGTCTCGCTGTCCCGGAGCCAAATTAATAGGCCCCCTCAAAAGGGGGCCTAAATTTGGCTCCGGGACTAGGATTCGAACCTAGACAAAGAGATTCAGAGTCTCTCGTGCTACCGTTACACCATCCCGGAATATCGCTGCACTGATATTATATAAATTTCGGGGGCTTCGGAAAACTTTATCGGGGCACCCAGGATCGAACTGGGGACTCATGCTCCCAAAGCACGCGTGATACCATTTCACCATGCCCCGAAGGGGATAGTGTATAAATTACGGGGGCCGGGGTTCAAACCGGCTTGCGGGGCAGCGACAGGATGAAGCTCAGGCCGCCGCCGGGGTTCTTCCTGGCGGCCACGTCGCCGCCGTGGGCTTCCATGATGCGTTTTACCGTGGCGAGGCCCAGGCCTATGCCCCCCACTTCGCGCGTCAGGTAGTCGGCGGCCTGGAAGAAGTTGTCGAAGAGGTGCGGCATAGCCTCGTCGCCCACCTCGGGGCCGGTATTGGAGAAGGCGAGCACCGCGCGGTCGGGCAGGTGGGACACCTTCACGGCCACGCCGCCGCCTTTCTTGTTGAACTTCACGCCGTTGGCCAACAGCTGCCGGAACACCTCGGAGAGCAGCTCCGGGTCCGCTTGCACGGGCGCCGGCGTCCCCTCCGCGGAGACGGCCAGCGTAACGCCGGCCTCGTCGAAAAGGAACTTGAGGCCGCGCCCGGCGGCCTCGAGCAGCGCGCCGAGGTCGGTCTCCTTGCGGTCCACCTTGATCTCCCCTTTCAGCAGGCCGCTGTAGAGCAGCAGCTCGCCGATGCCGAGGTGCAGCCACTTGAGCGCCTTGTCCACGCGCAGCCACAGCTCGCGCTGTTCGCCGGAAAGCTGCTGGCCCAGGATCTCGCTGGAGGTGACGGCTATGGCCAGCGGGGTGCGCAATTCGTGGTTGACCCGCCCGAGGAAGGCGTCCTTGGCGCTCTCGGTCTCCTTCAGGCGGGCGTACGCGTCCTCGAGTTCGCGCTTCATGGCTTTCTCGCGGGCCAACTCCGAGGAGAGGGCGGCCTTCTCGAAGACAGAGCGGATCACGCTGGCCAGGTAATCGGTGGAGAACGGCTTGATGATGTACTCCATCGCCCCGGTCTTGATGCCGCCTATGGCGCTTTCCAGCGTCGGGTCGGCGGTCATCATGACCACCTTGGTGTCCGGCGACATGTTCTTGATCTCGCGGGCCAGCATGACGCCGTCGCCGTCGGCGTCGATGTTGATATCGGTGAGTACCAGGTCGAAGGGGCGCTTGTGGAAGGCCGCGCGCGCGGCGGCCACGGAAGGGGCCTGTACCACCTCGGTCACCACGTCCTGCAGGACGCGCGAGCAAAGCTCGAGCATCTCTTCCTGGTCGTCAATGACCAGGGTCACGGCCTGTATCTTCTGCATATTGTCCCCCGCAGGAAGACTACATCTTTTCGATGAAGCGCTTCAACCCGCGCTTGATGGCCTCGCCCACGGCGCGCCGGGAGGCGTCGTCCAGCAGGAAGGGGCGGTTGGCCTCCATGTCGCCTATCTCCAGCAGCACGCGGTAAGGCGCCTTGTTGACGTTCTCGTCCACGCTGTAGAAGGCCAGGCGGCCGGTGGCGGCGCAGCGGTAGTCGTTGCGGCCGGTGGAGCTGTCCAGGTGGGTGCCGCGGTTCTCCAGGTCCGTGGCGCGGGAGATCTCCTCGATGAGGATATCGGAAAGGCGGCGGTTGGCGGCCTCCAGGGGGTCGCCGTCGTGGATATAGCCCCAGACCGCGTGTCGGCCGGAGCCGGAATTATTGTGCACCCCGATGAAGACGAGCGGGGCCAGCTCGTTGGAACGCGCCAGCTCCCACGCGTAGCCGGAAAGTCTGCCGTCCTCCAGCGCCGAGGTGTGGGCGATCAGCGTATTGGTGCCGGCGTCGGCGTGGTGCAGGTCCTTGCGGCCGTAGCTCCAGACCTTGTGCTCGTCGTAATGCGGCGCGGCCGCCATGGCGTAGTCCACCATGGCGGAGGCGGTCAGGGCCTCGTTATAGTTCTCGCCGGTGTCCGTCTGGTGCGACGGCTGGAAGACGACGCGCGGGAGGTCTCCGGCGGTGAGCGGGGCGGCGGCGAGCAAGGCAAGAAGGAGGGCGGTCATAGTTCAGAAAGAATAGACCAGCGAGGCGCCGGCGTAACCGGGGGCGCTCACCGGCAGCAGCATGGCGGACGGGGCCGTGCGGTCGGGTTTGGCTATCCAGCGCCCCACGGCGGTGCCGAGGGCGGCGCCGGCGAAGACGTCAGACGCCCAGTGCTTGTCAGCGTAGATGCGCTGCAGCGCGGTGGAGGCGGCCAGCGTGTAGGCGGCTATGCCCACGGCGGGGCTCTCATAGCGGCGGGCGAAGACCGAGGCCACGGCGAAAACGCTGGTGGTGTGGCCGGACGGGAACGACGTCCTGGCGCTCTTGAACTTGAAAGGCGTGAAGCGCCGCTTGCCGTCCTCCGTGTAAGGCCGGGCGCGGCCGACGGAATATTTCAGCAGCGTCCCGGCGGCGTTGGCGGCCAGGAAGCTTTCGGTGGCGAGCACGGCGGTGCGGGTACCGTAGTCGCTGCCTAAAACGTAGCTGAGGCCGCCGTAAAGGCCCACCAGGCCCAGCTCGTAGCCGCCGTTGCCGAACTTCTCGGCGACCTTGGCGGCGTCGTCGTTAAAGGAGGATTGGTTCTTGGCGAAGAGACGCCGTATCTGGCCGTCGGCGGAATAGACCAGCAGGCCGCCGGCCGCTATCCCGCCGGCCCACCAGGCGGACTCCCGGTCCAGGCGCAGCGGGGCGGTGAGCACCGAGCCCGCGGCGGACAGGGTCTCGCGCACGGGGCTTTCCCCTTCGGCGGCGCGGCAGAACGGGCAGAAGGCCGCCAGCGCGCCGAGCAGCAGCGTCAGGCAGGCCGCGCCCCGCCGCAGGGCGGGGAGCAGGGAGAGAGCGCCGGCCACGGCTCAGCGCCCCAGCAGGCCGTCGCGCAGCGACTTGTCAGAGGGCTTGGGGCCCAGCCAGACCAGCATCAGCGCGTCGCCGAAGTCCTTGCCCTCTATCACGCCGAGCGGCTTGCCGTCGGCCTCTATCTCCACGCCCTTACCGGGGCGGTAGGTGAAGACCAGCCTGTCGCCTTTCTTGACGTTGGGGATGAGCTTCTCGAAGCGGGCGATGCGGTCCTTGATGGCCGGCAGCGCCTCGGGCGCGTTATTGGCGAACCCGTCGGCGATGGCCTTGGCCACGTCCTCGCCGTCCACGCCGCGCAGGAAGACCAGCTCCATGCGCTTGAGCTGGTCGGAGGAGGCGATCTCCGCGCCGTCCGCGGAGTTCTTCTCCAGGTACAGGCCGGCCACGTAGACCTTGAAGACGATCTTGGTGCGCAGGCCTATGCCGTTGAGGGAAAGGGTCTTGCCGTCCACCTGCACCTTGCCGGGCAGGGTCACGCCCTTGAGCGTCATATCGGTACCGGCGGCGAAAAGCGCGCAGGGGAGCAGGATCAGGGCGAGGGCTAATTTCTTCATATTTCTCCTTAGGGAACGCGGGCCGGCCCTTGGGGCGCGCCGGCGGCGTCAGACAATAATATATATTCTGACAAGGCTTTTCAATTTTGATAGGATAAAGCCAGCGACCGCTACCTACAGGTGCCTCCATTGAGATCCCGCTGCATACTCTTAACAGGACTTACCATTATGACCGCTACCCTCGGCAAGCCGGCCTTCGCGGCGCACGCCCCCCGCTCCTGGACCATAGTCAACTTCCTCCCCGGCGACTTCAAGGAAGCGTCGCTCAAGAACCTGCGCCCGGCCGACCCGCGCACCGGGGCCTTCGAGGTAACGGATTCCAGCCGCCCCGCCGTGCTGACCTCGGGCGAGATCGCTGCCCTGTTCCCTTTCGACCAGCTGCTGCTCTCGGCCGACGCGGCGCTGCCGCCCGGCGGCTCGCTCACCGCCGAGGCGCAGGTACGCTCCGCCGAGGGCTGGAGCCCCTGGTTCAGCTTCGGCCGCTTCGCCGCCGGCGCCGAGCGCGGCAGCGTGAAAGGCCAGGACAACGATTTCGGCGCGATGGACGTGGACGTGCTCAAGCTCAAGCGCAAGGCCTCGTCCTTCCGCTACCGCGTCACGCTGGCCGGCGCCGGCAAGGCCGCCGTCCTGCGCCTGGCGGCGGCGTCCTACACCGATTCCTCCGCCCCCTACGAGAGCGCCGCCGCGGCCGCCCTGCCGGCCGGCGAGAAGCCGCTGCAGCTCAAGATGCCGCTGCACTCCCAGATGATGCAGCAGGTGAACTACGCCGGCGACATCTGCAGCCCGGTCTCCCTGACGATGGCCTTCGGCGCGCTGGGCCTCGAGGCCGACCCCATCCGCACCGCCGAGGCAGTGCTCGACCCGGGCGAGAACATTTACGGCAACTGGTTCCTCAACACCGCCCACGCCGGCTCGCGGGGCCTGTACTCCTTCCTGGCGCGGCTGAACTCCCTCGAGGAGGCCCGCGCTTTCCTGGCCGCCGGCGCGCCGGTGATAGCCAGCGTGACCTTCGGCCCGGACGAGCTGAAGAACTCCCCCCTCAAGAAGACCAAGGGGCATTTGCTCGTGATAGCCGGGTTCGACGCCAAGGGCAACGTCATCGTCAACGACCCGGCCGCGCCCGACGAGAAGACCGTGCGGCGCGTCTACGACAGGGCGCAGTTCGCGGCGGCCTGGCTCAAGAACAAGTTCGGCACGGCCTACATCCTGGCGCGCGACCTCAACGCTTTCCTGGCGGTCCGGGACAGGGTGGCGGAGCTGTATTCCATGCCGCCCGCCGACGCGGCGGAGAAGCCCAAGCTCATCGAGAGCCAGCTGGTGGCCAACGAGCGGGTGGAGCTGCTCGACGTCTCCGGCGGCTGGGCCAAGGCCCGCGCCCTGGAGCAGCACAGCCTGAAGGCGAACGGCAAGACGCTCACGCCCTACGTCGGCTGGCTGCCGCTGGACTCCCTGACCTTCAGCCTGCCTGTGGCCCCCACGGCCGTGGTGCGCGCCAAGACCGCCGGCGACGCCGACCTGTCGGTGGGCGTCAAGGTGCGCGTGCTCGCCACGGCCGGCGACGGCGCGCGGGTGGTGTTCGGCGACGGCACCCCGGCCCTGCTGCCGGAAAAGGACCTGACGCCGCTGCCGCAGCGCGCCCGGCCGGACACGCTGCGCGGCCGCATCCTGGACACGGCGCGGCTTTTCCTCGGCGACAAGTACTACTGGGGCGGCCGCTCGGCCTGGGGCATAGACTGCTCCGGCCTGGTCAACCTGGCCTACCGGGCCTGGGGCCTGGACGTGCCGCGCAACGCGGGCGACCAGTACGCGGCCTCCCGGCATCTCACCCGCGCCGAGCTCAAGCCGGCCGACCTGATCTTCTCCTCCGACGCGGCCAAGCCCCGCCTGATAAACCACGTGATGCTCTACGCCGGCGGGGGCCGCCTGATCGAGGCCACCGGCGACACCGGCTCGGTGCGCGAGGTCTCCTTCAAGGAGAAGTTCGGCGTCGACTTCGCCAAGGTGCGGCACGGCGCGCTGGTCAACGGCAAGAAAGTGTTTTTCGGCAGGATCATCCGGTAAGCGGAGCGGAGGGCATATGCTGATAAAAGAACGGATCGAGGGCATCTTCCCGGAGGCCGGGGAGATCCCGGCGGAGGCGCGCGTAACGCCGCTGGAGCAGAAGGACCACCTGATCGACGGCAGGATCAAGGCGTGGACCGGCCCCCGGCAGGAGGTCTACTCGCCGGTCTGCCTGCGCGGCAGGAAAGGCCCCGAGCGCGTGCGCCTGGGCTCCTACCCGCTGATGACCGAGAAGGAAGCCCTCGAGGCCCTCGACGCCGCGGCGAAGGCCTACGACGACGGCAAAGGTCTCTGGCCCACGCTCAGCGTCGAGGCGCGCATAGCCCACATGGAGGACTTCGTCTGGCGCATGAAGGAGAAGCGCGCCGAGGTGGTGAAACTGCTGATGTGGGAGATAGGCAAGTCCGCCGACGACTCCGCCAAGGAGTTCGACCGCACGGTGGAGTACATCTCCGACACGATCAACGCGCTCAAGGAGCTGGACCGCAATTCCTCGCGCCTTTCCATAACGCAGGGCATCATGGCGCAGATCAAGCGCTCGCCGCTGGGCGTGGTGCTGTGCATGGGCCCCTACAACTATCCCCTTAACGAGACCTTCACCACGCTGATCCCGGCGCTCCTGATGGGCAACACGGTGGTCTTCAAGCCGCCCAAGTACGGCGTGCTGCTGCACCGCCCGCTGCTGGAGGCCTTCCGCGACTCGTTCCCCAAGGGCGTAGTCAACACGCTTTACGGCCAGGGCCGCAGGATCATAGGCCCCATCATGAAGACCGGCAAGGTCAACGTGCTGGCGTTCATAGGTTCCAGCAAGGTGTCCGACGTCCTGCGCGTGCAGCACCCGGCGCCGCACCGCCTGCGCTGCGTGCTGGGCCTCGACGCCAAGAACGCCGGCATCGTGCTGCCCGACGCCGACATAGACCTCGCCGTGAGCGAGTGCATCACCGGCGCGCTCAGCTACAACGGCCAGCGCTGCACGGCCCTCAAGATCCTGTTCGTCCACCGCTCGGTGCAGAGCGAGTTCATCGAGAAGCTGGTCAACGGCATCGAGGCGGTGAAGCTGGGCATGCCGTGGGAGCCCAAGGTGAAGATAACCCCGCTGCCCGAGGCGGAGAAGCCGCCCTACCTCGCCGAGGTCATCGCCGACGCCAGGAAGCACGGCGCCAAGGTGATAAACGACTGCGGCGGCCTGACCAACGGGACCTTCGTCTACCCGGCCGTGGTCTACCCGGTGAGCCCGAAGATGCGCCTGTGGAGCGAGGAGCAGTTCGGCCCGGTGATCCCGGTGGTGCCGTTCAGCGACGTCAAGGAGCCGCTCAAATACGTCGTGGAATCCAACTTCGGCCAGCAGGTCAGCGTCTTCGGCAGGGACCCGGACACGATAGCCGCGATGACCGACACGCTGGTCAACCAGGTGTCGCGCGTCAACATCAACAGCCAGTGCCAGCGCGGCCCCGACGTGTTCCCGTTCACCGGCCGCAAGGACTCGGCGGAGGGCACGCTGTCCGTCTCCGACGCGCTGCGCGTCTTCTCGATCCGCTCGCTGGTGGCGGCCAAGGAATCCGACGCCAACAGGAAGCTGGTGCGCGGCATCCTGCGCGGCCGCAAGTCCAAGTTCCTCTCTACGGACTTCATCCTCTGACATGCCGAAGACCGACGTAAAAGCTCTGCTGAAGGCGCTGAAGAAGTCCTACCCGCGGGCCTGCTGCTCGCTGGACCACCGGAGCCCGTTCGAGCTGCTGGCCGCCACCATACTCTCGGCGCAGTGCACCGACGAGCGGGTCAACCTGGTGACGCCGGCCCTGTTCAAGAAATACCCGGGCCCGGCGGAGATGGCCAAAGCCCCCCTCCAGGACCTGGAGCGGCTGGTGCATTCCACCGGCTTCTACAAGAACAAGGCGCTGTCGCTCAGGGAGGCCTCTCGCGGCATCGTCGAGAACTTCGGCGGCCGGGTGCCGAAGACGATGGACGAACTGCTGACGCTGCGCGGCGTGGCCCGCAAGACCGCCAACGTCGTGCTGGGCAGCGCCTACGGCATAGCGGCCGGCGTGGTCGTGGACACGCACGTCAAGCGCCTGGCCTTCCGGCTGGGGCTCACGAAAGAGACGGACCCCGGAAAGATAGAGCAGGACCTGATGAAGGCCGTACCCCGCGAGGACTGGATCTGGTTCGCGCACGCGCTGGTGCTGCACGGCCGCGCGGTCTGCGACGCCCGCCGCCCGCTGTGCGGCGACTGCCCCGTGGCGGGGCTCTGCCCTAAGAAAGGAGTGGAACCGTGAACAAATACGAACTCTACATTATCGCCGGTTTCGTCGGAGGGGTCGCGCGAGGGCTCTCCAGCTACCTCAAGAACGTTAAGACCGGGAAAGCGGTCAAGTTCAACTATTCCTATTTCTTCACCACGGTCTTCTTCTCCGGCGTCCTCGGCGGCATCGCCGGGGCCCTGGCCGAGAGCGGCTGGAAGACGGCGTTCCTAGCCGGCTACGCCGGCATAGACTTCATCGAGAACGTCTACAAGTCCAGCCCGTTCGCCAAGCTGGCCAAGGCCTGAACTCAGGGCAAAAGAAAAAGCCGCGCCACCCGGCGCGGCCTTCTTTACCGTAAGCGGTTCAGAGGTTGGTGATGTCCTGGAAGATGATCCCGGCGCCTATCACCTTGCCGTCCACGCCCTTGATGTTGATCGAGCTGTAGCCGACCACCTTCTTCTTGCCGTTGACCGTGCAGGTGAATTCCTGGCGGCGCACCGTCCTGCCCTGCTTGAGCACGTCGCCGATGGCCCCCACTATGTCCGGGCAGAGCTGGAACAGCTCCACCACCGGGCGGTTCAGGTACTCCTGGCCCACCTCGAAGATCTCGGAGGCCTTGGGGTTGAAGAAGATGACCTTGCCGGTAAGGTCGGCGCCGATGAAGCCGCCGGACAGGTTGTTGATCGTGCTCTCGCCCTTCAGGTTGAGCTGCTTGATCGTGGCCTCGAGCCGGCCTATATAGACGTCGCGCGCGGCGGCGGCGCAGATCAGCGCCGCGACCTTAAGCGCCTCCTCGGAGAAGGTTCCGGAGACCGAATTGACGAACTCGGCCACGCCGAGCAGCTCGCCGTTGGCCATCACCGGGACGGCCAGGACGTTCCGGGTCCGGAAGCCGGTGCCCTCGTCCACTTTCTTCGTGAACAGCGGGCTGTTGTCGGCGTCGTTGACGAGCACGGGCTCCTTGCGCTCGGCGCAGGCCCCGGCCACGCCCTGGTAGGAGAAGGCGACCCCCACGAGGTCTCCGCCCACGGGCCCGATGCTCTTGCGGAAGGTCAGGCGCCGCCGGGTTTCGTCCGCGTCGAAGAACGTGGCGGCGTGGCAGCCCAGCAGCGCGGCCCCGCGCCGCACCAGGAAATCCCAGACCGCGTCCTCGCCTTTGCCGCGCTCCGCGCCGAGGTCGCTGTCGAATTTTAGCAGCAGGTCGATGATGTCGCTCATTTCTTCCCCTTCCTGGGCCGGGGCGGGGCCTTGAAGAAGCCCAGCACGCCCTCGGCCATAGCGTCGGCCAGCTTTTCCTGGAAGGCCGGCGAGTTCAGCAGGGCCTCCTGGCGCGGCAGGATCATGTACGCGTTCTCCACCAGCGCGGCGGGCATCCACGTCATGCGCGCCACCAGGTAGTCGCCGTAGCGCAGCCCCTCGTCGGGGAGCGGGATGTCGCGCAGGTAGGCGCGGTGCACGGCGGCGGCCAGGTCGCGGCTGTGCCGCTGGTAATAATAGACCGAAAAACCGCGGGGCTGGGAGAACGGGTCCTCCCCGTCGCCTATGGCGTTGTTGTGGATGCTCAGGAACAGGTCCCCGCCCAGGTCCTTGGCCGCTTTGGGCCGGTCCGCCAGGTCGACGAACTCGTCGGCGGAACGGGTCAGCTTCACTTCGGCCCCGAGCCCGGCGAGCCTCTCGCGCAGCTTACCGGCGATGGCCAGGTTCAGGTCCACCTCGAAGGTCTCCAGCGGGCCCACCGCGCCGTCCAGCCGGCAGCGGGCCGAGGCGGGCAGCGCCGACCAGCGCACGCTGTGCAGCGGCGGCCGGCTGTTGTCGTCGCACTTCAGGTAAGGGGAATGGCCCGGGTCCAGCACCACCGTCACGCCGGAGAGCGGCTTGGGCCAGGTTAGCGACGGGCGCGGCGCCGAGCGCAGGTCCACCTGGAGGCCGCGGGAGGTGGTGGAATAGGCCACGTTGTAGCCCCATACTTCCCCGGCCGTCTCGAAATCGTACTGCACCACGCCCTGCGCCGCCTGGCGGAAGGCGACGTTCCGGACGAAGGCGTCGGAAGAGTCGTAGACGACGTAGTTGGTGTGGTTGTTGGAATAGTAGAGGGTAAGGCGCAGGCCGAACGGCGTCTCCTCCACGGCGTAAGGGACCTTCTCGTAGACGGTCACCAGCGCGGAGGAGCCGAAAGCGGTCTTCCTGAGCTTGACCGAGCCGGTCTCGGTCATGGACGGCCAGGCGGGCGCCGGCCCGGGCACCTGCTGCACCTTGGAGTCCTCCACCCAGCCGGCTTCGTCGCGGGAAAGGGCCACGCGCCGCAGGCCGTTCACCCTGCCGTCGGAGACGAGCTTCACCCCTTTCTGCAGGAACAGCATATAGCCGCCGTCGGGGGCGTCGCGCAGCACCACGGCGTCGGTGGAGGTCTCCAGCAGGTAGGGAGCGGCCAGGACGGTCACGCGGCCCCTGGCCCTGGCGGACGCGCCGCGGCCGAACAGGGCGGCCTTGAACCGAGCCGTCAGCGCGCAGTCGCGGCACTTGTCGGAGTAGGTCACGCGGTAGGAGCCGTAGTAGGCGCCCGAACCGGCCGGCGACTCGGTCATCGGCTCGTCCTTGAACACGCCGGCCAGCGAGAAGACCGGCTGCCTGCCGGGCGTGCCGGTAGCGGCCACGCGCAGGTAGTCGCCCGGCGAGACCTCGGTATCGGAGGCGTAACCGGAGATCTCGAGCCTGAGCACGGAAGTGGACGGGAGCGGCAGGTCGGAAGCCAGCACGCGGATGCCGCGCTGCGCGGTAGTCCCGTCGGCCAGGCGGCCCTTGAAATAGAAGTCGCCCTCGGTCACCGGCAGGTACGCTATGAAGCCGCCGCCCTGGTCCACCTGCACCCGTTCCCCGTTGATCGTCAGCGCGGAGGTGGACGGCGAGACGTTGCCGAAAACGAAGGTCTTCTGCATGGGCGGCAGCTGGGCGCCCTCGGCGGGATAGACGAAAGTGATCTGCCCGGCCGAGGCCCGCGCGGCGGCCAGGGGCAGCAGGGCGCAGAGAAGGAAAGCTCTTAAGGTCATGAGGGGGTCCAAAGGGTCGTGTTTTCCAGGTTTTTAAAGAAAATGAAATAATAATTTAATACCGGTCAGTTATGATTATAATATATTCACGCCTATGAAAGAATCGGCTCTGCTCCTCGTCGCTCTACTGGTCCTGGCCCCCTCCGGCGCCGGCGCGGCCGTCGATCTCACTTACCTGCGTCCCGGCGCGCGCGCCAACGCCATGGGCACGGCCTTCTCCACCGTTGAAGGCGATCCCTACGCCGTTTTCTACAACCCGGCGAACCTGACCTCCCTGACCGAGCTCGAGACCCGCGTGGAGACCGCCCGCCGCCTCGCCCCCCTCCAGGAAGGCGAGGCGTCGCTGGCCTACATCCGCCCGGTGCCCGACACCGAGAACAAGGTGGCCGGGCTCGGCTACTACGCCGTGCGCCAGGGCGGCGGCTTCAGCTCCGACACGCTGACGATGGGCACCGGCAACCGCTCGGTCATCAAATATTTCCAGCAGCCCGTCTACTACGGCTCCTCTCTCAAGCTGATGAGCCTGCGCACCCCGGAGAAGGGCCACTTCGGGCTCGGCTTCGACGCCGGCGTGGCCATAGGCAGCGATTCCGGCCTGAGGACGGCCCTCGTCATGTCGGACTGGATGTTCGGGCTCGGGCGCTCGCTGACCACCATCACGCTGGGCAACTCCTACAGGATCAAGAACACCCTCCTGCTGGCGGACCTGAAGGCGCGCGGCTCCTACTCCGAGATCTTCCTCGGCGCGGAACAGGACCTCTTCAACGGCCTGGTCCAGGCGCGCGCCGGCAAAGGCATCTCGCTCGGCGGCGGCCGCTACCTGGCGCTGGGCCTGGGCGTCAACGTGCTGCCGTGGACGGTGGACCTCGCTTTCTCGGTGCCGTGGGCCGGCTACCACGAGAACTCCGGCTATTACGGCTTCAATTTCGGCTACCGCTTCGGCTCGAAGACCTACAGCGAGAAGCTCGTAGGCGAAGCGTCGCGGGAGGCCGAGGCCCTGCGCTCCGAGATCGACGACCTGCGCGCCCAGCGCGTCACGCTGGAGAGCGCGGTGGCGGCCGCGCGCGTCAACAAGAACATGCTGGAGACCGACGTGACCGTGATGCAGGGCCGCCTGCGCGACATGGAGGCCAACCTTAAGGACCTCGAGCTGCAGGCCATCGAGGCCCAGTACCGCAAGGAAAAGCCCAAGCCGGTGAAGAAATACGTTCCACCGCCGCCGGAGCGCTGGCCCAAGCTGCACAAGACCGCCCCCGGCGAGACGCTGCGCTCAATCGCGGGCAAGTACTACGGCAATCCCAACCTCTGGGAGCGCATCTACGACGCCAACGAGAAGCACGTCTCCAAGGGCCTGCCGGTGGAAGGGTCCGTGCTGACCATCCCCCCGCCGCCGGCCGGTAAATAAACTATGCCTCCTCCCGTACAGATCATCTGCGCCTCCGAGAAGGACCGGACTTTCCTGCGCGGCGTCTTCGCCGCCCTGGGAGCGGAAGCGGTCTTCTCGGCGGACCTCAACGACGCGCTGGCCGTCCTGGAGAAGACCCGCCCCGCGGCCGTCTTCGTGGCCGACGGCGAGGAGCCGCCGCCCGAGGTCCAGCTGCGGGAGCTCAAGCGCGTGGCCCCGTTCCTGCCGGTGGTGCCGCTGCTCAAGCGCCGCGACGCCGGCCGCGCGGTGGAGCTGATGAAGGCCGGCGCGCTGGACTGCGCGCAGGCGCCCTGGACCGAGGAGGCCCTGCGCCCGCTATACCGCAAGGCCCTGCGCCTGACCGGCACCGCGGTCACGCTCGATTCCAACGCCCTGCGCTCGCGGCGCCGCTCGCTGGCCCTGGCGCTGGCCGCCTTCTTCGCCTTCGCGGGCTTCGCCGGAGGTTTCTATTACGGCTTCCGCCGCTTCTCGCCCAAGGCCCTGCAGCCGCACAGCTTCCTGCTGCCCTACGCCCATCCCACCGGCATAGTCATAAGGGACGGCTCGGCGCTGATCAGCGACTGGTACAGCCAGGCCGTCTACGAGCACAACCTGAAGAACTTCGGGATCAGGCGCGTGACCAGCCTGCCGGAGACCACGCCCGTGGCGATGACGGCCACGCCGGATTTCCTCTGGCTGGCCGGCACCGACGGCGTGCTGCAGAAGCGCCTGCTCGACGCCCGCTACACGCCGGTCACCAAGACCCCGCCGCTCTCCCCCCGGCCGGACAGCGTCTGCTACGACGGCCTCTACTACTGGACCGCGGACTCGCGCACCGGCAGGATCGTCAAGCGCATGCCCAACGATTCCCTGACCGAGCTGAAGTCCTTCGCCTATCCCGGCGGCAAGCTGAGCGCGCTGACCTGCGACAAGCGCTTCCTCTGGGCGGCCGACGGCTCGCTGAAGTCCGTGCTGAAGATGTCGCTGGACGACCCGGAGCGCGTCCTGTCCAGGACCGAGCTCAAGGCCTACTCGTCGCGCACGCTGAAGATAACGGCCATGGCCGCCAGTGGCGGCAAGCTCTGGTTCGCCGGGGAGGACGGGGACCGCGCGCTGGTCTTCTTCGAGAATGAACCGAAATGACCTCCTGATCCCCGCGATAGTGCGAGCCTCGCCGGAGCGGCCGGAGCTCTGGGGCCGCCTCGCTTCGCTCTCCCCCCAGGAGGCGGAACTGATAACCCAGTTCGCGCTGCCGGCCGGCAGAGTGGTGACCCTTTCCTTCGAGTTCGCCGGGGAGAAGTTCGAGGACGTGCGGGCCAGGGTGACCCGGGCGCCGCGCGATCCCGACGGCTACTACGCCTGCGCGCTCGCCTTCCTGGACGCCGGCCAGCGCGACGGGCTGCGGGCCGCGGTCCTGCGGGTCTCGCCGTTTTCCCCCCCGCGCTAAAAGAGATACAATCTAGGCATGAAACACACGCGCGCCATCGCCGTGACGGCCGCGCTCCTGCTGTTCGCCGCCGGAGCCGCGGTCTTCGGCTATCTCAAGTACCGCCGGATCACCGCCTACATCGCGGGACAGCTCGGCGGCCAGGCCTCCAAGACCCTGGGCCGCGGGATCAGGCTGAGCGGCGTTTCTTTCTCTCCCCTCAAGGGCATCGTCATAAGCGATCTCTGCGTCTCCCGCCGCCCCGATTTCTCCAAGGGCGAGTTCTTCTGCGCCTCCAGGGCGGTCATCCGCCCGGAGCTCGCCTCGCTGCTGCGCAGCCGCGTGCGTTTCTCGCGGGTGGCCTTCGAGAAGCCGGTGATCAAGGTGCGCGAGAAGGGCGGCCGCTGGGATTTCGAGGACCTCGTCGCGCTGCTGCCGGAGACGGACAAGGGCCTCTACCTCACCTGGAACGCCAGCGAGCTGGAGCTGACGGACGCCGCCGTGGAGGCGGACATGGAGACCTCCGGCCTTTCGTTCTCGCTGGAGAACGCGTCGCTCAAGCTGGAGCACTATTCCTCGCTCGGCGGCAATTACGGGCTGCAGGCCGAAGGCAGGCTGGCCGGCGCGGTGGGCGGCAAGCTGCTCTCGGCGGAAGTCTCGCTCGAGGCCGACGCCAATTTCGACTACGGCGGGCTCTCCTCCACCGACGGTTCCTTCCGCGCGGAAGAGGCCTCCTACGGGGAGATCACCCTCGGTTCGCTGGCCGCGGACTGGAAGCTCTTCAACATGCGCAAGCCGCTGGCGGACAGGAACTACTCGGCCTCCCTCTCGGCGAAGGACCTGCTGGTGCCGGCCAACGGCAACCGCGTCCGCGAAGCCGTCTCCGGCGGGCTGAAACTCTTCGCTTCCGCCATGGGCCGCCCGGCCCCGCAAATCGGGGACATAGAGATGGGCTCGCTGGACGCCGCGTTCTCGCTGAACGACTCGGTGCTGGCCGTCAAGGACGTCTCGCTGCGCACCAATTTCCTGGACCTCGACGGCGGGCTCTCGATAGACGGCCCGGCGGGAACTGCGGAGGCCTCGCTGAAGGCCGCCCTGGGGCCCAACCGGCTGGAGCTGTCCGCCTCGGGACCGCTGGCCTCCCCGGAGGTCAGGCCGCTGCTGTCGTCCACTCTTTCCGCGGGCTTCAAGTCCGCCCTCCGCGGCGCGGAACAGGCCCTGCTCAGGATATTCCCGGTAACAGGAGATAGATAATGTCCAAGAAAGTCATCGTCATCGGCTCCGGCCCGGGCGGCTATCCCGCCGCGCTGCGCCTGAAGGAACTCGGCGCCGACGTTTCCATCGTCGAGGCCTGGGACTTCGGCGGCACCTGCCTCAACCGCGGCTGCATCCCGTCGAAGGCCTTCCTGGACACCGGCCACCGGGTCCACGCTTTCGAGGGGCTCAAGAAGCTCCTGAAGGACGGCTCCGCCGCCGATTTCTCCGCCGACATGCTGGACTGGGAGAAGATCAAGGCCCGCCGCGCCGACGTGGTCCTGAAGCTGCGCGCCTCCCTCGAGAAGCTCTTCCAGGCCAAGAAGATAGAGGTCATCCGCGGCCGGGCGGCCTTCTCCGGCCCGAACGAGGTCACGATCACCGGCCCGCAGGGCGAGCTGCAGAAGCGGACCTTCGACGCCGCCATCCTCGCCGCCGGCACCCGCCCCAGCTTTCCCCCGCCGTTCCGCGATTTCCACGCCGAGCTCAGCGACTCCGACCGCGTCTTCGACCTGCCGAAGAGACCCGGCTCGGTGCTGATAGTCGGCGCCGGCGTGATAGGCCTCGAGTTCGCCTGCTTCTTCAACGCCATCGGCGTGAAAGTGGAGGTGCTGGAACTGCTGCCGGACCTGCTGGCCGGCGAGGACCCGCAGGTCACGCGCGCGGTACGCTCCTCCTTCGAGAAACGCGGCATCAAGTTCCATTTCGGCAAGAAGACGGCGAAGATAGACCTGGCCGGCGGCAAAAAAGCCGTCGAACTGGAGGACGGCACGCGCCTAGAGGCCGACGAGATCCTGGTCGGCGCCGGCCGCGCCGCCGACCTGACCGGCATGGGCCTCGAGGCGATAGGCCTCGCCTGGGACAGGAAGGGCGTGAAGGTAGACGAGTTCATGCGGACCGCCGTGCCGGGAGTCTACGCCGTGGGCGACGTGAACGGCATCTCCCTGCTGGCGCACTCGGCCAGCCGCCAGGGCGAGCTAGCCGCCGAGAACATCATGGGCGGCAAACACGCCTTCGACGATTCCATAGTGCCGAAGTGCGTCTACGCCTGGCCGGAGGTCGGCTCGGTAGGCCTGAACAAGGCCCAGGCGGAGGCCAAAGGGCTGCAGGTGAAGACCTCCCGCGCCTTCTATCTCGGCATCGGCAAGGCCGTGGCCACCGACGAGACCGAGGGCTTCGCGCAGCTGGTCTTCGACGCGGCCGACGAGACGCTGCTCGGCGCGCAGCTCGTGGGCGGCCCCGCCACCGAGCTCGTCCACGTGCTGGCGCTCGGCGTCAAGCTGAAGCTCAAGCGCAAAGACCTCCGCGAGATCATCTACGCGCACCCGACCATGGCAGAGGCGATCCACGAGGCCCTGCTGAAATAATGCGGCTGCTCTCCTGGAACGTCAACGGCTACCGCGCCGTCCTTAAGAAGGGCTTCGCGGACTTCCTCGCCGGCTCCGGAGCCGACGTGCTGGGCCTGCAGGAGGTCAAAGCCTGCGAGGACCAGCTGACGGAGAAGGACAGGGCCGTGGCCGGCTACGCCTCCGCCTGGAACTGCGCCGAGCGCAAGGGCTACAGCGGGGTCGCGGCCTTCTACCGCAAACCCCCGCTGGCCGTCACGAACGGCTTCGGCGAGGCGCGCTTCGACTGCGAGGGCCGCGTGATAGCGCTGGAATACCCGGCCTTCCACCTGCTGAACGTCTATTTCCCCAACGGCGGCCAGGGCCCGGAGCGCCTCAGGTACAAGCTGGAGTTCTACGACGCTTTCCTCGGGCATATAGAGAAACTCCGCAAAAAAGGCAAGGCCGTGATCTTCTGCGGCGACGTCAACACCGCCCACCGGGAGATAGACCTGGCCCGCCCGAAGGAGAACGTGGAGAACTCCGGCTTCATGCCGGTGGAGCGGGCCTGGCTGGACAAGATAACGTCCCTGGGCTGGGCGGACACCTTCCGCGCCTTCCACCCGGGACCGGACCAGTACACCTGGTGGGACTACAAGACCCGCGCCCGCGAGAGGAACGTGGGCTGGCGCCTGGACTATTTCTTCATCAACCGGGAAAAAGCGTCCCTCGTCAGGGACGCGTTCATCCTCCCCGCGGTCCAGGGCTCGGACCACTGCCCGGTGGGCGTGGAGCTGGCGCTGCCCCGTTAGCCCTTTAACGTCCTCCCCGCGGCATTTGCCCGCCCCCGTCCATATTTGTTATAAATTTTATATACCTTTGTTCCATAAAAAATCTCCCAGGAGGCACTATGTCCACCGCGACCACGATCCGCCGTACAGCTCTTAACGAGACCATGAGGAAGTACGGCGGCAAGATGGTGGACTTCCACGGCTGGGAACTGCCGATCGAGTTCTCCGGCATCCTGAAGGAGCACGAGGCCGTCCGCAAGTCGGCCGGCATCTTCGACGTCTCCCACATGGGCCAGGTGTTCGTGACCGGCGCCGACGCCTTCAAGCTGCTGCAGCGCACCAACGCCAACGACCTGCGCAAGGCCACCCCCGGCAAGGGCGTCTACTCGCACGTGACCAACGAGAACGCCGGCCTGGTGGACGACATCATCGCTTTCTGCCTGGCCCCGGACCGCTACCTCGTCATCGTCAACGCCACCACCTCCACCAAGGACTACGAGTGGTTCAAGGCGCAGGGCGCCCGCATGCACGTGAAGGTGGAGAACAGGAGCGACGATTTCTCGATGGTGGCCGTGCAGGGCCCCAACGTCCCGAAGATGTTCGAGGAGTTCGCCCCCGAGGCGCTCAAGCTCCCCCGCTTCGGCATCGTGGAGAAGGACATCTTCGGGGAGCACTGCTACGTCAGCCGCACCGGCTACACCGGCGAGGACGGCTTCGAGGTGACCGCCCCCCACAAGATCATCGTGCAGGTCTGGGAGAAGATGATGGAACTGGGCAAGCCCTACGGCATCATACCGTGCGGCCTCGGCGCGCGCGACACGCTGCGCCTCGAGAGCGGCTACCTGCTCTACGGCTCCGACGTGGACGACGTCCACACCACCTACGAGTCCGGCTACGGCTGGGTGGTCTGCCTGGACAAGGGAGATTTCATAGGCCGCCAGGTCCTCGTCGACCAGAAGGCCAACGGCGTGAAGCGCCGCCTGACCGGCGTGACGCTGACCGGGGGCGTGCCTCGCACCGGCTGCAAGGTCTTCATGGACGGCAAGGAGATAGGCGAACTCAACAGCGCCACCTATTCCCCCACGCTGAAGAAAGGCATCGGCGTCGGCTACATGACCCCGCCGAACCTTAAGCCCGGCACCCCGCTCGAGGTGGAGATCCGCGGCCGCCGCGTGAAGGCGGAGGCCGCCGCGGTGCCGTTCCATAAGGGCACGGCCTTCAGCAAGACGCTTTACACCGGCAAATAAGCCGGGACGGATCCAGTAAATCAAGGAGACTAAAATGGCTAAACCCGAAGAAGTCAAGTACACCAAGACCCACGAATACGTGCTCCCCGGCGCCGAGGCCACGGTCGGCATCTCCGACCACGCCCAGCACGAGATGGGCGACGTCGTCTTCGTCGAGCTGCCGAAGGTCGGCCAGAAGCTCGAGAAGGAGAAGCCCTGCGCGGTGGTGGAGTCCGTGAAATCCGCTTTCGACATCTACGCCCCGGTCTCGGGCGAGGTCACGGCCGTGAACGACGCCGTCACCGGCGAGCCGGCGCTGCTGAACCAGTCCCCGCTGGAGAAAGGCTGGCTGTTCAAGCTGAAGCCCTCCAACCCGGGCGAGGCCGACGCGCTGATGGACTGGGCCGCCTACCAGGAATTCGTCAAGCAGGCCGCGCACTGAGCGGCCCCTCCGCGGACAGCGGCCAGGGAGCGGGACGGCCAAGCCGAACCTCCCCTGGCCGCCGCCCGTTGAAGTTCTTGTCCCGGTTCGCCGTTCCCCTTACACAGGAGCTCCCATGTATATCCCGCACACCAAGAAAGACAAGGAGGAGATGCTCAAGACCATCGGAGCCTCCTCGTTCCAGGACCTGGTAAAGCAGGTCCCCTCCAAGTTCCTCAACCCCCGTTTCGCCCTGCCCGCCGAAAGCCTCGACGAGGCCCAGGCCGCGGCCAGACTCGACAGGCTGGCGAAGAACAACTGCCGCCCGCTGAGCTTCCTCGGCGCCGGCGCCTACGAGCGCTACACCCCGGCCGTGGTCAAGGCGATAACCTCCCGCACCGAGTTCCTGACCGCCTACACCCCCTACCAGCCCGAGGCCAGCCAGGGCACGCTGCAGGCCATCTACGAGTTCCAGAGCACGGTCTGCGCGCTCTACGGCATGGACTGCGCCAACGCGTCGATGTACGACGGCGCCAGCTCCTTCGCCGAGGCCGTGCGCGCGGCGGTGCGCGTGACCGGCAGGAAGAAGATCGTATACGCCGCCGGCGTGAACCCGCAGTACATGGACACGCTGAAGACCTATTTCGCCCACTCGCCCGACTACGCCTACGTTAAGGTGCCGCTGAAGGACGGCGCGATGGACAAGCCGGCGCTGCCCGCCCTGCTCGAGGGCGCGGCCTGCCTCGCCGTGCAGACCCCGAACTTCCTCGGCGTGATCGAGGACATGGACGGCGTGGCCGACCTCGCAAAGAAAGCCGGCGCGCTGCTCGTCGCGGCGGCCGACCCGGTCAGCCTCGGCATCCTCGCCGCTCCCGGCGAGTACGGCGCGGATTTCGCGGTGGGCGAGGGCCAGAGCCTGGGCCTGCCGCTCGCCTATGGCGGCCCCTACCTGGGCCTGTTCTCCTGCAGGAAGGAGCACGTGCGCCAGATGCCCGGCCGCATCTGCGGCATGACCAAGGATAAGGACGGCCGGCGCGGCTTCGTGCTGACGCTGCAGGCCCGCGAGCAGCATATCCGCCGCGACAAGGCCGCCTCCAACATCTGCTCCAACGAGGCGCTCTGCGCGCTCTCGGCGACGGTCTACTCGGCGCTGTACGGCCCCGAGGGCCTGAAGGAGCTGGCCGAGGCCAACGCCGGCGCGGCAGCCTTCGCCGCGGAGAGGCTCTCCGCGGTCAAAGGCTGCTCGCTCAAGTTCAAGTCCCCCTTCTTCAACGAGTTCGTGCTGGCGGTGCCGGGTTCGGCCGCCGCGCTGCGCGAGAAGGTGCTGGCGGCGAAGGGCATAGACATCGGCCTGCCGCTAACCCCGCTCTACCCCGAGCTCGGCGAGACGCTGCTCGTCTGCGCCACCGAGACCAAGACCGAAGCGGACATCCTTAAGCTGGAAGCCGCCGTAAAGGAGGCCATATGACCTGCTCCGCCAAACTGGACAACCGCCTCAGCATCGAGAAGTCCGACGCCGGCCGCCGCGGCCTGTTCTGCAAGAACCCGCTGCGCGCCAGGGCGAAGGTCCCGGCTAACCTGCGCCGCAAGGCCGCCCCCCGGCTGCCCGAGCTCGCCGAGTTCGACGTGGTGCGGCACTACACCCGCCTCTCCCGGATGAACTTCTCGGTGGACACGCACTTCTACCCGCTCGGCTCCTGCACGATGAAGTACAACCCGCGCTTCAACGAGGAGGCCGCCGCGCTCGAGGGCTTCGCCGCGCTGCACCCGCTCGCGCACGACAGCTGCTCGCAGGGCACGCTGGAGCTGATCCACGACCTGGGCGCCCGCCTGACCGAGCTGTGCGGCCTGGACGCGATCACGCTGCAGCCCGCCGCCGGCGCGCACAGCGAGTTCACCGGCCTGCTGCTGGCCAAGGCCTACTTCGAGGACAAGGGGCAGAAGGAAAGGACCGAGATCATCGTCCCGGACTCCGCGCACGGCACCAACCCCGCCACCGCCTCGATGATGGGCTTCAACACCGTCAATATCGCCTCCAAGCCCGACGGCCGCCTGGACGTCGAGGAGCTCAAGAAGCGCCTCGGCCCGAAGACCGCCGTGCTGATGCTGACCGTGCCCAACACGCTCGGCATCTTCGAGAGCAACATCGAGGCGATCGCCAAGGCCGTGCACGACGCCGGCGCGCTGCTCTACATGGACGGCGCCAACCTGAACGCGCTGATCGGCATGGTGAAGCCCGGCGACCTCGGCGTGGACATGATGCACCTGAACTTCCACAAGACGTTCTCCACGCCGCACGGCGGCGGCGGCCCCGGCGCCGGCGCGATAGTATGCCGCAGGCACCTGGCCCCGTTCCTGCCCGTCCCGACGGTGAGGAAGGAAGGCGGCAGGTACGTCTCCGACTTCGGCGACAAGCGCACGATAGGCAAGGTGAAGGCGTTCTTCGGCAACACCGGCGTGCTGGTGAAGGCCTACGCCTACATGCTCGCGCACTCCGCCAGGGAGCTCGGCGAGATCGCCGAATGCGCCATCCTCAACGCCAACTACGTGGCCGCCAAGCTCAAGGACCTGTACCCCTCCTACTCGAAGGAATACTGCATGCACGAGTGCGTGCTGACCCCCGGCCCCGACCTGGCGGCCAAGGGGATCAAGACGCTGGACGTGGCCAAGGGCCTGCTGGACCGCGGCTTCCACGCGCCCACGGTGTATTTCCCGCTGATCGTCCACGAGGCGATCATGATAGAGCCGACCGAGACCGAGTCCAAGGAGACGCTGGACGAGTTCGTCGCGGCGATGCGCGACATACACGCCGAAGGCTCGGCGAACCCGCAGGCGCTCAAGGACGCGCCGGTGACGCAGCCGGTCAAGCGCCTCGACGAGGTGCAGGCCGCCCGCCAGCCGAACCTGCGCTGGTAACGAAGGGAGGCCCGACAGCCCAGGCCCCCCTCGCTCCTGGCAGAGGGGAACCGTTGCGCGGTTCCCCCCGCCCGGGGAATTTACGGGCGGGTCCCCCTTCCCCAAAGTCGCGATGGGGGCCTGGGCTGTCGGGCCTAGTAGCACCGCGACGGGTAACATTTAGCGCTCGTTAACTTATGGAAAAAGGACTGATAATCGAGACGCAGCCGCTGGACGTCTACGAACAGATGGCGGCCGACGAGGCCCTCTGCGAGGCCAGGCCGGCCCCGTACATCCTGCGCTTCTACAACTGGAAGGAGCCCGGCGTCACCTTCGGCTATTCCCAGCGGCGCAAGGCCGTCGGAGAGGCCTTGGCCGCCGCCGGCAGCCCCATAACCGCCGTCACCCGCCGCCCCACCGGCGGGGGCATAGTCTTCCACGAGACCGACCTCACCTTCTCGTTCATCTTCCCCTCCCCCGGCGTCCTGTTCGAGCCCGGCAAGACCTACGAGCGGCTGCACCGCTCCATCAACGCCGAATACGCCCGCCTGGGCATCCCCTTCGACCTGCTCAACGAGAAGACCAGGGACTACGCCGTCAACGACCCGGTCATGGATTGTTTCTCCAAACCGGTCGACAAGGATATATTGTATAATGGGAAAAAAGTGCTCGGCGGAGCGCTCCGGAAGTTCGGCGAGCACATGCTGTACCAGGCCTCTTTCCAGGCCCCGGACGCCCGGCTGAACGCCGCGATCCACAGGAACGCGGTCATCAGGGCCCTCGGCGGGGAGTACGGCCTGACCTGGGAGTCGGCGGCGCTGCCGGAAGCGGCGGCCGCCAAGGCCGCGGAGATAGCCGGGGACAAGTACCGCACCGCGGCGTGGAACGGGCGGATCTGAGCCTCCACCGGGAGGCGCGCAGCAAGATCGGGAGGAACCATGGTAGCTTTCGTGCTCTGCAAGCTGGTAGCCGGCCTCGAACAGAAGGCCGTACAGCAGATAAAGAACGTGCGCGGCGTGAAGGAAGTATATATGACCTTCGGCGGCTGGGACGCCATCCTGCTGGCCGAATCCGACACGATCGACAAGCTCAGCGGCCTGATCGTGCGCGAGGTGCGCGGCATCCACGGCGTCCAGACCACCGAGACGCTCGTCACGACTAACTTCTGATCTCGGCGCGAGAGGGCAAGATGGAAAACGCAGCTTTCGGCCGGCCGGCCGACAAACTCATCCTGATAGTCGACGACGACGAGTCGGTCAGGGAACTCATCGAGTTCATAGTCAAGAAGGAGGGCTTCCGCACCGAGAAGGCCTCCGACGGCGAGGAGGCTCTCGCTAAGGCCAGGTCCGTCGACCCGGATTTGATCCTGCTGGACCTGATGCTGCCCAAGTACGGCGGGTTCGAGATCCTGCGCGAACTGCAGAGCGACGAGACCGGCAGCATCCCGATAGTCATCATCACCGGCCGCTACACCGACCGCTCCACTTCCGACATGATCAAGCAGGAGCCTAACGTCAGGGACTTCATAGAGAAGCCGGTGAAGCCGCAGGTGCTGGCCGCGCTGATCCACAAGATCCTGAACACCCAGCCCGCCAGGAGGCCCGCCTAGCGATGGCGGCCCGGCTTCCCCGACTCTCGACCTGGGCCGCGCTAGCGGCCCCGGTCTTTTTTCTGCTCGCGGCCGGCGACCTCGCGCTGCGCTCACGCGAGGCGCTGCGCCTGGCGGAGCGCCAGGAGTACTGGCGGGAGCACCCGGCGGAGAAGGCCGCCTACTTCGAGGCGGATTACCGCGCCAAGGCGGCCGCCGTGGAGAAGGCCGCCGCGGAAGGCCGCCTGGACGCGCCGGAGGCCAGGACCAGCCTGAGCGCCCTCGCCGCGGAAAGGGACCTGCAGGTATCGGAGAGTTCCGCCAAGATGGCCTGTGTCTGGTACCGGACCGCGGCCGAGAAGTTCCCCGCCCCCTTCAACCCGTGGGCGGCCAGGGCGCGGGAGCGCCTGCCGGCCGCCCTCGCCGCCTGGCAGGCCGAACTGGCCGCCGCCGGCGTTAAAGCCGAGCCGTGGATGCTCCGGTAACCCCCCGCCGCCCCGCGCCCCCATGAAGTCAGCGCTCAAGACCACGGCCGGCCTGCTGCTGGCCCCCGCCGCGGCGGCCGGGGCCTGGGCCACCGCCGCCGCGGTCGTCCCGGTCCTGGCCAGGTTCGACGTCACCTTCCCGCTGCTGGGCGGGGCCCTCGCCGGCCTGCTGCTGCACCTGAGCGGGCGGGGCAAGCGCCCCTACGTGGCGGCCCACGAGCTGACCCACGCGCTGGCCGCGGTCTTCAGCGGGGTGCGCGTGCGCAAGATCTCGGTGAGCCGCAAGAGCGGCTACGTCCTGCTGGACTCCACCAACGCCTTCATCTCGCTGGCCCCATACTTCATCCCCTTCTACACGCTGGCCGCGGGCGCGGCCTACGCGCTGGCGGGCTTCTTCTGGAACGTCGCGCCCTTCCGCCCGTGGTTCCTGGCGGCGGCGGGCTTCACGCTGGCCTTCCACCTGCTGCACACGGCCGACGTGCTGAGCGGTCCGGTCCAGAGCGACCTGAAGAAGGCCGGCGGGCCGGTCTTCTCGCTGCCGCTGCTGGTGCTGCTGAACTGCCTGGGCGTGGCCGCGGCCCTCAAGCTGCTCTTCCCCGGCCTGATAGGCCTGAAGCCGCTCGCGGCCCGGGTCCTGGCGGCGCAGGGCGCCGTCTACCGGCATATCTGGAACGGCCTGCTTTACGCCGTCAATACTGCTAGAATATATATCGGATCATGAAGTTGTTCAAGCAGATAATGGCGAGGATCATCTTCCTGCCGGTCATCCTGGCGGCGGGCATCGCCGCGACCGCGCTGGTGACCGCCAGGGTAATGTTCACGCCGGCGGACCTCGAGTCCGTGGTCACGAACCAGTTCCAGGAGATCCTCAAGCGCCCGGTGCGCATAGAGTGGGCGCGGCTCTCCGCCACCGGCGAGATCAAGATCAAGGGCCTGCGCGTGACCGAGCCGGGCCCCGAGGCCGTGGACTTCCTGCGAGCGGAGTACATCTACGCCACCTACCGCCTGCTGCCGCTGCTGCGCCGCAAGATCGAGATCGACAGCGTGCTGCTGGTCTCCCCCCGCATCAGGCTGATCAAGCGCCCCGACGGCACCTGGAACGCCGGCGACATCTTCGCCGCCTACCGCAGGAGCGGCGGCAGCCACCGGCTCAACGTCATCGCCGACGCGGAGCTCAAGGACGGCGAGCTGCTGATAGACGACCGGAAGGCCGGCAAGACCTACTCGCTCGAGAACGTCAACGCCACGCTCAGGGACTTCAAGCCGGGCGGCGACAGCGCCTTCTACGCCTCGGTCTTCTTCAAGAGCGACGCCTTCAGGCGCCCCGTCACCGGCCGGCTGTACACGGAGGGCGTGGTGAACTTCGCCGGCTTCGACTGGCCCGCCTCGGAGATCAAGGACCTGCGCGCAGACCTGACCCTCAACGACAAGACCGCCCATTTCACCGGCACGATAAAGAACCTGCGCCGCCCCGAACTGGCCCTGAAGGCCGAGACCCAGGAATTCAGGAGCCAGGAGATGGCGTACCTGTTCGACTCCCCTTGGGAGTTCACCGCGCCGCGCTCGTTCTGGGAGATAAACACCGTGTTCTCCTCGACCCGCACCGTCGAGGCGCGCGTGGTCTGCCGGCCGCTCAACGTCAAGGCCGAGGGCTTCTTCGACCTGGCCGCCTCCACGCCTTCCTACTCGTTCTCGGTCTGGGCGCCGCCGCTCAACCTGGCCAACGCCGAGCGCTACGGGCTGAAGCTGCCGGTGGACTCCCCCTCCGGCAAAGTGCAGGTGCGCCTGAAGGTCGCCTCGCGGGCCGGCAAACCGGTCCTTTCGCGCATCTTCCTGACCACGGCGGGAGCCGGCTTCGCGTACCGCACGCTGACCGCCGCCGACCTGAACCTCTCCGCGTTGCTCTCCGAGAATTTCGCCAACAGCTACGTCACCGTCTCCGGCGGCAGGCTGGCGCTGGGCAAGGACAGGCTCACCGGGCTCAGGCTGAAGACCCAGATCTCCAAGGAGGAGCTCTCGCTGACCTATTCCGGCAAGCTCAACGGCGAACCCGTGCGCGGCAGGACTGCCATAAAGGACCCGTTCAGCTCCAGGAAGACCGTGGATTACATCGGTTACTCCAAGGACCTGGTATATTCCGAGGTAAAGGACCTGATCCTCGGCACGCGCGAGCTGCGCGGGGCCAAGACCAGGCATCTCTACAAGTCCGACCTGGCCTGGCTGCGCACGCTCAAGAACTCGATCCCGAGCGGTTACGCCGAGTTCAGGCTGCTCTATAAGGCCGACAAATTCCGCCACGAGTACCTGCAGGCCGACGACTTCTACGCCTCGGCCGCGCTGAAGAACTTCACCGGCGACATCACCAAGCTGCGCGGCAGGGTCTCGATCAAGTCCGGCAGCGGCACGTTCTACCAGGTGCAGAAGACCTCCGAAAAGGACCGGATCTACTACATCGTCTCGATGCCGCTGGTGCTGATCCACCGGATGAACCGCGTCGGGGCGCTGAAGTTCGGCTACAAGATCAACGACGTCTCGTTCAATTCCATCGGCGGCGACTACGACCTCTACGACGGCAGGGTCGACGTCAAGAACTTCTACATGGACGGCAAGGAGTTCTCGGCCTACGCCAGCGGCTGGCTCGACTTTTCCAACGAGACCATGAAGCTAAAAATTTATACAATATCGGGTAAGTACTACTCGATGGGGAGCCTGCCGGAGGCCCTCACCGACGCCAGCGGCAAGCCTGCCCTCGCGTTCACGATCGAGGGCAGGATGACCAAGCCGGACTTCAAGATGATCAGCCCGAAGGACAGCGGCAGGATCATCGACGAGGCGGCGAGGAAGGGCGCGGCGATAGATCTCGACAGGATCAGGCGGTTCTTAGGAGGAAAGCAATAATGTCCAAGCTCGGAAAATTCGACGTGGTCGGTCTTCTGCAGGAACACGGCGCCATCCTCAACGGCCACTTCCAGATACCGTCCGGCTTCCATACCCAGACCTACATCCAGCCCTCGCTGGTGCTGCAGTACCCGCACCTGGCCCAGAAGGTCGCCAAGGAGATGGCCGCCAAGTTCCCGCAGGAGGTCAACGTCGTGATCTCCCCCTCCGTCGGCTCGATGGCGATAGGCCAGGAAGTGGCGCGCGTCAAGAAGGCCCGCTCGATCTTCACCGAGAAGATCAACGGCGTGATGGTGCTCAAGCGCGACTTCAAGATCTCCGAGGGCGAGCGCGTGCTCGTAGTGGACGACGTGCTGAACTCCGGCCGCCTGTGCGGCGAGGCCATCAACCTGGCCCGCGGCTACGGCGCCAAGATCGTCGGCGTCGCCGCCATCGTGGACCGCTCCACCGGCGACCTGCCGCTCAACGTGCCGGTGCGCGCGCTGATCTCGTACCCGCTGCAGCTCTTCCCGCCCGACAACTGCCCGCTGTGCCGGCAGAAGCTGCCGCTCACCATCCCCGGCTCCACCGTGCACCACGTACACGGCCAGGAATAGCCCTCTCCGCACCCGCCGGCCCGCGGCCAGCGCCGCGGGCGGCCGCCGCGCCAGACCTATGAAGACAAAGTGCATCGCGCTGCTTTCGGACTTCGGGACCCACGACCCTTTCGTCGGAGCGATGAAGGGCGTCCTGCTCTCCAAGGCCCCGGGCCTGTCCATCATCGACATCACCCACCAGATACCCCCGCAGGACATCCAGACGGCGGCGTTCTACCTGATGGCCGCCATGCCCTACATGCCCCGGCACACCCTTTTCATGACGGTCGTAGACCCCACCGTCGGCACAGGCCGCGGCATCGTCTGGGCGAGGACCGAGAACTACCAGTTCCTGGCCCCCGACAACGGCCTGATAAGCTGGGTGGAGCAGAAGGAGAAGATCGTCGAGGCCCGTTTCGTCAGCAATTCCTCGCTGTTCATGAAGAACATCAGTTCGACGTTCCACGGGCGGGACATCATGGCCCCGGTGGCCGCCGCGATAGCCAAGGGCCTGCCCGAGAAGAAGATAGGCCCGGTGTTCGCCGAATACCGCCGTTTCCCGTTCCCGCAGCCGGAGAAGGCCGGCAACCGCATCACGGGCCAGGTCATAGCGATAGACCATTTCGGCAACGTCGTCACAAACATCACGCGCGCCCAGCTCAACGCCCGCGCCGTCTTCAACGTGGCGGACCGCATGCTGAAGGGCCTCAAGCTGACCTACGCCTCCGTGCCCGAGGGCGAACCGCTGGCGCTGATAGGCTCCTTCGGCTTCCTGGAATTCTCGGTCCGCAACGGCAGCTTCGCGCGGACCTTCGACGTGCGGATAGGCTCCCCCGTAGAGGCGATAGTGCTCGATGAATAACCTTAAAACGCTCAAGCTCCGCCGCGAGGCCGCCAGGCGCCGGGCCGCCGGCCGGCTCTGGGTCTTCTCCAACGAACTGGAGACCGTGGACACCTCCATCCCGCCCGGCACGGTCTGCGGCCTGCTCTACCCGGACGGCAAGCCCGCCGGCGTCGGTTTCTTCAATCCCCGCAGCCTCATCTCGCTGCGCCTGCTGGCCCAGGACACGCTGGAACTGCCGGCCGGCTTCGTCGGGGAGCGCCTGGCCGCCGCGCTGCGCTGGCGCGAGGAGCTGGGCATGGACCGCTGCGGCAGGATCTGCTTCGGCGAGTCCGACGGCCTGCCGGGCCTCGTAGTGGACCGCTACGGCGACTACCTGGTAGCGGAGATCCTGTCGGCCGGCGTCGAGCTGCTAAAGGACGAGGTCACGGCGGTCCTCACCGACCTGCTGCGCCCGCGCGGCCTGCTCTACCGCAACACCCACCAGTTCCGCGAGCTCGAGGGGCTGCGCTCCTACGAGGAGACGGCCTTCGGCGTCATGCCCGAGTACGCCGAGATCGAGGAGAACGGCCTCAAGTACCGCGTCCCGATGGCCGGCTCCCAGAAGACGGGCTGGTACTTCGACCAGCGCGAGAACCGCGCCGCCCTGGAGCCTTTTTTCCGCGGCCGCAAGGTCCTGGACCTGCACACCTACCTGGGCGGCTTCGCGATAACCGCCGCCCGGGCCGGCGCCGGGCAAGTCTGGGCCGTGGATTCCTCGGAGAAGGCCATAGAGACCGCCGCCGCCAACGCGGAGCTCAACGGCGTCGCCGGGAAGATAGTTTTCCGCAAGGAGAAGGCCGAGCGCCTGCTCGAGGCGCTCGAAACCGGCCAGTTGCCGGAACGCCCCGACTTCATCCTGCTGGACCCGCCCAACATCGTGCGCAACAAGAAGCACCTGCCGCAGGCGCTCAAGATGCTGGGGCGCATGGCCGGCTCGGCGCTGAAGGCGCTGCCTCCCGGCGGGCTGCTGGCCGTCTCGACGTGCTCGCACCACATCTCGCGGGGCGCGCTGGTGGAAACGCTCGCGGCGGCCGCCGCCCGCGCCGGCCGCCGGGCCGTGCTGGCCGACCTGCGCGGCCAGTCCAAGGACCACCCGGTCCTGCTCAGCATGCCGGAGACCGAGTACCTGCACTTCGCCCTGCTTCGCGTCCTCTAGCCGGGCGCGGGCGGACAAAAAGAAAAGGGCCCGTTAAGGGCCCTTTTCCTTTTGTCCCCGACGGGACGGCTCAGATTATGCTTTTGACGACCTTGAGGATCTCGGCCTTGCTGGACGGCTTCGTGATATAGGTCTTGGCGCCGTAGGAGATAGCCTGCTGGATCTCGTTGATGCTGCCCTCGACGGTGAGCATCACTACCGGGATACCCTTGGTGACCTTGTCGGACTTGATGGCCTTGCAGGCCTGCAGGCCGTCCATGACCGGCATATGGATGTCGCTCATGATCAGGGCGGGCAGTTCCTTGCGGGCCAGCTCCACGGCCTGCTGCCCGTTCTCGGCCCTTATCACGGCGTAACCCTCGGCCTCGAGCATCGAGGCCAGGGTCTCCAGCATCTCGGCGTCGTCGTCGGCTATCAGGATCTTATTGTGCATCGGCATATGCGCACCTGGAGATAAAAAATTTGCCGCGGGTTGGGATCGAACCAACGACACCTGGTTTTTCAGACCAGTGCTCTACCACTGAGCTACCGCGGCAAAATCTGTGGTAAGTACTGCCTTTCAATAATAGCATTTTTTGAAAAACCTGTTAACTCCGTCCTGAAAACGGAAAACCCCCGCCGCGGCGGGGGCCTTCCGGGAGCGCAGGCCGGCTACTTCACTTCGAGCACGTCGAACAGGCCGGGCCCGTAGGAGATCAGCTCCACCTTCGGGTTCGGGTAGGCCGCGCAGACCTTCTCCAGCGTGCGCATGAAGCGCGCGGCCTCGCCGGCGAAGCTCTTCACGCCGCGGCTCAGGTCGGCGCCCTCGAGCATGTCGATGTGCGTGATAGCGAGCTTCGTGGCCGAGTTGACGCGCACGGTCTGCAGCGCCACGTCCATCTCGAACTCCCCCACCCGGCGCAAACGGCCGCTGACGCTGCCGACCTCGCGGCCGGCGGTGTGGTATTTATCGAGCTTCTTCTTGTCCCTCATCTCTTTCGCGACGAAGCCGGGGCCGACGCGGGTGACGTAGGGCTTGAACACGGCGTAGACGTCCCCGGCGTACTTCGGGCCGAGGCCCGCCTCGCCCAGGAACGTGGAGGCCGTGGTGTCGCGCGACGTGACGTAAGGATACTCGCCGTGCAGGTTGGAGAGCTTCATGCCCTGCGTGCCCTCGAGCAGCATGCGGGAGCCTTTGGCGAGCGCCTTATTAAGAAGCTCGGGCACGTCCTTGACGTAGCGCTTCAGGCGCGGGTGGTCCTTGGCGAACTTGAGCGCCTTGCGGTCCACGCGGTCCCGCACGGCGGCGCCGAGGCCGGTGCCGACGCTGCCTATCTTGGCCATCATGCGGGCGTCGCCGCGCTCGGCGGCGGTGTGGCGCGGCTCTATGATCACCGCGTGGGGGTCGATGATGAGCCGGTCGGCGGTCCCGGTCAGCCTGACCTCCTTCTCCAGCCAGTCGGGGATGATGTAGGTGCCGGCGCCGAGCACCATCTTGGCCTTCGGGTTCACGAACCCCCCGGGCATGGTCTTCAGCGTGTAGATCTTGTCCTTGAAGAAGATAGTATGCCCGGCGTTGGGCCCGCCGACGCGTATGGAAAAATCGTACTTGCGTTTCGCGGCGAGATACGCGCAGATCTTGCCCTTCCCCTCGTCCCCAGCCTGCCCTCCGACCACTATGTCTACCGGCATGTCAGTTCTCCTTCGGCCCGGTCAGGGCCAGTTCCGCCGCAAGCCCCGTATAGGTACGGGGCGAAAGCTTCCTCAGCTCGGCCTTCACGCGCTCCTGCACGTCCAGGCCCTCTATGAACTCGGCGAAGGATTCCGCCGTGACCTCGCGGCCGCGCGTGAACTTGCTTAAAAGCTCGTAGGCGCCGGAGGCCCGCTCCCGGCGCAGTATCGTCTGCACGCCCTCGGCTATTATCTCGGGGTGGGCGTCCAGCTCGGCCAGGCAGGCGGAGGGGTTCACCGACACGCGGGCTAGGCCGGCCAGCACGGACCCGTAGGCGGCGAGCGCGTGGCCGAAAGCGGCGCCGAAGTTGCGTTCGACCGTGGAATCGGACAGGTCGCGCTGCAGCCGCGAGACCGGCAGCTTCGCGGAGAAGAAGCCCAGCATGGCGTTGGCCATGCCGAAGTTGCCCTCGGCGTTCTCGAAATGTATAGGGTTCACCTTCTGCGGCATCGTCGAGGAGCCCACCTCCCCCGCCACCGCCCGCTGCGCCACCAGCCCGGCGGAGATGTAGCGCCACATGTCCTGGCAGAAGGCCAGCGCGACGGTGTTGGCCCGGCGCAGCGCGTCGAAGACCTCGGCGTAGCTGTCGTGCGGCTCTATCTGCGTGGTGAACGGGTTGAGCGCGAGGCGCGGGCCCTTGCCGGCATTAAAGGACTCGATGAACTCCCTCGAGAAACGGCGCCAGTCCACGCCGGGGTAGGCGGCGCGGTGCGCGTTGTAGCTGCCGGACGCGCCGTTGAGCTTGGCCAGTATGGTCGCCCGCCGCAGCTGCGACACCTGCCGGTGCAGCCTGGCGTGGAACACCCTGAACTCCTTGCCGAACGTGGTCGGCACGGCGGGCTGGCCGTGCGTGCGGGCGAGCAGCGGGACCCTGGCGTTGGCGCGGGCCAGGCGGTCCAGCTCGCGCAGCAGTTCCTCCATGACCGGCAGCAGCTCGAGGGCGAGCGCGTCCCGGATCATCAGGGCGTAGGAGATGTTGTTGACGTCCTCGGAAGTGAGCGCGAAGTGGACCAGCTCGGAAAGGTCGCGGAGGGAGGTGCGGGCGAGCCTGCCCTTTATGAAGTACTCCACGGCCTTCACGTCGTGCCGCGTGGCGGGGACGCCTCCGGCGCCGCGGTCCTCGATGGCCGCGATCAGGGCCTTGTCCGAGGCGGTAAGGCGAGGCAGGGCCTCCAGCAGCTTCTTCTCCGCGGGCTTAAGCCGGCGGGCCTTCACTCCGGGAACGGAGCAGAGCGCCGCCAGGTACCGGCATTCCACCAGCACGCGGTAGGCGGCCAGCCCCCCTTCGCCGCAGATGCCGCCCAGGCCGCCCAGCTTGGCGGCGTACCTCCCGTCCAACGGGCTGACGGCGTTCATATCGCGTTCGGCTGCCATAAGGCCTCCCAAAAAATACCCCCGTGTCCGCTTTTGCGCAAGACACGGGGTATCTTGCAATTAATTCTAACAAATCCGGCGCGGCGGGAAAACCGCCTTTTGCTACAATATCGCTATGGAACGCGACCCCGCCATTGCGGCCATAGTGATGGAAGCCCTGCGGCAGAGCTGCGAGGTCTTCTACCTCACCGACGCCGACGGCGCCATCCTCTACGTCAACCCGGCCTTCGAGCGCCTGACCGGCTATTCCGGCGGCGAAGTCCTCGGCAAGACGGCCCGGGTCCTCAAGAGCGGCTCGCATTCCCCGGAGTTCTACCGGGAGATGTGGGCGACCATCAAGGCCGGCCGGATCTGGCGCGGCCGCCTGGTGAACCGCCGCAAGGACGGCACCGTCTACGTGGACGAGCAGCGCATCTGTCCCATCAAGGACGAGACCGGCGCGGTCAGGTACTTCTTCTCCATCCGCCACGACATCACCCGCGAGATGCAGCTGGAGGACCAGCTCAACCAGAGCCAGAAGATGGAGTCGCTGGGCCTGCTGGCCGGCCAGATCTCGCACGATTTCAACAACCTGCTGACCATCATCATCGGTTCGATGGACCTGGTCAGCGAGGAGCTGCCTCCCGGAGGCGTCGGGGCCAAGCTGGCCTCCGAGATCCTGCGCTCCTCCCGGGAATCCGCCAACCTCATCAAACAGCTTATGGTCTTCGCCCGCCGCCAGGAGTCCAGGCCGGTGGAGATCCCGCTGAACGAACCGCTCAAGGAGCTCAAGGTGCTGCTGGACAGCCTGCTCGGGCACAACGTCAGCGTCGCCTATTCCCTCGCAGAGGATATTTCAAAGACCCGGATAGAGCCGGAACAGTTCAAGCAGGCCGTCATGAACCTGGCCACCAACGCCCGGGACGCCATGAACGGCAACGGCGCCATAATGATCCGCACCTTCGAAGCCGGTCCGGAAGGGCTCCCCGCGGGAGTCCCGCCCGGGCGCTACTGCGCGTTCGAGCTGTCCGACACCGGCCCCGGCATCCCGCCCGAGATCCTGCCGCGCATCTTCGAACCTTTCTTCACCACCAAGCCCAAGGGCAAGGGCACCGGCCTGGGCCTCTCCTCGGTCTACGGCATCGTCTCGCAGAACGGGGGCCGCGTCATCGCCGCCAACCGCGACGGCGGAGGCGCCGTCTTCACGATCCTTTTTCCCGCCATAACCAGGGCCTAGTGCCTGAAGTGCCTCATACCGGTAAGCACCATGGCCACGCCCAGGCGGTCGGCCGCGGCTATCACCTCTCCGTCCTTGACCGAGCCTCCGGGCTGGATCACGGCGGTGGCGCCTATGCGCGCGCCCTCCTCGAGGGCGTCGGGGAAAGGGAAGAACGCGTCGGAGGCCATCACCAGCGTCTCCGGCTTCGGGTTCTCCTTTAAATAAGCCCCGTACTTGTGGCCGGCCATGAACACGGAGTCCACGCGGGACATCTGGCCGGCCCCTATGCCGACCGTGCGGACGTCGTCGGCGAGGACTATGGCGTTGGAGCGGACGTACTTGGCGGCGGCCCACGCGAAACGCAGCGCCGCCTCCTCCTTCGCCGTGGGCTTGCGCGCCGTGGGGACTTCCCACTTGTCCCCGAGCAGCCTGTCGTCGTCCGAGCTGACCAGCACCTCGTCGCCGACGGAACGCAGCACTTTCTGCCCCTTCGGGAAGCCGGACCACTTGAGCAGGCGCAGGTTGGCCTTCCTGGCGAACACCTCCAGCGCCTTCGGGTCGTAATCGGGCGCGCAGATCACCTCGACGAACCGCTTGGCCAGGAACTCCGCGATGCGCCCGTCCAGCCGCCGGTTGACGGCGATGATGCCGCCGAAGGCGGACAGCGGGTCGGTGCTCCAGGCCCGCTCGAAGGCCTCGGCGATGTCCCCGCCGGTGCCCAGCCCGCACGGCGTCACGTGCTTGAAGATGACGGCGGCGGGCTTATCGAACTCCTGCACGGCCTGCCAGGTGCCGTAGGCGTCCAGGATATTATTGAACGAGAGCTCCTTGCCCTGCAGCTGCTCGAACGGCGGCCGCGCGTTCCGGGAGTACAGCGCGCAGGACTGGTGGGGGTTCTCGCCGTAGCGCAGGTCGCGCACCTTGTTAAGGGCGATCTCCAGCTTCCCGGGGAGGCCCGGCGCCGCCAGCGTGCGGGCTATCTCCCCGTCGTAGGCCGCGGTATGGGCGAAGCCCTTCACCGACAGCTCCTTCTTCAGCTCCTCCGGCAGCCCGCCCTTGCCGGCGCGCAGGGCCTCCAGCGCGCGCGGATAGTCGGCCGGCTCGGTGAGCACGGCCACCGACCGCCAGTTCTTGGCGGCGGCGCGGATCAGCGCCACGCCGCCGATGTCGATGTTCTCTATGAGCTCCTCGCTCCAGGGCGCGGCTTTCTTCGCGGTGGCCGAGAAAGGGTAGAGGTTGACCACCACCATGTCTATGGGCTCGATGCCGAACCGGAAGACGGTCTCGGCGTGGGCGGGGATGTCGCGGCGGTAGAGGATGCCGCCGTGCACGGCGGGGTGCAGGGTCTTCACGCGGCCGTCGAGCATCTCGGGGAAGCCGGTCAGCGTCTCGAGGGCCCGCACCGGCACGCCGGCTTCCCTGAGGGCCTTGTAGGTGCCGGAAGTGGAGACCAGTTCCACTCCCTCGCCCGCCAGTCCTCTGGCGAACTCGAGCAGCCCGGTCTTGTCGGAGACGGAAAGGAGGGCGCGGCGCACCCGGCCGGTCTCCGGAAGGGGCCCGGCGATCTTCACCCGCCCCCCCTCCACCTTCAGGCGGCCGGAGCAGTAGAGCGCGGCGGCGGCCGGGTAGACGGCGTGCTCGGCGGCGTGCACTCTTTCGGCGAGGGTCTCCGGCGTGTCGCCGGGCAGCACGGGCACCGGCTGCTGCAGGACTATGGGGCCCCTGTCGTAGGCCTCGTCGACGAAATGGACGGTGGCGCCGCTGACGCGGGCCCCGGCCTCGAGCACGGCCTCGTGGACCTTCATGCCGTAATAGCCTTTACCGCCGAAGGAGGGCAGGAGGGCCGGGTGGACGTTGAGGATCCGGTCCTTATAGTCCGAGAGCATCTTAGGTCCGAGCTTGAGCATGAAGCCGGCGAGGCAGACGAGGTCGGCCTTGGCGCTGCGGCAGAGCATGGCGAGGTGCTCGTCGTAGTTGCCGGGGGCGAAATCCTTGGGATCGGCGGTCTCAACGGGGATGCCGGCCTGGCGGGCCCTGTCGAGGGCGCCGGCGTCCTTCCTGCTGGAGACCACGAGGGTTATCCTGCCGTCGATGCGGCCGTCGCGCGCCGCGTCCATCAGAGCCTGCAGGTTGCTGCCGCCGCCGGATGCGAACACCACGATATTCTTCATAGGCCTCCTATGCCTGTCTTCCGCGAATTCCCAATCGTGCAAAATAAACCCGGGGCCGGGCGAAAGGCTGCCTTCGGAGGGATGTCGCGGAGGGTCCGGCTTGCGTAAGCGCCGGACCCGAGCGAACAAGGGGCGGGCACGGTGTGCCCGACCCCGGCCCGAGGAAGGCAGCCTTTCGCCCGCCCGCGCGCGTTCTCATGCGTCACTTCAACATGACCTCGTTGCGGCCTTTGACCACCTCGCCGATCACCATGGAACCTTTCAGGGTCTTCAGGGCGGTCCGCACGGCGGCGGGCCGCATTACGGCTATCATGCCGATGCCCATATTGAAGGAGTCCCACATGTCCTTCTCGGGGATATTGCCGAGGCGCTGCACTTCGCGCATGAGGGGCGGAACGGTCCAGGCGCCCGTGGCCACTACGGCGCCCATGTTCTTCGGGAGGACGCGCGGCAGGTTGCCGGGGATGCCGGCGCCGGTGATGTGCGCGAGGGCGAGGACGTCGTGGCCCTGCCGCCGGAGGGCGGCCCGCAGCCTGTTCACGTCCTTCACGTAGATCCTGGTGGGCGTGAGCAGGCGGGCGGCGTATTTGCGCAGCAGCTTCTTCCCCTCCAGGGCCTTGCGGACGAGGGAGAAGCCGTTGGAGTGGAAGCCGGTGGACGGCAGGCCGACGAGGACGTCGCCGGGGCGCACCTTGCGGCCGTCGAGGACCTCCGAGTTCTTCACTATGCCCACCGAGAAGCCGGCGAGGTCGTACTCGCCGGGGGCGTAGAAGCCGGGCATCTCGGCGGTCTCGCCGCCGAGCAGCGCCGACTCGCCCTGCCGGCAGCCTTCGAGGATGCCGTCGATGATCCTCTTGGAGCGCGCGAGGTCAAGCTTGCCGGTGGCGTAGTAGTCGAGGAAGATCATGGGCCGGGCGCCGCAGCAGACCAGGTCGTTGACGCACATCGCGACGAGGTCTATGCCGATGGTGTCGTGGCGGTCCAGCAGGAAGGCGAGCTTGAGCTTGGTGCCCACGCCGTCGGTGGAGGCGACCATGCTGTACTCGCCCCGGGTCTCGGGGATGGAGAGCAGGCCGGCGAAGCCGCCTATGGCCTTGGACTTCTTCTCCAGGAACTCGGTGAACTTGTCCGCCAGCCCGATATCCACTCCGCTCTTCTTATAGGTGATCACATTGTCCTCCAGAGACAGTTCCGCGTGCGCATTGACGCCCAAGGGCATGGGGACGGAGGGCCCTCGCGCAGGGCGAGGCTTACGTAAGCGCCGAGCCCGAGCGGGAGCGCGGCCACGGTGTGGCCGATAGCGTGCCCGCCGGCACCATGCCCTTGGGCGTCCTTCGTGCGATGCGTCATTGCCCGATATCCTTCCTGTACTGCATGCCTTCGAATTTTATGGCGGCGAGGGCGGCGTAGGCCTTCTCCCTGGCCTCGTCCGCGTCCATGCCGACGGCGCTGACCGCCAGCACCCGGCCGCCGGCGGTGAACCAGGCGTCCTCTTTCTTTTCCGTGCCGGCGTGGAACACCGTCACCCCCGGGGTCCTCTCGTAGAGCCCCGTTATCGGCCGGCCTTTCTCCGGCGCCTCGGGGTAACCGGCGGCGGCGGCCACGACGCTGACGCAGACCCCGTCCAGCAGCTCCAGCTCCCGCCCGGACAGCTTTCCGTCCGCGCAGGCCGCGAGAACGGGCAGCAGGTCGCTCTTGATGACCGGCAGCACGGCCTGCGTCTCGGGATCCCCGAAGCGCACGTTGAATTCGAGCACCTTGGGACCGTCGGCGGTCAGCATGACGCCGGCGTAGATGACCCCGCGGAAACCGATGCGCTCCTTGGCCAGCCCGGAGAGGAAGCGCTGGATGACCTGGGTGCGGATGACGGCCATATCCTCTTCCGCCAGGTCCACCGGGCAGACGGCGCCCATGCCGCCGGTATTGGGGCCTTCGCCGCCGTCGAGCAGGCGCTTGTGGTCGCGCGAGACCGGCAGCAGCAGCGCGCTCTCGCCGTCGGTCAGCGCCATCACCGACGCCTCCTTCCCGGCCAGGAACTCCTCCATCACCACCTTGGAACCCGAGAAGCCGAAGACCCGCTTCTCCATGAAATCCTCCACGGCGGCGAGGGCCTCCGCCTCGTCGCGGCAGATGCGCACGCCCTTCCCCGCCGCCAGGCCGTCGGCCTTGATGACCACCGGGTACTTCCGGTTGGCCGCTATCTTCTCCCTGGCGAAGGCCGCGGAATAGAAGACCGTGAACTCCGCCGTGGGGATCTCGTTGCGGTCCATGAACTCCTTGGCGAACTGCTTGGAAGCCTCCAGCATCGCCCCGCGCCGGGACGGGCCGAAGACCTTCAGCCCCTTGGCCGTAAGGAAATCCGACAGGCCCTTGGCGAGCGGCGCCTCCGGGCCCACGACCACCAGGTCTACGCCCTGCGCCGCGCAGTAGCCGTAGACGCCGTCCTGGTCGTCCTGGCGCACAGGCGGGCAGGCGGCGAGCTCGGCGATGGCGGCCGAACCCGGGATGCAGTGCAGCTTGCCCAGCAGCGGGCTCTGCTTCAGCTTCCAGGCCAGCGCGTGCTCGCGGCCACCGGAACCGATTATCAATACGTTCATATGCGCTCCGTATACTTGCCGGTGAAGCAGGACACGCAGAAATCCCTGTCGCGCCCGCCGCCGCAGGCCTCCACGAGGCTGGGCAGGCTGAGGTAATGCAGCGCGTCGGCCCCTATGAACCGGCGTATCCCGTCCAGGCTCAGGCGGTTGGCGATGAGTTCGGCCTTAGTGGGAGTGTCTATGCCGAAATAGCACGGCGAGATTATGGCCGGCGAGGCTATGGCCATGATCACCTTTTTAGCCCCGGCGCGCTTGAGGTTCTTCACGATCTTGCGCGACGTGGTGCCGCGCACCAGCGAGTCGTCTATCAGGATGATGGTCTTGCCCTTTATGACGTCGCGTATGGGGGCCAGCTTCAGGTGGGCCGTGAACTCGCGCAGGCGCTGGTCCGGCTGGATGAACGAGCGGCCGGTGTAGTGGTTGCGCATGAAGACGGTCTGGTACGGGACGCCGGACTCCTTGGCGTAGCCCAGCGCGTAGACGGTGCCGGAGTCCGGCACGCCGCTGACGAGGTCCGCCTTCACGCCGGCGAGCTCGCGGGCGAGCATGGCCCCTATCTCGTAGCGGGCGGTCTGCACGGAGCGGCCGGCCACCACGGAATCGGGCCTGGCGAAATAGACCTGCTCGAAGATGCAGCGCGTGAACTTCTTCGCCGGGGCGAACCGGCGCGACTTCAGCCGGCCTCCGGAGATGGTCACCATCTCGCCCGGCTCTATCTCGCGCAGCACCTTGCCCCCCGCCACGTCTATCGCGCACGTCTCGGAGGCCAGGATATAGGACTTGCCGAGCCGCCCCAGCACCAGCGGCCTGTAGCCGTACGGGTCGCGGGCGCCTATCACCTTGCCCGGCGCCAGGAACAGGAAAGCGTAGGCGCCGGAGAGCTTCGGCAGGTTCCGGGCCAGCGTGTCCTCGAGCGTGCGGCCGCGGTAGCGGGCCGCCAGGTGCAGGATCACCTCGCTGTCGCTCGACGACTGGAAGATGGCCCCCTCCTTCTGCAGCTTCGCCTTCAGCGCGTCGGCGTTGGTGATGTTGCCGTTATGCGCCACCGCCACGACGCCGAGGCAGGAGTTCAGCACCAGCGGCTGCGCGTTCTTGATGTGGCTGGAGCCGGCGGTGGAGTAGCGGATGTGGCCTATGGCGTTGCGCCCGTCCAGCTGGGCCAGCACGTCGTCGTTGAAGACCTCGTTGACCAGCCCCATGCCGGCGTAGTGCCTGAGCGAGCCGTGGTCGTCCGTGACGATCCCGGCGGATTCCTGGCCGCGGTGCTGGAGGGTGAACAGCCCCACGTAGCCTATCCTGGAAGCGTCCTTATTGTCGGTAATGCCGAATATTCCGCACATGGTTTTCCTTTTTTATCTGACGTAGTCCACCGCGTTCTTGAAGAACTGGAACCCGGCCGCCTCGGCTTCGCGGGCGGCCGCCGGCCTGTCCGGGTTCTGCCAGGAGAAGAAGTTGCGCTCCGGGTGCGGCATCAGGCCGAAGCAGGTGCCCGACGGGCTGCAGATGCCGGCGATGTCGAGCATCGAGCCGTTGGGGTTCCGGGCGTAGGTCAGCGCGTGCAGCTCGCCGCCGGTTATCGCCGCGAGCTCTTTCCTGTCCTCGACGATGAACTTGCCCTCGCCGTGGGCTATCGGCAGTTCGATCTCCTCCGGCAGGCCCTTCGTGAAGATGCAGGGGCTCCGGCGGTTAACCTTCAGCTTCGCCCACTTGGCCATGAAATGCCCGCAGTCGTTGGTATAGAGGGTCGAGACCTGCGCGTCGGCCCTGTTGGCCGGCAGGAAGCCGGTCTTTACCAGGATCTGGAAGCCGTTGCAGATGCCTATGACCGGCCGCCGCCCTTTTATGAACTTCCCGAAGTCCCCGGCGAGCCGCGCCATCTTCACGGCGTAGATCTTGCCGGCGGAGATGTCGTCCCCGTAGGAGAAGCCGCCCGGGAAGGCCATGATGTCGTAATCCAGCACTTCCTTCTCCCCGGCGAGCAGCTGGTTTATATGGACCAGCTCCGGTTCCGCGCCGACGTACCTGAACGAATTGAACGTCTCGATGTCGCAGTTGGTGGCGGTACCGCGCAGTATTATCGCCTTGGGGCTCTTCATATCAGTTCCTTCTTCCAGCAGGCCTTCAGCCGCTCCGTGCCGGCGGAGAACAGAGGTTCCCCGCCGAGGAAGACGGCCAGGTCCGGCTCCTCGCAGACATGTCCCAGCTCGGCGGCCGGCAGGCCCCGGAGGCGCCGCAGGAACTCGGTCTCCCGGTCCTTTACGACCTCCAGCACCAGGCGGGCCGGGCTCTCCCCGAAAAGCAGCTCTACGGGCGTCAAGCCCTTCTCCGCGGGCGCGCCGTCCAGGTGGAGCGCCGCGCCCAGCCCTCCGGAGAAGGCCATCTCGGAGAGCGTCACGGCGAGGCCGCCCTGGGACACGTCGTGGGCCGCCGCCACGCAGCCGGCCCTAATGGCGCCGGCGACGGCCGCGTAGAGCTTCGCCGCGGCCTTCATGTCCAGGGCCGCCACGGCGTTGTTGCCGGTGGCGGCCAGCTCGTTGTAGACCGAGCCGCCCATGCCGCGCCGGGCGACGCCGGCGACGTACACCGGGTTGCCGGGCTCCTTGAAGTTGATGGTCAGCGACCTGCGCACGTCCTCAACCGGGGCCGTGGCCGAGATCAGCAGCGACAGCGGGATGGGATATTCCCTGCCGTCGGCGTCCTTCGACTGGTTGTAGAAGCTGTCCTTACCGGAGATGAACGGCGCCCCGTAGGCCAGCGCCCCGGCCAGGCAGCCCTCGGAAGCCTGGACCAGGTCGCCCATCACCTTGGGGTCGCGGGGGCTGGCCGCGCAGAAGTTGTCGAGTATCGCCACCCGGGACACGTCGGCGCCGGCGCACAGCAGGTTGCGAACGGCCTCGTCTATGGAATGCAGCGCCATCTGGTACGGGTCGATGCGCCCTACGGCCGGCGCGAACCCGTGGCCGACGGCGAAGCCGGCGTAGTCCCCGAGGTCCAGCGTGGCCGCCTGCGGCCAGATCACGGCCGCGTCGCCGGGTCCGTCGCCATAGCGGCCCTGCAGCGGCTTGCCGACCGTGCCGCCCTGCACTTCGTGGTCGTACTGCGTTATCACGGAGTGGCGCGAGCAGACGTTGGGATGGGCCAGCAGGGCCTCGAGGGCCTTGCCGAAATCCTTCGGGGCGGCCGGGGCCCTGGAGCTCACTTTCACCGCGCGTTTCACGGCCGGCTTCTCGAAGTTGGGCACCCCGCCGTGCAGGAAGGCCATCGGCAGGTCCACCACCTTCTCGTCCCCGTGCGTCACCAGCAGGCGGCCGTCGCCGGGGAACTCGCCCAGCACGCAGTACTCGCAGTTCTCCGCGTCGAGTATCGCGGCGAGCCTCTTCAGTTTCCCTTTCGGCACGGAGAGTATCATGCGCTCCTGCGACTCGGAGACCCAGATCTCCCACGGTTCTATGCGCGTGTCCTTCAGCAGGGCCTTCTCCAGGCGCACATGCGCGCCGGTCTCCGAGCCCAGTTCGCCTATCGCGGAGGAGAAGCCGCCGGCGCCGCAGTCCGTCACCGCGTTATAGAGGCCGAGGTCGCGCGCGCGCATCAGCACGTCCAGCGCCTTCTTCTCGTTGACCGCGTGGCCTATCTGCACGGCCGAGGACGTGGTCTCCTCGTCGATATTGGCCGAGGAGAACGTGGCGCCGTGTATGCCGTCGCGGCCGGTGCGGCCGCCTATGGAGACTATCAGGTCCCCGGGGACGACGCGCTTCTCGATCTTGTCCACGGGGATCAGGCCGGCGCAGCCCACGTAGACCAGCGGGTTGAGCAGGTAGCCGTCGTCGAAATAGAGGCCGCCGGCCGCCGTCGGGATCCCTATGCGGTTGCCGTAATCGCGCACGCCCTCCACCACGCCGCGCATGATGCGCTCGGGCCCGAGGGCGTTCTTGGGCAGCCGGGACTTGCGGTCGAGGCGCCCGAAGCAGAAGGTGTCGGTGTTCAGCACGGGCTTGGCGCCCAGGCCCACGCCGAGGATGTCGCGTATCACGCCGCCCACGCCGGTCTCGGCGCCGCCGTAAGGCTCCACCGCGCAGGGATGGTTGTGCGTCTCGGCCTTAAAGGCAAGCCCCCACTTGCCGGCCTTGCCGAACTCGACTATGCCGGCGTTATCCTTGAAGACCGACAGGCACCAGCTCCTGTTCAGCGTTCTCGTGGCCTTCACTATGGTCTCTTTGAAGAGGTTCTTATATCTCTTTATCCTCTTTCCGTCGCGGTAGGCCACCGGGCCGGAGAAGGTCTTGTGTTTGCAATGCTCGGACCAGGTCTGGGCTATTGTCTCCAGCTCCCCCCGCGTGGGCCGGCGGCCGATCCGGCGGAACTGGCGCTGCACCTCGGCGAGCTCGGCGGCGTTCAGCGACCAGCCGGCGGCCTTATCCAGGGCCTCCAGCTCGCGGGGCTTGAGCGAATTGAAGTTCTCGAGCATGTCGGTCATATTTTCTCTACCCCGAATTTATTCACGGTCTCGTTGACCAGGGTCCTGGCCACGGCGTGCTTAAGTTTCAGTTCGGACTCGCAGGCCACGTAGTAGGCGCGGCCGAAGCGCACGGCCCGGGGCTCCTTGCCGAGGACGTCGGCTATGGCGCCTTTCACGCTCTCCCCCACCACGTCGGTGACGGAGTCCTTGAGCCACACCTCCACCCGCCAGCCTTTCAGGCCGGGCCGGGGCCGGGAGAGCGAATAGGTCTCGGTGATCGGGTCGGTCAGCAGGTCGGCGCCGAGCCGGTCGAACTCGGGGCGGCTGAAGTCCGCCTCCACCCGGTAGAGCCTCGACAGCCGCGCGGCCTTCACCTTCAGCCCGGCATGCGCCATCCGGGCGATAAAACCTTCTTCCTCGTTCTTTGCGTACTTCTCTTTAGTCCGTATTTCGATTATCATACAGTTCTCCGCTTGTTCAGAGCCCGGGCCTGGCGAGGGTATGCCTTCTCCGGGTACGCTCGGCACACCGTGCCTCGCTCACGTCGGTCGGCCCTCGCGCTATGCAAGCTCGGGCCGCCCGAGGCCCCTGCGAAGGCATACCCTCGCCAGGCCCCCGACTTCGCATCTCGCGCATTTCAAATCTCCTCATATAAGAAAGAAGGAGCCGGGTGGCAGTTCACCCGGCTCCGGTTATT
>JAJZRA010000079.1 GCA_021847485.1 bacterium
CTGGTCTATTTCGGCCTGCTGCTGCTCCTCCTCCTGCTGGAGACGGCGCAGCATTACCTGTCCAACGCGCCGTTCTTCCTGGAGCTTTCGGTGCTCAAGGCCAAACTGCTGCGCTACGCCGCGCCGTTCTACCCGCCGCCGGAAGGCGGCGGGGAGCTGGAACGGCTCGAGCTGGCGGCGGACGCGCTCGACATAACGCTGGAGAACTCGATGCTGGCCCGGATACGCCTGGCGCGGGAGACCGCCCTGCGCCTGGCGCGGATGAGGGCGCAGACGCGCGCGCTGGAGCTCACCCGCCGCAAGGTCGTGACGCTGGTGGAGGACCTGGAGCAGGCGCGCGCCGAGCTGCAGAAGGAGAAGCTCGCGCTGAAGCTGACCGGCGAGAAGCTGGCCCGCTCCAACAAGGAGCTGGAGCAGTTCGCCTACGTGGCCTCGCACGACCTCAAGGAGCCGCTGCGCATAGTCTCGAGTTTCAGCGGCCTCCTGACGAAGCGCTACTCGCAGGCGCTCGACGGCGACGCCCGCGATTTCATAGCCTACATAGACCAGGGGGCCCGGCGGGCCGCCGACCTGGTCAACGCCCTTTTCAACTATTCCAAGGTCACCTACACCTCCCGGGACTTCACCGAGGTGGACTGCGCCTCGGTGCTGCGCAAAGCCCTCTTCAACCTCAAGATAGCGGTGGAGGAGAAGAACGCCGCCGTGACCCACGGCGAGCTGCCGGCGGTGCGCGGCGACGAGTTCCAGCTGATCCAGCTCTTCCAGAACCTGCTCTCCAACTCGCTGAAGTTCAACGCCGCCCCGGCGCCGCGGATAACGGTCTCGGCGGTCAGGTCCGGCGGGGACTGGGTCATCAGTTTCGAGGACAACGGCATCGGCATCCCCGCCGAACATTTCGACCGGATCTTCCTGATCTTCCAGCGGCTGCATACGGCCGACAAATACCCGGGGGCGGGGATAGGCCTGGCGCTCTGCAAGAAGATCGCCGAGAACCACGGCGGCCGGATCTGGGTGGAATCGGAGAGCGGCAAGGGCAGCGTCTTCCGCGTGGCGCTGCCGGCCGAGCCCGCGCCCGCCGCGGCCGTGACGGCCCCGCCCGGGGCGGGGGAGGCGGCCGCATGAGGAGGACCCACAGGAACGCCAGGCTGCTCGAGATCCTCGTCGTGGAGGACAACGCTGCCGACATCCGCTTCCTGAGCGAGATCTTCAAGGAGGGGCGCCTCGCGAACCGCGTCACGGCCCTGCGCGACGGCGAGTCGGCGCTCCGCTACCTGCGCGGGGAGGGGGAGTTCGCCGGCGCGGTGAAGCCGGACCTCGTGCTGCTGGACCTGAACATGCCCGGCACGGACGGCCGCAGGGTGCTGCAGGAGATCCGCCGCGACCCGCTGCTGACCGGGCTGCCGGTGGTGATACTGACCACCTCCTCCGCGATGGAGGACGTGAGCCTGACCTACGACCTGACGGCCAACTCCTACATGGTCAAGCCGGTGGACCTCGGCCAGCTGATAAGGGTGGCGCTGTGCCTGGACAACGTGGCTTTCGGGATAGTGGCCGCCCCGGCCCCCAAACGCCGGGGCGGCGGGAAAGGACGCTCCGGATGGTAAAGGACGCCGGCATCAACGTGCTCGTAGTGGAGGACAACCCCTACGACGCCAAGATAATAACCGAGCTCTTCCGCGACATCAAGAGCGGCTCCGGCTTCGCCCTCACCTTCGCGGACACGCTGGAGAAGGCCGGCGCGGCGGCGCGCGCCGAGCCGCCGCCGGACATCCTGCTGCTGGACCTCAACCTGCCCGATTCCTACGGGCCCGACACCCTGGGCAAGGCCTCCCGGCTGCTGCCCGACCTGCCGATCATCGTGATGACCGGCTTTTACGAGGAGCACCTGGGCCTGGACCTGATCAAGAAGGGCGCGCAGGACTACCTGGTCAAGGGCAAGATCACGGGCGACTGGCTGGCCTATTCGATCAAGTACTCGGTCGAGCGCGCCAGGATAGAGCGCAAGCTCAAGCAGCGGGAGAAGCGCCTCGAGGACATCCTCGAGAAGCTCCCCGACGGCGTGATGGTGGCGCGCCGGGACGGGCGGGTGCTGTTCGCCAACCACGGGGCGGAGCTGATCTTCGGCCGCAAGCGGGAGGAACTGCTGCGCCACCCGTTCCCGCTGGAGGCCGACCCGGAGAAGACCCTGGAGAACGAGCTGCGCCGGCTGGACGGGCGCAAGCTCCCGCTCGAGGTGCGCGCGGTGGAGACCATCTGGGACGGCGAGCCCTGCCGTCTGGTGCTGCTGCGCGACCTGACGCCGGTGCGCGCGCTGCAGCGCAGCCGCGACGAGTTCATCTCGATGATCTCGCACGAGCTGCGCTCGCCGCTCAGCGTCGTAAAGGAATCGCTGGACCTCGTCGCCGACGGCTCGGTGGGCGAGGTCAGCGAGCGGCAGCGCGAGATCCTCAAGATCGGCGGCGAGAACGCCGTGCGCCTGAACAGGATGATAGACGCGCTGCTGGACATCACCAAGATAGAGGCCGGCGTGATGCCCCTAGACATTTCCAAGACGGACCTGGGGCTGCTGCTGCAGGAGACGATGCGCGACTACGCCCGGCAGGCTTCTGACAGGCTGGTGAGCCTGGCCATGGACCTGCCGGAATCGCCGATGTTCACCTACTGCGACCGGGAGAAGGTGCGCGAGGTGCTCGTCAACCTGGTCTCCAACGCGCTGAAGTTCACCCCCGAGGCGGGCAGGGTCACGCTCTCGCTGCGCCCGTGGGAGGGAGAAGCTCTGATCTGCGTGGAGGATACCGGCCCCGGCATAGACCCGGAGGACATCCCGAAGCTCTTCAACAAGTTCTCGCAGGTGGGCGCCAGGCGGCCGCCGGGGGTTAAGGGCACCGGGCTGGGCCTGGCCATCTCCAGGGGCATCGTGGAGATGCACGGCGGCAGGATCTGGGCGGAGAGCGGCCAGGGGGCCGGCGCCAAGTTCTTCGTGCTGCTGCCGGTGCTCCCGTTCGAGGCCGCGCTGAAGGCGGTGGTGCGCAGGGCCATCGAGCACTCCTCCGCCCGCAACCGCAGTTTCTGCGTCGTCACGGTGGCCCCGGCCGCCGGGGCGGCCGGCGGCGGGCCCCGCGCTCAGGACCTGGGCGCCCGGGCAGAGCGCTTCCTGAAGAGCAACATGCGCAACTCGCACGCCATCCTCAAGCGCGAGGACGGCAGCTTCACGCTGCTCCTGCCGGACGCCGACCCGCGCGAGGGCTGCAGGGCCTGCTCCTACATAGAGAAAGGCCTGGCGGACCTGGCGGGCCTGAGCCAGGCCGCGACGGGGGGCCTGACGCGGCTATTGTGCTTCCCGGGCGATTTCCGGGACGAGGAGACCTGCCTGCGCAAGCTGGCGGAGGAAAGGAGCCGGCCGGATGGCGCCTAGGATACTGCTGATCGAGGACGAGCCGCAGCACATCCTGCTGGTGAAGATCCGGCTGGAGATACGCGGCTACGAGGTCGAGGCCGCCCAGACCGGGACCGCCGGCCTCGACGCCGCGGCCAGGCTGAAGCCGGACCTGGTCCTGCTGGACCTGGTGCTGCCGGACATGGACCCCGGCGACCTGATACGCAACCTCCGGGCCATGCCGGCCTCGCGGCGCACGCCGATCATAGCCTTCACCGGGCTGGACGCTTTCGAGCTGCACCGCGGCCGCCTCGGCGCCGAGATAGCCGAGTTCGTGCCGAAGCCTTACGAGACCTCGGAGCTGCTGGCGAAGATAGCGGCGCTTATAGGGGAGCCGGCCCGCGGAGAGGGGCGCGGCGCGGCCGGGGGGCTGTAGCCTACAGCCCCAGGTCGGGGGCCACGGCCCGCATGGCGTCCAGCGAGAGCTGCACGAACTCCTCCAGCGTCAGGCCCAGCCGTTCGCATTCCATTATTATCCCGCGGTCCACCGAGGCGGCGAAGCGCTTGTCCTTCATGCGCTTCGTCACCGACGAAGCCTTGACCGAGGCCAGCCGCCTGTCCGGGTAGACCAGCGCCGTGGCGGTTATCAGCCCGGTCACCGTCTCGCCGGCGGCCAGCGCCAGCTGCAGCGGCGAGGTGCGCCTGCGGCCCGGGTGCGCGGCCTCGTTGTGCAGCATGACCGCCTCGATCAGCTCCTCGGCAAGGCCCTGGCCGCGCAGGATGCGCTCGGCCTCGTGCGTATGCCGGGCGGGGTCGCCGGCGGTGAGCTCCACGTCCACGTCGTGCAGCAGGCCGGCCAGGCCCCACAGCCCGGGATCGCCGCCCAGCCGCGCGGCCAGCGCGCGCAGGACGGCCTCGGAGGCCAGGCAATGCCTGACCATGTTCTCGTTGGCGACGTAAGTTCTCAGCAGTTCCAGGGCCTTGGCGCGTTCCATATGTCCTCCGTGCGGGCGCGGGGCCCGTCCACAAATTATAGAATATCACGTATGGCGGACCCCAACGTAGTGCTGCTGCTGGCCGTGCTGGCGTCCTTCTCGACGCCGTTCACGCTGGCGGCGGTCAATATCGCGCTGCCGGCGATGGCGCCGGAGCTGGGGCTCGACGCGCCCGGCATGGGCTGGGTCTCGCTTTCCTTCCTGCTGGCCGCCGCGGCGCTGCTGGTGCCGTTCGGGCGGGCCGCCGATATCTACGGCCGCAAAAAGTTCTTCGCCGCGGGCTTCGCCCTCTTCACGGCCGCGTCGCTCTTCTGCGGCCTGGCGGCGACGCAGGCCCAGCTGCTGGCCGCCCGGGCCCTGCAGGGCGCCGGTTCGGCGATGGTGTTCGGCACTTCGGTGGCCATCCTCACCGCGGTCTTCCCGCCGCAGGGCCGGGGCCGGGCGCTGGGCTACGTCTCGGCCGCCGTCTACGCCGGCCTGTCGCTGGGGCCGCCGGCCGGCGGCCTGCTGGTCCAGTACGCCTCCTGGCGGGCGATCTTCCTGCTCAACGTGCCGCTGGGCCTGCTCGTGCTGTACCTGGTGGCGCGCCGCCTGCCGGGGGCGGAATGGAAGGGCGCCGAGGGGGAGAAGTTCGACGCCGCCGGCGCCGGGCTCTACGCCGCGTCGCTGACCGCCCTGATGTACGGCCTCTCGCGCGCGGCCGAACCGGCGGGCCAGGCCGCCGCCGCCGCGGGCGCGGCCGGGCTCTGGGCGTTCCTGGCCAGGGAGCGCCGCGTCCCTCACCCGCTCCTCGACGCCGCCCTCCTGGCGCGCAACAAGGTCTTCGCTTTCTCCAACCTGGCGGCCTTCCTGAGCTACAGCGCCACCTTCGCCTCCGGCTTCCTGCTGAGCCTCTACCTGCAGTATTCCTCCGGGCTGAGCGCCAGGGCCGCCGGCTTCGTGCTGGTCTTCCAGCCGCTCCTGATGGCGGTCTTCTCGCCGTGGGCCGGGCGCCTCTCCGACCGCCGGGACCCCGGCGTCATCGCCTCCGCCGGGATGGTCCTCAGCGCGGCCGGCATCCTGCTCTTCGCCGGGCCGGAACGGGGCCTGCCGCTGTGGCGCGTGATAGCCGGCCTGTGCACGCTGGGGCTCGGCCTCGCCCTGTTCGGCGCGCCCAACACCAACGCGGTGATGGGCTCGGTGGAGAAGAGGCACTACAGCCTGGCGGCGGCCACGCTGGCGACGATGCGCCTCACGGGCCAGATGTTCAGCATGGCCGTGGTGATGCTGCTCCTGTCCGTCTACGCCGGGAAGGCGCGCCCGGCGCCCGGCGCCGTCGCCGGCCTGGACCGCGCTTTCGGCGCGGGGGTCTGGGTCTTCGCCGGCCTGGCCGCGGCCGGCGTCGCGGCCTCGCTGAAAAGGCGGCGCTGATTTTTTATAGAATAATCCTGCTGGGAGGGACCTTATGCTCAAGTGCTATTTCAGGATCTTCGCGCTGACCGCCGGCGCCTTCTTCCTCGGGTCGCTGGCCGCGAACATGAACATGTTCGAGGGCTGGCCGTCCATCTTCGACGGGCTCACGGCGGGCGCGCTCTTCGGGGTCGCCGCGGCGGCCGTCCTCGGCACGCTGCACGCGGGCAGGGCCAGGGCCGTTGCTGGGGACCGGGCGAAAGGCGACATCTATTCCCTCTACCAGGCACGCGAGGCGGCGCTGGCCGTCCCTTACGACAGGGCCTTCCATGCCGTCGCCCACTACATCTCGGAAGTGGCCAGGTACCGCGTACTGGGGTCAGACCCGGTCGCCGGGCTCATAGAGGCCCGCGTGCCCTCGGGCCCCCTGGGGCTCAGCGGCTCGCGGTTCTCGGCCTCGGTGCGCCGGGACGGAGAAGGCTCCGTGGTCACGCTGCGGGCGGAGCCGGCGCTCTGGCCGGGGCTGGTCGACTACGGCCGCAACCTGAAAGCCGTGCTGGACGCGGAAGCCTACCTGACCTCCGCCGGCCGCGCCTAGCAGCCGGGGGAAGAAAAAAAAGGCCGGACCCGTCGGTCCGGCCTTTTTCACGCCCGGCGCGCACTAGAACTCGGCGTAGCCGGGGACCCGCGGGAACGCGGTCACGTCGCGGATGTTGGAGATGCCGGTGACCAGCATCATCATGCGCTCGAAGCCCATGCCGAAGCCGGAGTGCGGGACCGAGCCGAAGCGGCGCAGGTCCAGGAACCACTGGTAGTCGTCCACCTTCATCCCGAGCTCGCGCATGCGGGCTTCGAGCACGTCGAGACGGTTCTCGCGCTCGCTCGCCCCTATCAGCTCGCCGATGCGGGGCACCAGCACGTCCATACCGCGCACGGTCCGCCCGTCGTCCTCGAGCCGCATGTAGAACGAGGCCACTTCCTTGGGCTTATGGTGCATCATCACCGGTTTCTTGAAATACTGCTCCACGAGGAAGCGCTCGTGCTCGCTGGCGAGGTCGACGCCCCACTTCACCTTCAACTCGAAGCGGGCGTTCTCGGGCTCCAGGATCTTCACCGCGTCGGTGTAGGCCAGCCGCTCGAAGACGTTGTCGGTGATGTTGCGGAGGTTGTCCATCAGCGCAGGCTCGACGAACTTGGCGAAGAGCTCCAGGTCGGACGGGCATTTCTCCAGGATGTCGCGGACGAGGGACTTGGTGAAGTCCTCGGCGAGGTCCATGTCGTCGGAAAGCTCGTAGAAGGCCATCTCCGGCTCGATCTGCCAGAACTCGGCGCAGTGGCGGTAGGTGTTGGAGTTCTCGGCGCGGAAGGTCGGGCCGAACGTGTAGATCTTGCCGAGCGCGAGCGCCAGCGCCTCGCCCTCCATCTGCCCGGAGACGGTCAACCCGACCTTCCTGCCGAACAGGTCCTTCGAGAAGTCGATCTCGCCGGCCCCGGTCTTCGGCACGTCCTTCAGCCGCGTCAGGTCGAAGGCGGTGGCGGTGAACATCTGCCCGGCGCCCTCGCAGTCGGAGGCGGTGAAGATGGGCGTGTGCACGTAGGTGAAGCCGTTGCGCCGGAAATAGCTGTGCACCGCGAAGGCCAGTTCCGAGCGCACGCGCAGCATGGCCGCGTACTTGTTGGTGCGCGGGCGCAGGTGCGCGACGGTGCGCAGGAACTCGTCGGAAGCGCGCTTCTTCTGTATGGGATACGTCTCGGCGTCGCAGCCGCCGTGGACCTTGACCGCCCTGGCCTTGAGCTCGTACTTCTGGCCGGCGGCCGGGGAAGCCACGAGGTCGCCCGAGATCTCGGCCGAAGCGCCGGTCACCAGCTGCGGCAGGACGGCGGAGAAGTCGCCGTTCTCCGGGGAGAACACGACCTGCAGGCTCTCGCGGCACGAGCCGTCGTTGAGTTCGGCGAAAGAGAGGGATTTGGAATCGCGGCGGGTCTTGATCCAGCCGCGCGCCGTCACCCCGGCGGCGGGGCCGGGCCCGGTCAGTATGTCCTTGATGGATGGTAAGCTCATGTTGCCGTCCTGTGTCGCCGCGGCGTCACTTGGCGCCTTTCTTTTTGGGGCTCTCCGGGACCTTGGAGACCGCTACGAGCTCCAGCTCGCAGGTCTTATCCTCGCCGTTGTACTCTTCGAGGATATAGCCGGTCCCCGGCGCGTAATACCGCACCGACTTGCCGGCGTCGCCGGCGGCCAGCATCGTCACCACCTTCATGCAATTGGAGAACTTTCCGGCCTTGATCGCGACCTTGTCGGAGAGCGAGACGATCTCGCTGGCGTCCGGGTACTCGTCCCACTTGGCGCCTTCCTTGACCGGCAGCGGGAACTCGCGGCGCCCGCCTATCACCACGCCGTCCGCGGTGGTCAGCCACTTGGCGTCCTTCGTGATGGCGTACTCGGTGGTATGGGAGTCGCGCAGTTCGAAGATCATCCTGGCCTGGGCCACGGTCTTGCCGGCCTTCTTGCCGACCGACAATATGTCTATGAAGACCCGGGCGGTGCCGTCGAACTCGGTGCTGGTGAACTTGTACTCGTAGCGGGTTTTCTCTTTAAGGGGGAAATAGTCTGCCATGGATTCTCCTGGATAGGGGCTGAACCATATAGATTTTACCATTATTTTCGCGAAGATAACGCGCGTCCGGGCGGGATCGGTCACGGCTCCCGGAGGGCCACCCCTGACGCCACGCATAAACCGCATAGCGGTTTTGCGCGGCCGGGATCGGTCACGGCTTTCGGTGGCACCCCTGACGCCACGCATAAACCGCATAGCGGTTTTGCGCGGCCGGGAT
>JAJZRA010000010.1 GCA_021847485.1 bacterium
CGCGGTGTCCAGCACGTCGGGGCGGTTGGTCGCGCCGATGAGGATGATGCCTTCCTTGGACTCGAAGCCGTCCAGCTCGACGAGCATCTGGTTGAGCGTCTGCTCGCGCTCGTCGTGGCCGCCGCCTATGCCCGCGAAACGGGAGCGCCCCACGGCGTCCAGCTCGTCGAGGAAGATGATGGCCGGGGCCGATTTCTTGGCGCGCTCGAACAGGTCGCGCACGCGGCTGGCGCCCACGCCGACGAACATCTCGACGAACTCGGAGCCGGACGAGGTGAAGAAAGGCACGCCGGCCTCGCCCGCCACCGCGCGGGCCAGCAGCGTCTTGCCGGTGCCGGGAGGGCCGTAGAGCAGCACGCCCTTCGGCAGCTCGCCGCCGAGCGTCTGGTACTTCTTGGGGTTCTTCAGGTAATCGACGATATCGCGCAGCTCTTCCTTGGTCTCGTCGCAGCCGGCCACGTCCTTGAACGTGACCTTCTGCTTCTTCATGTCCTGCTGCTTGGCCTTGGACTTGCCGAAGGACATGGCCTGCTTGCCGCCCATCTGCGCCTGCCGGATGAACAGGAACCACCACAGGAAGATGAACAGCACGATCCAGCCGACGTTGAGGATCAGCGTGGCTATCCAGCCCCGGTCGGCCTCGGCCTGGAAGTCCTTGACGCCCGCGGCCTCCATGTCCTCGATCAGCTTGGGGTCCGTCATCGGGATGGTCCGGAAGGGCACGGTCTTGTCCCCCTCCTTCATTTCGCCGCGGATCAGGTCCTGCCGCACGGTGACCTTGGTCACGTCCTTGTCGCGCAGCTTGGTCTTGAACTCGGAGTACGGGATCTGGCGCTCGCGCTCCACTCCCTTGATGTTCTGGTAGACGGCCACGAACAGCGTGAACGCCAGGAGCCAGAATAGCAGCTGTCTGAAATTTTTCTTCAATGGCATGTTCTGTTACCTTCTATGACCTCGGGTTTTAGGACGCCTATGTACGGCAGGTTGCGGTAGATGCCGTTGTAATCCAGGCCGTACCCCACGACGAACCTGTCGGGGATGGTGAAGCCGGAATACTTTATCGGCACCTGCGCCTTGCGGCGGCTGGGCTTGTCGAGCAGCGTGCAGATCTCCAGCGAGCGCGGCTTGCGCGTCCGCAGGTTCTGCAGCATGTAGTCCATCGTCAGGCCGGAGTCCACGATGTCCTCGACTATCAGCACGTCGCTGTCCTCGATGCTCTCCTTGAGGTCCAGGAGTATGCGCACCACCCCGGTGGAGTGGGCGCCGGAATAGGAGGAGAGCATCATGAAGTCCAGGCGCACGTCGGTCGAGACGCGCCTGGCCAGGTCCGTCAGGAAGAACACGCTCCCCTTGAGCACGCCCACCATCGTCAGGCAGCGCCCCGCGTAGTCGGCGGAGATGCGCTCGGCCAGCTTCCCTATGCCGGCGTCGAGCTGCTCGCTGGAGACTAGTATCTCCTGCAGGTCCCTGTGCATCAGTATATTTTAGATATTTTGAGCGCCCTTGCCTATGAAAAAGAGGAGGCCGGGGCTTGAAGGCCCCGGCCCCGCTCCGCCCTCAGGCCCGGCTTACCGGTCCCCGGGCTTAGGCTGCTGGGAGAGCTGCGCGTAGAAGAACTGCGACATGATCTGGGAGACCAGGCCGGGCTTCGTCTCGAGCTCCTTGACGTTGACCACCTTCTTGGCGGCGGCCAGGTCCCTGGCGTAGGCCGCGTCCAGCTGGGCCACCGCCTGGCGGTCGAGGATGTTGACGTTGACCTCGGAGTCGATGCGCTCGCCGCGGGGGTGCAGGTTATAGGAGCCGATGTCGGCGAACTCGCCGTCCACGGTCATGAACTTGCTGTGCAGCGTCTGCATATTGCCCTGCTTCAGGTAGATGTTGACGCCGGCCTGCTTCAGCGGGATCAGGCACTTGGCCATCGCGTCCACGATCGGCTTGCCCTCGGAATCGATGCTCTCCTTGGAGTTGGTCAGGATGTTGACCTCGACACCGCGGGCGCGGGCCTCGAGCACGGCCTGCGTCACGGCCGGGATCGCCACGAAGTAGGCGTTCTCGATGTTGATGTTGCGGGTCGCGCCGTACATCGCCTTGACGATGCTGGTCAGGATCGGGGAGGTCTTCGGGGGGTTCTGCAGCACCACCGCCACGCGGGAAGCGCCGCCGTCGAAGTCGGCGTTCTGCGGGCCGCGCACGTCGATGGACTTGTAGCCGAGCTTGCGGGCCGAGACCTGGGAGTTCCACTCGCCGCCGAGCAGCTTCTTGGCCTCGATCACGCCCGGGCCGGAGATCAGCACGTCGGTGTCGCGCCACAGGATGGAGCCGGCCTTGTGGGAGTAGACGTCGCCGAAGTTCATGCCGCCGGCGACCGCGTACTTGTCGTCGGCGATCATCACTTTCACGTGCCAGATGTCGCCGGAGCGGTCCAGGTCGGAGTGCTCGAGCACGGTCACGCCGGCGTCCTTCATCAGCTTGACGACCTTCTTGCCGTGGCTGCTGGCGACGATGCCGTCGATCATGACCTTAACGTCGACGCCTTCCTTATGCTTGGCGATCAGCATCTGGGCGGCCTCGTAGCCGGTCTTGTCGTCGTAGAAGGCCCAGCTGGAGATCAGCAGGCTCTTCCTGGCGTTCTTGATAAGGGAATCCTTGACCTCGAAAGAGGCCTCGCCGTTGATCAGGAAGCGGGTGTAGTTGCCCTGGCTGAAGCGGGCGCCGGTGGCCTGCTCGAACTCGGCGATGAAGCCGGGGTCGGTGAACAGCGAAGGCTGGCCGGCCTGGCGGGCGGGGTAGGTCCTGGACTTGGAAGCGTTGATGACGCGCTTGGAGATCTCCTCGAAGGAGGGGGCGCCGGTGCCGGGCAGCCAGCCGAGGTCGGCTATCTGGGTGCCGAGGGCGTGCCACAGGGTCACCGCGGTGCCGGCATAGGAGACCGGCTCGGGGCCGTCGAACCCCTGGCCGGAAGGCTCGAAGGTCGGGGCCGGGGCGGCCACGGCCGCGGCGTCGGCGCCGGCGGCTTCCCTGAGCTCGTCCAGGCTGGACTGCGCTCCGGCGAGGCTGGGGAGCGCTACGCAGGAAACGAGGAGAGCGATGGCAAGTTTTTTGTTCGTCATGCCTATAGTATACGGCCCGGAACGGATTTCCGAAAGGGCCGGAAAGGGCCCATGGGACCCAAAAAAAGGCCCAGAGAAATCTGGGCCTTTGGGGCAGTTATTTTGGGGAAGGCCTAATGTACCCGCGCGCGCCCGGGCGCTTAGACGCGCCCGCGCCTTAATTATAATTATATTTATATTATACAGGCGGTTAATCCAGATCCATCGGATTGATGGGTTTGGACTTGTCGCCGGATTCTTCTATACGCTTTTTCTCTTTCTCGAACTGCTCTTCCAGTTCCTTCTTCTTCTGCTCCATGGACTTGCCGGCGTTCGAGAAATAGTCGTCAAGGCGGCTCTTGTCGGCCTGCATCTTCTTCATGGCCTCGGCCATCAGGTCTCCCCCCTCTTTCACCTGCGGCTTCTCCCAGTGCTTGACCACCTTGCCGGTCCTGCGGTCCACCTCGATGCGCGCCTTGCAGCACGGGCAGTCTATCAGGAAAGTCCCTTCTCCCATACGTTCCTCCTACTTTATCCCCCAGATAGGGTGCTGCTGCGGCAGTATCATGACCCGTTTAAGCTTCTCCGCGGCGAGGGCCGCGGCCGCGGCCACCGCTTTGCCGGACGGAGGCCGTACCCCCCGGCGCGGGGTGGCCGGCTGGATGAAGAACGGCACGTCCCGCGTCACGCCGGCGGCTAGCCGCGCCGCCTTCGCCAGCTCGGCGGGGCCCGTCCCGGACGAAACCACGACCTTGATGAAAGTCTTCGAGGGGGCGGCGGCCAGGAAGCGGCGGTGGTCCGCCCAGCGCGCCCGCCGGCCCGTGGCCGAAGGCAGCTTTATGTCCATCGCCACCACGTCCACCAGCGCCTTGACCCGGCCCAGCTCGCGCCAGAGCACCCCGTTGGTCTCCAGGTGCACCCGCAGCCCTGCCCGGCGCAGGCCCGGGGCCAGCGCCTTTATGAAGCGCCAGCGCAGCAGCGGCTCCCCGCCGGTCAGCGAGACGTCCCCGGCCTTCTTCGCGCGCGCCAGCTTCGTCACGGCGGCGAGCGCCTCCGCCGCGGTCAGTTCTTCAGCCGCGGCCGGGTCCAGCGAGGCCGGCTCGTCGCAGTAGCCGCAGCGCAGGTTGCAGCCGGCGAAACGCAGGAAGACCTGCCGCTGGCCGGCGTAAAGCCCCTCGCCCTGCAGCGAGCAGAAGATCTCGGCGACGGGGGCGGTGAGCGGCTTCATGAGGTCAGAGGGCGGGGTCCTCGAGGCCGGCGTCGGCGAAACCCTTCGCGCGCAGCTTGCAGGAATCGCAACGGCCGCAGGGCTTTTTGCCGCCGCTATAGCAGGACCACGTCAGTTCAAGCGGCGCCTTGAGCCTGACGCCCAGCCTGGCGATGCCGGCCTTGCTGAGCTTTATCAGCGGCGTGAGGATCTTTATCGGGCGGCCGGTCGCGCCGCGGCGGGTGCCGAAGGCGGCCGCCTTCTCCAGCGCGCGGTAGAACTCGGGCCGGCAGTCCGGGTAGCCGGAATAGTCCACGACGTTGGGACCGAGCACTATGGCGTCGGCGCCGACCGCGTCGGCCAGCGAGAAGCCGGCCGAGGCGAAGACGAGGTTGCGCCCGGGCACGTAGGTGGACGGGATGTCCCCCTTGCGGCCTATCTTCTCCGGCTTCACGTCGGGCAGCTTGAGCTTCTTATTGACGAGCGAGCACGAGGCGAACCACGGGAAATCGAGCTTGATCCCGTAGAGCTTCACGCCGAGCCTGCGGGCTATCGCGCGGGCGCTGCGGTTCTCCCTGTCGTGGCGCTGGCCGTAGTCGAACGACACCGCCAGGCACTCGTAGCCCTTCGAGAGCGCCCAGCACAGCGCCGTAGTGGAATCCAGCCCGCCCGAGAAAAGCACCACCGCCTTCTTTTTCATACCGCGTTCTCCACCAGGCCGGCGCCCGCCTTGAACTTTATCCTGGGCACGGCCTTCATCCAGCCTTTCTTCAGCACCAGCTCCAGGTCCCGCTTGCCGGTCTCGGGCCTGAAGGCCAGGAAGTCCAGCACGCGGCCGCTGGCGTGGATCTCCTCGAGCGCCGCCGGGAAGGCGTCGCGGCCTTCCAGCTCCTCTACGAGCGCGCGGGCGCAGATCATGTCCTCGACGTGCTTCATATCGTAGAACAGGCAGGCCGGCACGATCAGCGTGGGCAGCGGGTTGGCGCGGCAGTAGGCCGCGAGCGCCGGGAAATTGGCGAAACAGGCGACGAGGATCTCCCCGGCCAGCAGCAGCGACGAGGCCGCCGGCGAGCCGGAGTTGGTCACGGAGAGCGCCGGCCGCGCCGGGTCCGAGCCGTGCAGGGCGGTATAAGGGGAGTTGTCGTAATGGTCCACCGGCAGGTCCATCTCGGAGAAGAGGTCGGCGTCCTTGAGCTGCCGCAGGGCGGAGAGGGCCAGCCCCGGGTTTGGATAGACGCGCACGTCCCTGCGGCCGCTCTCGACGAGGGCGCAGACGGTGTTGGAGAACCTGAAGAGGTCTATGACGATGCCGCGGCCGCGCCAGGTCCTGGCTTCGGCCGGGTCGAGGGCCACGCGGACCTCAGCGGGCGGTGGGGGTTGAGTCTTCGGTGACATACTTGACCGCCAGGGCGCTGACGAAGACTTCCGGCTCCTGGTAGACGCCCATGTCCGGGCCGGAGACGGCCGAGTCCACGGTGACGATGACGCCGTCGGCGCCCATGGCCGCGGCCTGCTTGCGGGCCTGCAGCTTCATCTTCTCCAGCTCGCGGTCGCCGGTCTCGGCGCTGACGTGCGGGCCGTGGATGATGCCGATGGCCCCCCACGGCACGCGGACCTCTTCGCGGGAACGGTAGACCGCGACGTCCTTCCAGCTCCGGGCGGGGAACCACGGCCCCACCTGGATGACGTCCAGCCGGGCGGCCGCGCACGCGCACAGCGCCAGCAGGGAAAGCAGAGGGAATACCGTTTTACGGCTCACGCTGGTTCAGGGCTGGTCCACGCCCAGGTCGCGGCAGATCTTCCTGACGGTGAAATCGGCGATCTCGTTGTGCCGGGTCACCGGGACTTCCTTGTTGTTGGCGGGGTTCATGAAGACGGAGTACTTGCCGCCCTCCCGGGAGAGCACGCAGCCCTTGCCGACCAGATGTCTAACCAGATCCTTGCGTTTCATATAAACCTCTTTGTAGGCGGGGTATACCTATATTTTAGCATTTGCCGGCGCGGCCGGCGGCCCTAAAAAAGGACCGGCGGCCCGTCGGGCCGCCGGTCCGCGCCGCGCGCCGGGCGGTTCAGTCCCCGCTGCGGGGTATGCGGTCGACCAGTTTCCAGGCCACGCCGTTCCTGCCGGCCGTGACCTGCACGAAAGTTATGGCGCCGTCGTCCGGGCTCTCGAAGACCAGCAGGCTGCGCCCCCCCTCGTTCAGCGCGCCCTTCAGCTGGCCGTAGGAGGAGGGCAGCCCACCCTGGGCGGCCGGGCCCTCTTCCTGGTCGCCTTCGGCCGCGGCGAAGCGGCCGGTCTCGTCGAGATCCGCCTTGGAATCTATCATGACCACGGCCTCGTCGCTCTCCTGGTCGGCCTTGGCGGCCGCCGGCTGCGCCGGCCTGGGCTTGGGTTGAGCGGGGCCGGCGGGCGCGGCTTGCGCGGCGGGAGCCTTGGCCGGGGACTTCGGGGCGGCCTTGGCCTTTTTCCTTGCCGCCGGGGCCGGGGCCGCGGCGGCGCTCTTCGCGGCCGGGGCCGTCCCGGCCTGGTCTTGAGCGCCGGCGCCGGCCGCGCAGGCCAGCAACGCCGCGATGATGAAGATCCTCATATTTTTCCCTCCTAGAAACGCTTGACCGACACCTTGCCGGTCTTTATCCCGAGCAGCCTGCGCGCGAGGAGCGAGAACCGCTCCGGCGCGTCGCTTACCACGAACTCGGAGCGCCCCGCGCGGCCCGGGTTCAGCAGGCCGCGCCGCTCCAGCTCCCGCCTGGCCTGCGCCGCGGCGGCCTGCGCGGAGTCAACTATGCGGGTGCGCGGGCCCATGACGCGGGCTATCACTTTCTTGAGCAGCGGGTAATGGGTGCAGCCGAGGATCAGCGCGTCTATGCCGCGCCCGCGGAAAGGCCCGAGGTATTCGCGGGCCACCGCCGCGGCCACCGGCTTGCCGCACCAGCCCTCCTCGACTATAGGCACGAAGAGCGGGCAGGCCTTCTCGAGCACCCGGACGCGCGCGCCCGCCGCCTCGAGGGCGCGGGAATAGGCGCGGCTGTTCACGGTGGCGGTAGTGCCGGTGACCAGCACCCGCCCGCCGCGCGGGGCGGCCGCGAGCGCGGCCTCCACGCCCGGCGCGATCACGCCCAGCACCGGCACCGGGGAGACCCGGCGGATCTCTTCGAGGGCCAGCGAGGAGGCCGTGTTGCAGGCGACGACGAGCAGCTTGATGCGCCGGGCCAGCAGGAAGGCGGCTATCTCCTTGGAGAAGGCTATGACGGCCTCGGGGGATTTGGTACCGTAGGGCACGCGGGCCGTATCGCCGAAATAGATCAGGTCCTCGGCGGGCAGCAGCGAGCGCAGGGCCTTGTAGACGGTGAGCCCGCCCAGGCCGGAATCGAAGATGCCTATCGGCCGCCGCGCGTCGCCCATATCATTTCCACTGCTTGCTCTCGGCGTACTTCATCACGCCGCGGTAGATCGCGTCCGCTATCTTCTTCCTGCCGGCCTTGCTGTTGAGGCTCTTCTCGTCGGAGGAGTTGGTCATGAAACCCATCTCCACGAGGATGCCGGGCGAGTAGGTGCCGCGCAGCACGTAGAACGCGGCCTGCTTGACGCCGCGGTTGGCGAACGGCGTGCGCTTCTCCATCTCGGCCGTCACGAAGCCGGCCAGCCTGCTCCCCTCGTTGAGGTACTCGTTGCGGGCCATCGAGTGCAGCAGCATCGCCGCCGCGTCCCCCTGGCCGCCGCCGTCCTCGAGCCCCACCACGGAGTTCTCGTAGTCGGCGACTTCGGCCGCCCACGGGTCGGAGGCCTTCTCGGACATGAAATAGATCTCGAAGCCCTTCTCGCGCCTGTCGCGGCTGGCGTTGGCGTGGATCGAGATGAACAGGTCGGCCTTGGCGTCGTTGGCCAGCGTGGAGCGGTCGGCCAGCGGCACGAAGGTGTCGTCGGAGCGGGTAAGCCGGACGTCGAACCTGCCGTCGTCCTTCAGGTCGTCGTAGAGGTCCTTGGCGACGAGCAGGTTCAGGTCCTTCTCCTTGAGGCCGAAGAGCTTGCGGCCGCCGGGGTCCTTGCCGCCGTGGCCGGCGTCGATGATGACGCGCTTGCGGCCGCCCGGGTCCACGGTCAGTTTGTCGGGGATATTGAGGCCCGGCACGGTGGAGGCCTCCACCGCCTGCGCGTCCGCCCGGGGCGCGGCGGCCTGCGGCTCTATCACCTGCGCGGCGCCGGCGGGCGGCGCCTCGGCGGCGGCCCCGCCTATGGTCTGCGGAACGTCGGCCCGGCGCTTGGCCACGTCCAGCACTATCCTGTCGGGATCGGTCAGCTTGAAGATGTTGACGCCTCCGAAGTTCTCGTCGGGGTCCACGACCAGGCGCGCCATCTTGTTCTCCTGCTGCAGGTCCACGCCCTTTACCACGCCGTCGCTGATGTTGAGCTTCTCCTCTCCGGCGGCCACGCCGCCGAGGATCGTCATCCGGAAGAGGTTGTTCTCCTTCTGCGTGGTCTGGTACTCGAGAGGCTCCTCGAGGTAGACCACTATGCGGGTCTTGTCCTGGTAGGAGAAGTAGTTTATCGAGGTGATGTTAACTTCCTGCTGCGCGCCCAGCGCGCGCTTGGCCTTGTCGTAATCCAGCCGGAAGCCGAAAGCCTTGGCGAACTGCCTGGAGACGAAGAAGTCCAGCGCCAGGAAGGCCTTGCCCCCGCGCACGATCAGCGGGTTGGGGAACTGCTCCTTCTCGTCGTTGATCAGCACCGCGTCCGACTTCATGAAGAAGACGACCTTGTTGCCCTTGATCTGCAGCAGCAGCTTGCCGGAGACCGGGTACCAGTAGATCTTGCCGCCTATCAGCCTGGCCGCCTCGGAGGCGTTCAGGTAGACGGCGCCGCTCAGGGAATAGGTGCCTATCTTGCCGGCGTAGGAGCCGTTCTTCAGGTAGGTCACCTCGTCCACGCGGGCCTGCGCCGGGGCGCAGAACGCGGCGAGCAGGAAGAGCACGAGCAGGCGTTTTAGCATTTTACCCATCTCCTAATTTATAGCAAAGGACGGCGGCCGGGCGCCACGGCGCCCCCGCGGTCATTCCAGTATTATCCGGTAGTCCTCCCAGGTCAGCTGGGGCTCCGAGGTTATCTTGACGCTGCGGTGCACGTTCTTCTCTATCAGCGACACCTTCTTCCTGAGGACCTCGCACAGGATGGGATGGCAGACTATCCGCAGGTTGCCGCCGGGGCGCCCCATCGTGATATTGTGGATCTCGCGCTGGATCTTGATGCGGATGCTCTCGCTCGAGAGCACGCGGCCGCTGCCGTGGCACTCCGGGCACTCCTCGGTCAGCAGGCTGACCGTGCTCTCGCGCTTGCGCTCGCGCGTCATCTCTACGAGGCCGAGGCGCGTGATCGGCAGGATGCGGATCTTCGCCCGGTCGCGGGAGACCGCGTTCTCGAGGGCCTGCACCACCTTGTGGCGGTTCGAGGCCTTCTTCATGTCGATGAAGTCTATCACGATGATGCCGCCGATATTGCGCAGGCGCAGCTGGCGGGCCACCTCGGCCGCGGCCTCGATGTTCGTGGCGGTGACGGTCTCCTCCTGCGACTTGTTGCCGGTGAAACGGCCGGTGTTGACGTCTATCGCGCACAGCGACTCGGCCTCCTGGATGATGATGCTGCCGCCGTTCGGCAGCGGCACCTTCACGCGGCGCAGGTCGTCTATCTCCTTCTCGATGTTGAAGGCCTTGAAGATCGGCGTCTTGCTGTCGTAGAGCTTCACCCGGTCCTTGAGCTCCGGCGAGATCTTGGCCGCCAGTTCCTGGACGTTGTGGAAGTCGTCCCGGTTGTCGAGCATGTAGATCGTCGTCTCCTCGGAGAGGATGTCGCGGGCGACCTGCATCGTCATGTCCATGTCCTTGTGCAGCAGCGCCGGCGGCCGGGAGGAATCGTAGCGGGCCTGGATCGTGTCCCACATCCGGAGCAGGTACTTCACCTCGCGGTCCAGCTCCTCCTCGGTGGCCCCTTCGGCCTCGGTGCGCACGATGCAGCCTTTCGTGCCGAGCATCTTGGAGTCGGAGATCTTGCGCATGATCGCCGAGAGGCGCTTGCGTTCCTCGTCGTTCTCGATGCTCTTCGACACGCCGACGAAGTCCTGGAACGGCGTCAGCACCAGGTAGCGGCCGGGCAGCGAGACGTCCATCGTCACCTTCATGCCCTTCGTGCCGATCGCGTCCTTCGTGACCTGCACCATGACCTCCTGGTCCTTCTTGAGCAGCTTGTCGATGCCGTCCTTCTGGTTGCCGAGCACGTCGGAGATGTAGATATAGGCGTTCTTGTCGAGGCCGATGTCCATGAACGCGCTCGAGATGCCGGGCAGCACGTTCTCGACGCGGGCCTTGTAGATGTTGCCCACGATGTTGCCGGCGCTGCGGCGCTCCCAGAACAGCTCGCTGAGCTTGCCGTCCTCGAGTATCGCTATGCGCGTCTCCTCGAACGAAGTGTTCGCGAAAATCTCTTTCTTTATCTTGTTTGCCATGATGATCTCCTAAAAACTCAGAATACCTCCAGCTTGCCGCCGGAGTCCAACCAGTACAATTCCTTCCTTACTATGCGCCTGAAGAGCGGCTCGCCGCCGCACATCAGCCCGGCCACGGTCTCGGGCTTCACGTTGCGCCCGGCCTCCAGCCGCAGCGTCAACTTGAGCAGCCCGGCGGCCGGGTCCAGCGAGGCCGCCAGCACCGGCGTCCTCGCGTCCAGGGTCCTGCGCTCCCCCGAGGGCTTAACCTTCTCCCACGGCAGGCTCGTGAGCGCCATGAAGGCGTCCACCGAGCCCTGCGAGAAGCCGGGCGGCCAGCCGGCCTCGAGGAAGTACTCGGCCGCGTTCACGGCGGCCTCTATCGACGGGAAGAAGACCGGGACCCTCCTGGCCGTCAGCAGCCTGAACCGCCCGTCGTCGAGCGGCTGCAGCCGCTCCAGCGCCTCGCCGTCCCGCACGAAATCCTCCAGGTAGAGGTCGGCGTACTCGCAGAGGCTCTCGTGGCCCACCGAGACCGCGGGGCCGAAGGCCATGCGGGGCACCATGGCCCCGCCGACCTTCGCGGGCCAGAACTTCAGCCCGCAGGAGGCCGCGCGGGCGCGCAGCGCCTTGATCTGTTCCAGGTGGCTCAGGTCCTTGGCGGGCGCGAGCCTCGCGAACTTGAGCCTTATCCTGGAGCGCGGTCCTTCCGTCATATCACACCAGCGCGTACCTGCGCGCGTACACCGACTCGGCGATGCCCACCGCGGCCATCGTGGCCACCAGGTTGGAACCGCCGTAAGACAGCAGCGGCAGCGGGACGCCGGCGACCGGCGCGAACCCGAGCAGCATGCCGAAATTGATGCCGAAATAGACCAGGAACATCCCGAAGATGCCGCAGTTCACCAGGTAGCCGAACCGGTCGCGGGCGAGCCGGGCCCCCTGCATGACGCGCCGCATCACCACCACGTAGAGCCCCATCACCAGCAGCATCCCCCAGAAGCCCATCTCCTCGCCGACTACGGCCAGGATGAAGTCCGTGTGCCGCTCCGGCACGAAGCCCAGCCGGGACTGCGTGCCGGAGAACACGCCGCGGCCCAGGATGCCGCCCGAGCCTATCGCTATGCGCGCCTGCAGCAGATTGTAGCCCGCGCCGCGCGGGTCCGATTCCGGCGACAGGAACACCTCGAGGCGCTTCTGCTGGTAATCCTTCATCTGGTTCTTGACGACCATGCCGGAGAAGAAGCCGAGGATGACGACGAGGGCCGCGCCGGCGAAATAGACGCCGGTCACGTTGGCGTAGAGCCGGACCGACAGGCGCCACAGCGCCCAGGCCCCGGCCGCGACCGCGCCCACGAAGGTCAGCGCGTTCAGCCAGGAATCGGACATGTGGAAGAAATAGCCTATCAGCGAGCTGTCCAGCAGCTCCGGGTTCAGCCCGATGATGGTCCACAGCACCGGGAACAGGCCCGAGATGAAGGCGTAACCGAGGATGATCGACAGGTGGAAGACGCTCGCGCCCGAGGCGAACAGCATGATCAGCGCCACCGGGAAAGTGATCAGGATCGCCGAGAAGTCCGGCTGCTTGATCAGCAGGAAGAAGACCGGCAGGCACAGCGCGAAGGCGCCGAGCACGGTCTGCAGTTCCCTGATCTTGCCGATGCGCTTGTCGAGGTAGTTGGCCAGCACGAGGATGAGCCCGAGGCGGGCGAACTCCGACGGCTGCACCGAGAAGAACGGCAGGCGGTACCACGAGCGCGCGCCCTTGTCCACGACGCCGAAGACCAGCACGCCGGCGAGGAACGCCAGCAGGAGGCCGTAGACCCACTTCCACTGGTCCTGGTAGACCTGGTAGTTGAGGCTCCACGCGGCCGCGAACGCGATCAGCCCGAACGGGATGGCGATCAGCTGGGTACGGATGATGCGGGCCTGCTGCGGCAGGACCGCGACCGAGGAGAAGACCGCGATGGTGCCGATGGCGAGCAGCGCGAGCACGGCCAGGAACAGCGCCCAGTCCATGCGGTTCTTGCGGAGGCCCGCGGAGGCGCCGGTTATCACATGGCCTCCTTCGCCGGCTGCGGCGCGGCCTGCGCGGGCGCCGGCGCGGCGGCGGGTTTCTTCAGGTCTTCCCTGAGGACGGCCTCGATGACGGCCTTGGCGATGGGCGCCGCGGCGGAGGCGCCGTGCTCGCCGTGCTCCACCAGCACGGCCACGGCGACCCTGGAGGGCTGTCCGCCGACGGTGGCGTAGCAGACGAACCAGGCGTGGTCCTTGCCGTGCGGGTTCTGCGCGGTGCCGGTCTTGCCGTAGATCTCGGCGCCCTCTATCCGGGCGGCCTGGCCGGTGCCTTCCTCGACGACGCTGCGCAGGCCCTCGCGGATCAGCTGCCAGGTGGAGGGCTTCAGGTCGGCGCGGCTCATCACCTCGGGGCCGCCCTTGTAGACCTGCTGCCCGTCGCTCTTGACGATGCGGTCGACGTAATAGGGCCGGTAGAAGGTCCCGCCGTTGGCCACCGCGGCTATCTCGCCGGCGGCCTGCATCGGCGTCATCAGGGTCTCGCCCTGGCCTATCGCGAGGTTGAGCGTGTCGCCGATGAACCAGTAGCTCTTCTTGGCGGCGCGCGCCGTGGGGCCGAAGACGTTGCCCGGCTTCTCGTCGGGCAGCGCGATGCCGGAGGTCTTGCCCAGGCGGAAGGCGCGGGCGTACTTCTCTATGTTCAGCGGGCCGGCGCGCTGGCCTTCCACGTAGAAATAGACGTCGCAGGACTTGGCCAGGCCCTCGATGAAGTCCACGCTGCCGTGGCCCTTCTTGTCCCAGCACTTGAAGACCCGGCTGCCGGCGTCGTAGTAGCCCGGGCAGACCACGCGCTCCGCCGGGCTGACCCGCCCCGACTCCAGGATGGCCGCGGCCGTGACGATCTTGAAGATCGAGCCGGGCGGGTAGGTGCCCTGCAGCGCGACGTTGAACTCGGGCAGGACCTTGCCCGCCGGCAGCCCTTCCCGCTCGGAGCCGGACAGCACGAACATATTGGGATCGTAGTCGGGGGCGGAAGCGAAGGCGAGCACCCTGCCGTTGCGCGGGTCCAGCGCGACCACGGCGCCCTTGCCGCTGACGGACTTCTTGAGCCCCGCCTCGGCCGCGGCCTGCGCCTTGGAATCTATCGTCAGGAAGATGTCCGCGCCCGGCACCCACTTGCGGCTCTCGAGCACGCGGTTCAGCTTGCCGCGCGAATCCACCTCCAGGTAGATACCGCCGTCCTTGCCCTTCAGCTCGCGCTCGTAGGTCTTCTCGAGGCCGGCCTTGCCGAGGCGCGAATCCATCGAGTAGCTCTTGTCCTTCGAGAGGGCCGCCCAGTCCCGCGCGTCCATCTTGCCGATGTAGCCCATCAGGTGGCTGAGGTACGCGCCGAACGGATAGTACCGCCTGGCCTCGACGATGATGTCGATGCCGGGGTAGAGGGCCTTCAGCTCGGAGAGCGCCAGCATGATCTTCGGCGGCAGGTTCTCGGCGAGGCGTACCGGCTTCTCCCGCGCGGCGGCGCGGTAGACGGCCTTGCGCAGGTCGTCGTAGTCCGCGCCGAGCGGCTTCGCCAGCGCCCTGGCCATGCGGTCCAGCTCGGCGTTGGTCTTGGCCTGGCCGGGGAAATAGATGAGGCTGAAGGAGGGCTTGCTGGTGGCGAGCGCGACGTCGTCGGAGGAGAAGATGCGGCCGCGGGGCGCCGCCTGCGCGATCACCTGCGTGCGGTTCTTCTCGGCGATCTCGCGGTAATGCCCGGCGTTCAGCACCTGCAGGTTGACCAGCCGCAGCAGGAACAGCAGCGCGGCGCCGTAGGCCAGCGCCCAGATCAGCTCGAGCCGCTCCTGCGGCAGCTGGCGGTCTATCATAGCGCGCCGTACCGCCGCTTGAGCCCGTAGAACACCCGGAACACGACCGGCACGGCCAGCGCGTTCAGGAAGGGCTCCGCGAGGAAAATTTTTACGCCGACCGGGCTGACCCGGCCGAAGACCAGGCTGAGGCCCTGGTAGAAGAGCAGGCAGGCCCACGACAGCGCGGGGGCCGCGACCAGCTGAGAGAACGGGCTCGACATGTCGAAGTGGCGTTTGAGGGCGTGGACGCCGTAGGCCATCAGCGACCAGGTCAGCGCCCAGCCGCCCAGCGCCCCGGAGCCCAGCATATCGGCGTAGAGGCCGGCGAAGAAGCCCCAGGCCACGGCCTTCACCGGCCCCGACAGGATGGCCGCGCAGAGGGCGGCCGCGAACAGCAGGTTGGGCGCCAGGCCGAAGACCGTCAGGTTCTGCGTCCACCACCAGTAGGCGGCGCCGGTGGCCAGGTAGAGCGCCAGCTCGATCAAAAGGCTCATTTCCGTTCCCCCTGCTGGCGGTAGGTCATCAGGTCGCCGGGGATGTTGCGGCGCACGACGAAGACCTCCTTGAGGGTGTTGACGTCCACGGCGGGCTTGACGTCGGCGGTGATGAAGTTCATGAAGGACTCGCGGGGGTAGACCTTTGTGACCTTGCCCACGTAGACCCCGGCCGGGAACAGCAGGCCGCCGGGAGAGGTGACGAGCTCGGCGCCGGGCTCCACGGCGGCCTCCTCGGGCACGTAGTTCATCCTGAGCAGCCAGGTACCCTTGCCTTCGACCAGCGCCTCGAAGCCGCCCGGCGAGATGGAGCAGACCGCGGAAGCCGCGGCGTTGGTCAGCAGCAGCACCTTGGAGAATTTCGGATAGACCTCCAGCACGCGGCCGGCCAGCCCGGCCCTGTCGTCCTGCATGCCGAGGACGGTGTCGTTGACGGCCACGCCGTCCTCGGAGCCCTTGTCTATGAAAAAGGAGCCGTACCAGTCGGCCGGGGTCTTGTTGACGACCCGGGCCCAGGTGCCGGTCCACGGCAGCGAGCGGGAAAGCTTCATCTCGCGGGTCAGGCGCTCGTTCTCGGCGACCTGGGCCGAGGCGTTGCGCAGCCTGACCTCGAGGTCGCGCACCTTGTCGGTAAGGGCGCGGTTCTCCTGGTCGGTCTCGAGCAGCTTGACGAAGTTGGAGGGGACGTTGCGGACGAAGTAGCCGTACCTGGCGCCGTAATGCAGCGACGGGTAAAGGCTGTAACTGACGGCGATGCGGGCGGTGTGGGCGAATTTGGAGACGGGGAAGAGCAGCAGGAGGACGGATACTGCGGCGAAGAATACTATGGCGTAATTGGCTGCGTCCTTTTCTCTGCTCATCGCGATCCCTGGTCGGGACCCGCCTGAAAGGCCGCGCGTCCCCCCTCGCGGGGGGTCAATTGCGGTACGCCTTCAGGAATTCGGGCCTCTGCTGGATCTTGTCCAGCTCCTCGAGGTACTTACCGCAGCCCAAGGCGACACAGCTGAGAGGATCGGCGGCCCTGTGGACGGGCAGCTCCGTTTCCTGCCGGATGAGCTCCGGGAAGCCGCGCAGCAGCGACCCGCCGCCCGCCAGCACCATGCCCCGGTCCACGAGGTCCGAGGACAGTTCCGGCGGCGTCTCTTCCAGCACCTGCTTGATCACGTCCACTATAAGCTGGACAGGCTCCATCAGGGCCTGCCTTATCTCTTCGGAGGTGACGAGGATGGTCTTGGGAAGGCCCTTGGCCTGGTCGCGTCCCTTGACCTCTATCGTCTTCTCCTCTTTGAGCGGGAAAACCGATCCGATCTGTATCTTTACCTCTTCCGCGGTAGTCTCACCAATGACTAGATTGTGCTTGCGCCGGAAATACTGCACGATGCAGTCGTCCATCTCGTCGCCGGCGACGTCGAGGGACTTGGCGACGACCATGCCGCCCAGCGAGATGACCGCCACCTCGGTGGTGCCGCCGCCGATATCGCAGATCATGCTGGCGTGCGGCTCCGAGACCGGCAGGTCCGAGCCTATCGCGGCGGCCATCGGCTCCTCGATCAGCGCGACCTCGCGGGCGCCGGCCTGCTCGGCCGACTCCTGCACGGCGCGCTTCTCGACCTCGGTGATGCCCGAGGGGATGCCGATGACTATCCGCGGGTGCAGCAGGCTGCGCCTGTTGTGCACCTTGCGGATGAAGTACTTGATCATCTCCTGCGTGACTTCGAAGTCCGCTATCACGCCGTTGCGCAGCGGGCGCACGGCCGTTATGCTCGACGGGGTGCGGCCGAGCATCAGCTTGGCCTCCGACCCGACGGCGAGCACCTTCCGCCTGTTCTTGTCTATAGCGACGACCGAAGGCTCGCGCAGCACGATGCCCTTGCCCTTGACGTAGACGAGGGTGTTCGCGGTGCCGAGGTCTATGCCGATGTCGTTGGAGAACAGGCTGAAGAAGTAGTCGAACATTTTTTTAGACCAGTTTCACCAGCGCGGTCTCGGTGGCGTCGCCGCGGCGCATCCCCAGCTTCAGTATGCGGGTGAAGCCGCCCGGGCGCTCCTTGTAGCGCGGGGCGATCACGTCGAACACCTTGTGGTAGACGGCCTTGTCCTTGATGACGCGGCGGACCTCGACGCGGCGGTTGTTCTTCGCGTCGGCGATCACGCGCTCCACCACGCGGCGCAGCTCCTTGGCCTTCGGCAGCGTCGTCTCCACCTTCTCGTGGAGCAGCAGGCTGGAGGCCATGTTGGAGAACATCGCGCGGCGGTGAGAGCCGGTCCTGGAAAGCTTACTCGTACCCAGATTTCTTATCATAGCGTGTTCCTTGGTCTAACGATCGGTCAGTCGAGCTTCATGCCGAGATCGAGGCCCATCTCCTTGAGCTTCTCCTTGATCTCGTCGAGCGATTTCTGGCCGAAGTTCTTGACGGCCAGCAGGTCGTCCTCGGACTTGCGGACCAGCTCGCCTATCGTGCGGATGCCGGCCACCTTCAGGCAGTTGGAGGCGCGCGAGGAGAGCTCTATCATCTCCACGCCCTGCTCCAGCTTGGAGGCCAGCTCGCCGGCCGGCTCGGCCTTGGCGGCCTCGGCCTTGGCGGGCTCCTTGGCGGCCTCTTCGGCCGGCAGGAACGGCATGATCGAGCGGCGCAGCAGCGCGGCGGTGTTGCGGACGGCGTCGTCGGGGGTCACGGTCCCGTCGGTCCAGACCTCGAGCACGAGCTTGTCGTAGTCGGTGCGCTGGCCCACGCGGGCGTTCTCGACGGTATAGTGGACCTTCTGGACCGGGGAGAAGATCGCGTCCATCGGGATGAACTCCATCGGCAGGTTGACGCGGGAGCGGATCTCCTCGGAGGTCAGGTAGCCGGAGCCTTTGGCGATCTCGAGCTCGGCCTCGAACTCGGCGCCGCTCTCGACGTGCGCGATCACGAGGTCCTTGTTGATGATCTCGACGTTGGCGTTCTCCTTGATGTCGGAGGCCTTAACTTCCTTCTTGCCCTTCACGCTGATCAGCAGCGTCTCGGGGCCGTCGCCCTTCAGGCGGACGCGCAGCTTCTTGAGGTTCAGCACGACGTTGACGACGTCCTCCTGGACGCCGTTGATCGCGGCGTACTCGTGGCGGGCGCCCTTGATGCGCACGGCCACCACGGCCGCGCCCTCGAGGGACGACAGCAGGATGCGGCGCAGCGAGTTGCCTATCGTGTGGCCGTAGCCCTTTTCGTAGGGCTCGGCGGTGAACTTGGCGTAGTGGCCCGTCTTCGTCTTGTCTTCGACGTTAAGGGCTTCGGGTATTACGAGCTGTTTCGAGAAAGTAGCCATTAAGGACCTCGCTTACTTGGAATAGAACTCGACGATCAGCTGCTCGTCGGCGTTGATGCTGGACTCGGCGCGGTCGGGCCAGCGCACGAGCTTGCCGGTCTTGGTGGCGGCGTCCCAGCCCAGGAAGCTGGGGCGCTGGGTCGTCTTCTCGGCGTGCTCGAGCCCCTGCTTGACGAGCGCGGTCTCGGCGGTCTTCTGGGCTATCGCGACCTCGTCGCCGGGCTTCAGCATCGCGGACGGGATGGACAGCACGCGGCCGTTCACCTTGACGTGGCCGTGGTTGACCAGCTGGCGGGCGGCCTTCAGCGAGACCGCGAAGCCGAGGCGGCGCACGACGTTGTCGAGGCGCACCTCGAGGAAGCGCAGCAGCGCGGCGCCGGTCTGGCCCTTGTCCTTGGAGGCCTTGGCGAAGAAGCGCTTGAACTGCGCCTCGTTGATCTGGGCCGACAGGCGGGCGATCTGCTTCTGGCGCAGGTGCTTGCCGTACTCGGACATCTTGACGGGCCGGCCGCCGCCGCCGAAGCGCTTCTCCTTCTCGGCGCGCTGGGCCTTGTCCACAAGGCAGTTAGTATGGCACTTGGTGCCCTTCAGGAACAGCTTCTGGTTGACTTTCCTGCACTTCTTGCAGCTGGGTCCGGTATATCTCGACATTGTAAAGGTCTCCTTAGCTTGTCTCTGCTGTTACACGCGGCGGGCTTTCGGGGGCCTGCAGCCGTTGTGCGGGATCGGGGTCACGTCCTTGATGGACACCACGTGGATGCCGCTCTGCGCGACCGCGCGGATCGCGGTCTCGCGGCCGGGGCCGGGGCCGCTGACGAAGACCATGGCCTGGCGCACGCCGTAGTCGGCGGCCTTGGCCGCGGCCTTGCTGGCGGTGATCTGCGCGGCGAAGGGAGTGCCCTTCTTGGTGCCGCGGAAGCCGTTGCCGCCCGAGGTGGACCAGGCTATCACGCCGCCCTTCTCGTCGGTAAAGGTGACGATCGTGTTGTTGAACGAGCAGTTCACGTACACGCGGGCGAACGCCACGGTGCGGAAGCGGCGCCGCGGGGCGGCCTTCTGCTCGGGTTTCTTGGCCCCTTCCTGGGGCTGCTGGTTCTTGTTCTCTTCGGCCATAGTCTTGGATCTTCCTTTTTAGTTTTCTTGCCCCCTCCGCTCTCGCGGAGGGGCGGGGCTTACTTCGCCGGTCCGGCGGCGGCGGCCTTTCCGGCCGAGCCTACGGTGCGGCGGCGTCCGCGGCGGGTGCGGGCGTTGGTGCGGGTGCGCTGGCCGCGCACCGGCAGGTTGCGGCGGTGGCGGTACCCGCGGTAGCTGTTGATCTCGACGTAGCGCTTCAGGTTCGCGGTGAGCTCCCTGCGGAGCTCGCCCTCGACCTTGTATTCCTTCGAGATCACGGAGTTCAGAAGACCGACCTGGTCCTCGGTAAGGTCCTTGACCCGGGTATCGGGATTGATCTGGGCGCTGAGGCCGGCGAGTATCTTCTTCGCCATCGGCCGGCCGATGCCGTAGACATAGGCCAAAGCTATGCTGATCTTCTTGTCTCTCGGTAAGTCCACACCTGCTATACGTGCCATACGTTCTCCTAGTTCCTTTTTCGGAAATCAGTCCCGGCGGACCTCAGCCCTGGCGCTGCTTGTGGCGGGGATCGCCGCATATCACGCGGACCACGCCCTTGCGCCGGACTATCTTGCACTTCGCGCAAATCTTCTTTACACTGGCTCTGACTTTCATGGAAGCACCTCGTTATTTTTCCCTGTAAACTATCCGGCCCTTGCTGAGGTCGTAAGGCGAAAGCTCCAGCTTCACCTTGTCGCCCGGGAGTATCTTTATATGGTGGATGCGCATCTTGCCGGAGATGATGCCCAGGATCGTCTTGCCCGGGGCGATCTCCACCTTGAAAGTGGCGTTCGGGAGGGATTCCTTGACTATCCCTTCCAGCTCTATCTTGTCGCTGTTCTCTGACATATTTATATATTATACTAAAAATACCGCGTTCTTTTTCGTCAGTCCGCCCTGCTGAGCACGTCGCAGCCGTCCTCGGTGACGGCCACCGTGTGCTCGTAGTGGGCGGCCAGGCTGCCGTCCGCGGAGACCGCGGTCCAGCCGTCGTTCTTCACCACCACGTCGGCCCTGCCGAGGCAGAGCATCGGCTCTATCGCCAGCGTCATGCCCGTCTTCAGCAGCGGGCCGCTGCCGGCCCGGCCGTAATTCGGGATCGACGGCTCCTCGTGGAGCCTGCGCCCGATGCCGTGGCCGGTGAACTCCCGGACCACCGACATGCCGTTGGCCGCCGCGTGCTCCTCGACGGCGTGGCACACGTCGCCCAGCCTCGCGCCGGCCCTGACCTTGGAGAGGGCCCGCTCTAGCGAGGCCCGCGTCACTTCCATCAGGCGGCGCGCCCCGCCGGAGACCTCGCCGGCCGCGACGGTGACCGCCGCGTCGCCGTAGAAGCCGTCCACGACCGCGCCCATGTCCAGGCTGACGATGTCGCCGGCCTTCACGAAGCGCTTCGGGCTCGGGATGCCGTGCACGATCTCCTCGTTGATGGACACGCAGAGCGTGGCCGGGTAGCCGCGGTAGCCCAGGAACGCAGGCGCCGCGCCCAGCTCGCGCACGCGCCTCTCGGCGAAGGCGTCGAGCTCCGCCGTGGAGACCCCGGGCTTCACCAGGGGCTTGAGCTGTAAAAGAACTTCGGCCACCACGCGGGAGGCCCTGCGCATGCTCTCTATCTCGGCGGGCGTCTTGATCTCTATCACGGCTTGACGCGCAGCAGGGCCAGCACGTCCTTCGTGACGGCCTCGGGCGCCTTCCCGCCGTCGGTCTCCAGGAAGTTCCCGGAGGCCCGGTAATAGGCCAAGAGCGGCTCCGTCTGGTCCTTGTAGACCTGGATGCGCTTCGAGATGACCTCGGGCTTGTCGTCCTCGCGGGTCATCAGCGGCTTGCCGCAGGCGTCGCAGACGCCTTCCTTCGCCGGCGGGTTGGAGATCACGTTGTAGATCTTCCCGCAGCCGGCGCAGGTGCGCCTGGAACCGAGGCGCTTCATCACCACGTCCTCGGACACGTTCAGGAACACCACGGCGTCGATCTCCTGCCCGCGCGACTCGAACCAGGCGTCCAGGCTCTCGGCCTGCGCCACGGTGCGCGGGAAACCGTCGAACAGCAGCCCGCGGGTCTCGGAGCCCAGCCTGGCCTTGATCATGTCCATCACCAGGCGGTCCGGCACCAGCCGGCCCCCGGCCATGTAGGAAGAGGCCTCGGCGCCGAGCGCGGTCTTCTTGGCCATCTCGTCGCGGAGGATGTCCCCCGTCGAGACGTGCACCAGGTCCAGCGCTTTAGAAAGATCCTTTGCCAGGGTCCCTTTGCCGGAACCCGGATACCCCAGAAGTATGATGTTCATAAAATCGCGGCGCGCCGGGGCCGGAAGGCCGGCCCGGACGCGGGCGGCGGCCTACTGGCCGCCGACGTTGAACCAGCGGCCCTTGATCTTGGAGTTCTTGTAGAACCCCTCGTAGTTGCGCATCACCAGGTGCGCCTCGGTCTGCGCGATCGTGTCCAGCGCGACGCCGACGACGATCAGCAGCGAGGTGCCGCCGAAATAGAACGGCACGTTGAATTTGGCCCGCAGGTAGTCGGGCAGCACGGCTATCGCCGAGACGAACAGCGCGCCGCCGAGCGTGATGCGGTTGAGCACCCACTCGATGTGCTGCGCGGTCGGCTCGCCCGGGCGGATGCCGGGGATGAAGCCGCCCCACTTCTTCATGTTCTCGGCCAGGTCCTTCGGGTTGATGCTGACCGAGTTGTAGAAGTAGCAGAAGAAGACGATCAGGGCCACGTAGGTCAGCTGGTACCAGGCGCTGCCGTGGTTCATCAGGCTCATCAGCTTCTGGGCCCAGGCGGAGGACGGGTTGAAGGAGCCTATCGTGTACGGCACGGAGAGCAGCGACACCGCGAAGATGACGGCGATGACGCCGCTCTGGTCCACCTTCAGCGGCAGGAACGTGGAGGCGCCGCCGTACATCTTGCGGCCCACCATGCGCTGCGCGTACTGCACCGGGATCTTGCGCTGGGCGGTCTCCACCCAGATCACGAAGCCGATGATCGCGAGCACCATGGCCACGATCAGCAGGCCGGTCAGCAGGCTGATCTCGTCGATGCGGATCAGCTCGATCATGCCCATCACGGCGGAAGGCAGGCGGTCGACGATGCCGGCGAAGATGATCAGCGAGATACCGTTGCCGATGCCGCGCTCGGTGATCTGCTCGCCGAGCCACATCACGAACACGGTGCCGGTCACCAGCGTCAGCACGGTCACGAAATAGAACCCGAACGTCGGGTTGCTGACGATCTGGGGGCCGTTGCCGCCGGCGCCCATCTTGGTCAGCGCTATCGTGAGGCCCATCGACTGGAAGGCCGCGAGGAACAGCGTGAACACGCGCGTGAACTGCACGAGCTTGCGCCGGCCGCTCTCGCCTTCCTTCTGCAGGCGGTCCAGCATCGGAAAGACGTGGGCGCCCTGCACCAGGCTCATGATGATGGACGCGTTGATGTACGGCATCACGCCCATCGAGAAGATGGAGAACCTGCCGAGCGCGCCGCCCGAGAAGATGTCCAGGAAGCCCAGCAGCGAACCCTTCTGCGACTCGAACAGGGCCTGCAGCGCGGCGGTGTTGATGCCGGGTATCGGGATCGAGGCGCCGAGCCGGTAGACGGCCAGCGCCCCGAGCACGAAGAATATCCGCTTCTTAAGATCCTCTATCTTAAAGATGTCGGTTATCTGCTGCATTATTTCTTGTCCGTTTTAGGCGCCTTCTTCGCGGGGGCCGGCTTCGCGGCGGCCGCGGGCTTGGCGATCAGTTCGGCCTTGCCGCCGGCCTTCTCGATCTTTTCCTTCGCCGAGGCGGAGAAGGCGTGGGCCTTTACGGTCAGGGCCTTCTTCAGCTCGCCGTCGCCGAGCACCTTGATCAGCTCGGGGCGCTTGACGAGGCGGGCCTTCACGAAGGCCTCGGGGCTGACCTCTTCGCCGGCCTTGAAATACTTCTCCAGCGAGGAGACGTTGACCCACTGGTACTCGGTGCGGAAGCGGGCGTTGTTGAAGCCGCTCTTCGGGATGCGCCGCAGCAGCGGGATCTGGCCGCCCTCGAACCCGTCCGGCTTGGAGCCGCCCGAGGTGGAGTTCTGGCCCTTCTGGCCGCGCGTGGAGGTCTGCCCGTGTCCGGAGCCCTGCCCGGTGCCGAGGCGCTTCTTCTTGCGGTAGGAACCCGGCTTGGGCTTAAGATTGTTCAGTCCGACCATAGTGTTTCTCCTGTTAGTTCGTGGAAAGTTAAAACCGCCGTGTCCTCACTCGAGGCCGCGGATCTTCAGCACTTCCTCTCTGCTCTTGAGCCTCTTCAGCGCGTCCAGCGTGGCGTACACGGTGTTGAACGCGTTGCGGGTGCCGAGGTTCTTGGTCAGGACGTTCTTGACGCCCGCGGCCTCGAGGACCGCGCGCACGCCGCCGCCGGCGATCAGCCCGGTGCCGTCCACGGCGGGCTTCATCCAGACCTTGCCGGAGCCGAACTTGCCCTCGACCTCGTGCGGGATCGTGGAGTTCAGCAGCGGGAACTGGAACATGTCCTTGCGGGCGCTGGCGGTGCCCTTCTGGATGGCGCCCTGCACCTCGTTGGACTTGCCCAGGCCGACGCCGACCCTGCCGTTGTTGTCGCCCACCACGACGAGGGCGTTGAAGGAGAAGCGCTTGCCGCCCTTGACCACCTTGGTGACGCGGTTGATGACGACGGTGAGGACCTTCTCCTCTTTCGCGTCGGTCAGGTCGAGCTCCATCTGCTCGCCCGCGGGCTTGCCCTGGGCGTTGAGTTCCTTGCTGGTCTTGAGCTGTTTCTGGTTTCTGAGCATTTTGGCTTCTCCCTTAGAATTTCAGGCCGGCTTCGCGGGCCGCGTCGGCGAGCGCCTTGATGCGCCCGTGGTAGATGCGCCCGCCGCGGTCGAAGCAGACGTTCTTGACGCCCTTCGCGGCGGCGCGCTTGGCGACGAGGGCCCCGACCACCTTGGCGGTCTCGATGTTCTTGCCGGACTTCAGCTTGCCCTTGAGTTCCTTGTCGAGGCTCGAGGCGGCGGCCAGCGTGACGCCCTTCAGGTCGTCGACGACCTGGGCGTAGATGTGCTTGGCGCCCCGGTAGACGCTCAGGCGCGGCATCCTGATGCCGTTCTCGAACAGCCTGTTGCGGGAGCGGACCTTGCGGAATTCGTAGCGTTCCTGTTTGCTTATCATAGTCTTTTAGTCTCCGTTATTTCTTCGCCGCGCCGCCTGCGCCGGCGCCGGCCGCGGTCTTGCCGGCCTTGCGGATGATGTGCTCGCCCTGGTACCTGATGCCGGTGCCCTTGTAGGGCTCGGGCTTCTTGATGCGCTTGATCTGGGCGGCCAGGTTCCCCACGACCTCGCGGTCGATGCCCCTGATCGTCAGGACGGTCTGCTTGGGGTCGAAGGACATCTTGATGCCCTGCGGGACGTCCATCAGCACCGGGTGCGAGAAGCCGAGCGTCAGCGACACGCGGCTGCCCTCGACGGAGCCCTTGAAGCCGACGCCGCTGATCTCGAGGACCTTCTCGTACTCCTTGACCACGCCGGCGACCATGTTGTTGACGCGGGCGCGGGCCGTGCCGAACAGCGCGCCCTTGTCCTGGGCGCCCTGCGCGACGCTGATATTGATGACGTTGCCGGCGACGGCGGCGTTGATGCCGTCGGGCAGCGCGTAGGAGAGCTTGCCGAGCGGGCCCTCGACGAGGACGTTGCGGCCGTCGACGCGGGCCTTCACCTTGTCCGGCATCTGGATGGGTTTCTTTCCGATTCTGCTCATGGTTATACCTCTTATATCCTTCGGGTTACCACACCTGGCACAGCACTTCGCCGCCGAGCTTCTGCTTCTTCGCCTCGGCGTCGGTCAGCAGGCCCTTCGAGGTGGACACGATCGTCACGCCGAAAGCGGCGCGCACCCGGGGCATCTCGTCGGCGCCGCGGTAGACGCGCAGGCCGGGCTTGGACACGCGGCGCAGGCCGTTGATGACGGGCTGCTTGTCGCCGGTGTACTTCAGCGTGATGCGGATCACGCCGCGCCGGTCGATGGTCTTGTCGAGCTTCGGGTCGAGGACCTTGTAGCCGGAAACGAAACCCTCGTCCTTCAGCACCTTCACGAGGCCGGCCTTGATGCCGGAGAAGGGGACGTCGACGCGCTCTTTCTTCTTGGACGTGGCGTTCTTGATCGCCGCGAGCATGTTAGATATGGGATCCATTAGTTTCTCTCCTTCCTTGAATTCGCGTTACCAGCTGGACTTCTTCAGGCCCGGGATCAGGCCCTCGTGCGCCATCTTGCGCAGGCAGATCCTGCAGAGACCGAAGTCCCGGTAGTAGCCGCGCGGCCTGCCGCAGATCTGGCAGCGGTTGCGGAAGCGCGTAGAGAACTTCTGGGGTTTGCGCATCTTCGCCATCCAAGCGTATGTAGCCATTTCTTTCTCCTGTTTCCTCGGTTAAATTACTTTTTCGCCTCGGGCTTCTTGAACGGCATGCCCAGGTACTCGAGCAGCGCCTTGCCCTTCTTGTCGTCGCCGGCGGTGGTCACGAACGTGATGTTCATGCCGCGCGCCTTCGGGGACTTCTCCATGTTGACCTCGGGGAAGATGTGGTGCTCCTTGAGGCCGATGTTCAGGTTGCCGCGCCCGTCGAAGAAGCGCGGGTCGAAGCCCTGGAAGTCGCGGATGCGGGGCACGGACAGGCTGACGAACCGGTCGAAGAACTCGTACATGCGGGCGCCGCGCAGCGTGACGCGCACGCCTATCGGCATGCCCTCGCGCAGCTTGAAGTTGGAGATCGACTTCTTGGCCTTGCGGATCTGCGGGTTCTGGCCGGAGATGACCGTCAGGTCCTCCTTGGCCAGGTCGAGGGCCTGGATATTCTCCTTGGCCTCGGACACGCCGATGTTGATGACGATCTTGGTCATCTTCGGGCAGGCCATCGGGGAGGACAGGGTGAAGTCCTTCATCAGGGCCGGCTGCACCTTCTCGCGGTACAGGTCGGCCAGGCGGACCTTGTAGCCCTTGGGCAGCGGGGCGACCGCGCCCTTGCGGGCCTCGGTCATCTGCACCTTCTGCTGGACGTGTTCCTTCTTCGGCTTCGGCGCCTTCTGGACTTCCTTCGTTCCTTCTTTAGCGTTCTCTTTCGCCATGGTAAATACCTCTTAAACTATCGCTTCGCCGCACTTCTTGCAGGCGCGCAGCTTCTCGCCGCCCTGCACGGCAACCTTCACGCGGGCCGGCTTGCCGCACTTGGGGCAGACCAGCTGCACGTTGGAGATGGCCAGCGGGGCCTCCACCTTGTGGATGCCGCCGGGCTTTTCCTTGGTGGTCTTCTTGTGCTTGGAGACGATGTTGACCCCCATCACGACGACCTTGCCCTCGGCGGGCAGGATCTCCTTGACCTCGCCCTTCTTGCCCTTGTCCTTGCCGGCGAGCACTATGACCGTGTCCTTCTTCTTGAGTTTCAGCATATATTTGTTCCGCCTTTAGATAACTTCGGGAGCGAGCGAGACGATCTTCAGGAAGTTCTTCGCGCGCAGCTCGCGGGCCACCGGGCCGAAAACGCGCGTACCCTTGGGCTCGCCGTTGTCGTCTATCACGCAGACCGCGTTGTCGTCGAAGCGAATATAGGAGCCGTCCGGGCGGCGGGTTTCCTTGCTGACGCGCACCACGACGGCCTTCACGACGTCGCCCTTCTTGATGGCGCCGTGCGGGATCGCGTCCTTCACCGAACAGACGATGGTGTCGCCGAGGAAGGCGTACTTGCGGTAGCTGCCGCCGTTGACGTGGAAGCACATCAGCTTGCGGGCGCCGGAGTTGTCGGCGACGTTGAGCATGGTCCTTAACTGTATCATGATCTTTTCTCCGTTATCCGGGCCGTTACTTCGCGGCCTTCTCGAGTATGCGGGCCACGCGCCAGCGCTTCAGCGCGGACAGCGGGCGGGTGCTGACTATCTCGACCAGGTCGCCGTTCCGGGACTCGTTGGCCTCGTCGTGGGCGTAGAACTTGCGGTTGCGCCTGAGGGTCTTGTCGTAGACGTTGTGGCTGATGACGTGGTCGACGCTGATCACGCGGGTCTTGGCCATCCTGTCGGAGACGACCCTGCCGCGCAGCACCTTCCGGTTGTTCCTGTTCTCGGTATTCTCGGTCATTTCTTTACCTCGGCCTTGGATTTAGCGAGCTCGCGCTGTTTGAGCCAGGTGTTGATCATGGCGATCTTGCGGCGCGCGGTGCGCAGCTGCACCGGGTTCTCGACCGGGGCGGTGGTGCGCTGGAACTTTATCTTGAAGATCTGCTTCTTCAGGTCGGTGACCTGCGCCTTGAGCTCGGCGTCGCCCATGTTCTTCAGGGTTTCCTTGTCTTTTCTTTTCATAGTCCTCAATTCTCCTCGCGGGCGATGAACTTCGTGCGGATCGGCAGCTTGTGGCCGGCGCGGGTGAAGGCTTCCTTGGCGGTGGCCAGGTCCAGGCCCTCCACCTCGAAGAGCATCCGGCCCGGCTTCACGACCGCGGCCCAGTACTCGGGCGCGCCCTTACCCTTACCCATGCGGGTCTCGGCGGGGTGCTTCGTGATGGCCTTGTCGGGGAAGATGCGGACCCAGATCTTGCCCTTCTTGCGGAGGTAGCGCACGATGGTAACGCGGCAGGCCTCTATCTGGCGGGCGGTGATCCAGCGGGGCTCGAGGGCCTTGAGGCCGTACTCGCCGAAGGCCAGCGTCGTGCCGCGCTTCGCGAAGCCCTTGATGCGGGGCGCGGAGTGCGGCTTGCGGTATTTGACTCTCTTAGGCATCAACATAGTTATGCTCCTTGGCTAAAGCTCTCAGGCGGACGGCTGCTCTTTGCGGGCGGCGGCGGCCTCGTCCAGCACCGGCGTTTCGGTCGGGTTCTCGGCCTCCATCTTCAGCAGCTGCTCGCGCAGCTCGCGCGGGGTCTTCGCGAAGAACAGCTTCTTGAAGATCCACACCTTGATGCCGATCTTGCCCATCGTCGTGTGGGCCTCGGTGAGGCCGTAATCGATGTCGGCCGATATCGTCTGCAGCGGCACGCGGCCCTTGCGGAACCACTCGCGGCGGGCGATCTCGGCGCCGCCGAGGCGGCCGGAGGCCATGATCTTGATGCCGAGGGCGCCGGAGCCCATCGTGCGCTCCATCGCGCGCTTGATCGCGCGCTTGAAGCTGATGCGCTTCTCGAGCTGCTGGGCCACGTTCTGGCCGACGAGGCGCGGGTCGAGCTCGGGGATCTTGATCTCGGAGACGTTGACGAAGACCTTGCGCTTGGTCAGGCGTTCCACGGCCTTCTTCAGGGCCTCGATGTCGGCGCCCTTGCGGCCGATCACGACGCCCGGGCGGGCGGTGTGGATCGTGACCTTCAGGTACGCGCCGGCGCGCTCGATGTCCACCCAGCTCACGCTGGCCTGGCTGAAGCGCTCGGTCACCATGTGCCTGATCTCGAAGTCCTCGCGGATCAGCTCGGGCATCTTCTTCGGGGAGAACCAGCGGGACTGCCAGTCCTGGATATAACCGAGGCGTAAGCCCTTAGGATGTATTTTCTGACCCATATTATTTGCTCCCCTTCGTATCGGACACGGCCACGTGGATATGGCACATCTTGCGTTTGAACGGCATCGCGCGGCCCTGCGGGCCGGGCTGCACGCGGCGCAGGAACTTCATCGGCCCCTGGTCGGCGTAGCACTCGGAGACCCAGACCTGCTTGAGGTCGAGCTTCTTGCCGAGCTTCACGCTCAGGTTGGCGCCCGCGGACTTCAGGGCCTTGCCCACCACGTCGGTGGCGACGCGGGGCAGGGCGGCCAGGATGTACTGCGCCTCGTACAGGGACTTGCCCCGCACCTGGTCGAGCAGCTGCGCCACCTTGCGGCGGCCGTAGCGCTGATATTTAAGATCGCATTTAGCTTCCATGATTGTCTCCCTTAAATAGCACCGTTAGGTGAGGTCCGAGGCTTCCTTGGTATGGGAAGCGCCGTGGCCCTTGAACAGCCGCGGGAACGAGAACTCGCCGAGCTTGTGGCCGACCATGCGCTCGGTCACGTACACCGGCAGGAACTTGCGGCCGTTGTGCACCATCAGGGTCTGCCCGACGAAGTCGGGGGTTATCGTGCAGGCGCGGGACCAGGTCTTGATCTGGGCCTTGCTGCCGCTCTGCGCGGCGGCCTGAACTTTGGCCAGCAGCTTCTGGTCCACGAAAGGTCCTTTTTTAGACGATCTGCTCATTTATTCTTCCTCCGTTACGCGCCGGTCTGCGACTTGCGCCTGTCCTGCACTATCATCCAGCTCCAGATCTTGGACTTGGTCCTGGTCTTGAAGCCCTTGGACGGCTGGTTCCACGGCGAGCGCGGAACGTTGTTGCCCTTCGAGTGGCCGCGGCCGCCGCCGAGCGGGTGGTCCACCGCGTTCATCGCGGCGCCGCGCACGGTCGGCTTCACGCCGAGGTGGCGCTGGCGGCCGGCCTTGCCGAGGGTGATCGTGTTGTGCTCGATATTGCCGACCTGGCCGATCGTGGCCATGCAGTTCTTCAGCACCTTGCGGAGCTCGCCGGACGGCATCTTGACGAGGGCGTAGTCGCCCTCCTTGGCCATCAGCTGGGCCTGCGTGCCGGCCGCGCGCACGAACTGCGCGCCCTTGCCGGGGATCATCTCGATGGCGTGGATGAAGGTACCGTCGGGGATGTTGGCCATCGGCAGCGCGTTGCCCAGCCTGATCTCGGCCTTCGGGCCGCTCATCACGCTGGCGCCCACGCCCAGGCCGAGCGGGGCCGGGATGTAGCGCTTCTCGCCGTCCGCGTAGACCAGCAGGGCTATGCGGGCGTTGCGGTTCGGGTCGTACTCTATCGAGGTCACCTTCGCGGGCACGCCGAACTTCTCGCGCTTGAAATCTATCGCGCGGTAGCGCCGGCGGTGGCCACCGCCGTGGTGGCGGACCATGACCATGCCGGTGTTGTTGCGGCCGCCGTTCTTGCGCATGCCGGAGGTCAGCTTCTTCTCGGGCTCGGTCTTCGTGATCTCGGAGAAGTCCGCGATCTGGATCGTGCGCCTCGAGGGGGTGTAGGGTCTGTAGGATTTTATGGGCATATCTCTTTTCCTTCTCGCCTTACTTCGGCAGGTTGGTCACGTCTATCTTCTGGCCCGCCTTGACGGTGACTATCGCCTTCTTCCAGTCGGAGCGGTAGCCTTCGTAGCGGCCCACCCGGTGCAGCTTGCCCGGGAGGTTGGCGGTGCGGACCGCGGAGACCTTCACCTTGAAGAGGGCCTCTACGGCCTTCTTGATCTCGGGCTTGGTGGCCTTCGGGTTGACGCGGAAGGTGTAGCGGTTCTGCTCGTCCTTATTGATGACGCTCTTCTCGCTGAGGATGGGGGCTATCAGCACGTCGACAAAGTTCATTTGGCCTCCTTGACGCCGTCGGTCAGGGCCTTAAGGGCGCCCTGCGTGAAAACGAGGGTGTTGTTGCGCATCGCCTCGTAGGCGTTCAGGTTCTGCGCCAGGCACCAGCCGAAGTCGGCGATGTTGCGGGACGCGGTCCTGAAGTTCTTGTCCATCTTGTCCGCGACGAACAGCACGGTCTTGCCGCCGAACTGCTTGCGCAGGTCGTTGAGCGAGCTGGTCTTGGCGGCCTCGAGGGCCAGGTTCTCCACCACGAGCACGGCGCCGTCGGCGGCGCGGGCGGAGAGGGCCTCGATCAGGCCCTGGCGGAGCTTCTGCACCGGCAGGTACTGGCGGAACGAGCGCGGCTTGGGGCCGAACACGACGCCGCCCTTGCGCCAGATAGGCGAGCGGGTGGAACCCTGGCGGGCGCGGCCGGTGCCCTTCTGCTTCCAGGGCTTCTTGCCGCCGCCGCTGATCTCGCCGCGGGTCTTCGTGCAGGCGGTGCCGCGGTGCTTGTTGGCGAGATAGTAGTTGACGATCTCGTGGATGAAGTACGGATCGGGCTTGACGGAGAACAGCGTCTCCGGCAGGGCGACCTTGCCGACTTCCTTGCCTTTCAGGTTCAAGAGCTTGGTTTCCATTTTTTATCCTCTCTCTGGCCTTACTTCTTGGCCGCGGGCTTGCCGGCCGCCTTCACGACTTCCTTCTTGCCCTTCTTGGAGGAGGGCGCGGCGGGCGGCTTGGGCGTGCGCTTGTTGGTCAAGGTGATGTAGACCGTGCTGCCGGTGGCGCCGGGGATGCCGCTGCCGACCAGCAGCAGGTTCTCTTCCGGGATGACCTTCAGGATCTTGACCTTCTGCACCGAGACCGTCTCGACGCCGTAGTGGCCGGCCATGCGCTGGCCGGGGAGCACGCGGCCGAGCGAGCGGCGGGAACCGAGGGAACCCGGGGCGCGCTCGCGGTCGCTGGCGCCGTGGGAGGCGGGCTGGCCCTTGAAATTATGGCGCTTCATGCCGCCGGCGAAGCCGTGGCCCTTGGAGACGCCCTGCAGGTCCACCCACTCGCCCTCCGCGAAGCGCTCCACGCCGGCCGTCTGGCCCTGCGCGGCGCCCGCGAGGTCGGCCACGCGGAACTCCTTGAGGTGGCGCAGCGCGGGGCTGTTGAACTTCTTCGCCAGGCCGAGCTCGGCCTTGTAGGCGTTCTTCTCTTTCTTGTGGCCGAAACCGAGGCAGACGGCCTGGTAGCCGTCCTTTTCCTTGGTGCGGGTGTAGGCCACGCGGCACGGGCCGGCCTTCACGACGGTGACGGCGTGCAGGTTGCCGGCGGCGTCGAAGATCTGGGTCATACCCATCTTCTCGCCGATCAGAAATTTATACGTGTTGGGCAGAGCCTGCACTTCGGGCTTAGCCTCGGGCGCCTTGTTCTCTTTGTTTTCTTCAGTCATTTCAGTACCGCTCCTTGAACCGCCCGCCACGACGGGGAAACGCCCGGTTTCAGCCGGGCTTTCCGCGCGAAAGCGAACGGACCGCACCGGGACCTTTCGGCTCCGGTTCTGGTGCTGCTTTATTTTTAGTTTCTATGATTCGCCCGCAGGCGGAGGGAAATCGAGGCCGCTCCGTCTATAGGGCCGCCGCCCGTATTCTTTCGAACGCGGCGGCGTAATAATAAAAACTTCTTTTCAAAGAAACCGCGGCGTTGCCGCGATTAACTACAGGATTATTATAACAAAAGACCCTTTACGAGTCAAAGGTTTTTTCCCCGCCCCCGCACCCGATAACCCTGGATCAACCGGGGCAGCGCCCATCAACCGGGGACAGCGCCCAATTTTTCCGCGGCGTTCCCCGGGCGCGCCGCCGGCAGGTAATAGGGCGCTGTCCCTATTTTACTATTTTAGCCGGGGCCATGAATATGGCCTGCCGCCAGATACGCGCGGGTTTTCTACGGAATATAATATAAATAAAGATATCTATATTTTATTTAAAGGAACCGCAAGAACGAGGAGAGGGCTCCGGCAGGACAGGCGGAATTAATCCTTCTACCTATATTCTCTTAAATCTTAACGGCCTTGCGGCCGAGGCTTTTCCAATCGATAGAATTGGCGCTACGCCAAAAACGGCCCTCTTCTTCATCCTGCCGCCGCCGCTGCCGGGCGGGGCGCTGGTCTAAGCGCTCGGCCATATCCCCGCCGGCCGCACCCGGCCCGTAGGCAAAAAAAAGGCCCGGCGCGGGCCGGGCCTTCCTTTCGGCGGGAGAACTTACTTCGCCGTGCTGTTGATCCAGTCCAGCGCCACCTTCACGTTGGAGTAGACGCCGTACTTGTTCGGGCGGGCGCAGCCCTCGCCCCAGCTCACGACGCCCGCGAGCACGCGGGAGGAGCCGGAACCCATCATCAGCGGGCCGCCGCTGTCGCCCTGGCAGGAATCCTTGCCGCCCTCGGGGTAGCCGGCGCAGACCATCGTCTCGCTGAGGCTGCCGGGGTAAGCCGCCTCGCAGGCCTCCTTGGAGACCAGCGGCACGGAAACCTTCATCAGGACCTTGGAGACGCTGCCGCTCTCGCTGGTGGTGCCCCAGCCGGCGGTGACGAAGTCGACGTTCCCGACGAGGTCCTTCGTGTTCAGGGCGATCGGCTGGTACTTGGACTCGCCGTTCAGGCGGACCAGCGCGTAATCGTACTCCATCGTGTTCTTGTTCCACTTGGGGTGCATGATCGTCTGGGCGACGGTGAACTTCTCGACGCCGGCGGTGTCGGACTGGTTATGCAGGCCGATCACGACGGTCTTCAGGTAGTTGGGCTCGATGCAGTGGGCGGCGGTCAGCACCCAGTTCTTCTTGATCAGGGAGCCGCCGCAGAAGTGGCCGTAGGAGCCGGCCTGCAGCGAGACCAGGAAGGGGAACTCGCCCTTCACGGCCTGCTGGCCGCCGACTATCCTGCCCTTGGCGAGGAACGGGAAAGCGTCGTCGTTCACGGGGGCGGGGAAGGCGCGGACGGGGACGTCCACCGACTTCACCGCGGACACTACGCTCTGGCCGGCGCCGTCGAAAACGACGTCGGAGGCGTTCGCGAAGCCCGGCATCATGGCCAGGGCCAGCGCGGCTATCATCTTCATCATCTGTAGCTCCTTGACTGGCGTTAATTTTTACCGCTTCAGGCAATTATGCGAAATAGTCTGACGAATGTCAACTAAAATCGTCCGAATTAGCGCCCGCCGGCCCGCAGGCGGGCCAGCAGCCTGAAGCAGGCCCCCGCCACGGCGTCTATGCTGGAGAGCGAGAACGTGGTCAGCGTGTCGTCGGGGTGGATGGGCACGCGGTAGAGCACGCAATATTCGGCCACGCGGCCGCGCGCCGTCTCCAGGAAGCGGTCCGCCGCGGCGTAGCCGCCGGCGCGCAGCGCCTCGTGCTCGAGCTCGTCGAAGCGCAGCCGCCGGTAGGCCTCCGACACCAGCCGGTCGGCGGCCTGCTCGCGCGGCGCCCCCGGGGCTTTCTTCTCCTCGTCGGCTATCGAGAGCGGCCTCGCCTCGGAGAGGCGCTTCTTCAGCAGCTCGCGGCTGCCGGCCAGAGCGGCGCAGACATAGTCGTAGTCCCGCGCGGAGAGCAGCTTGTCTATGGCGCCCTTGAAATCCGTCAGTTCCTCCTGCGTCACCCCGCCCTTCTCCAGCCGGCGCAGCAGCGACCCTTCCGCGGCGCGCAGGCGCGCCAGCTTAAGGGCCGCCAGGTTCTCGGAGATGTCCCCCAGTTTTATAAGGAAGAACTCCTTCTGGCTCAGGAAGCCGTCAGGCATCTTCCCCGCGAACTGGCCCAGCGCGGCGATCAGCCGCACCTGGAACTCGAAAGCGCTCAATCCCTCGTCCATGCCTTACTCCGCCGCCTCCAGCAGCCGCCCTATGCCGTCCTCGGAAATCGCCTCTATCCCGCCGCCCGTCAGCAGCGCCGCGGCCAGTCCCCTGCCCGGGACCAGCCGGCCGGAGAACTCTCCGTCGTGGACCCGCGTGCAGCCGCAGGACGGGCTGCCGTCCTTCAGCAGGGCCCTGCGGGCTCCGCGGCGGCGGGCCAGCTCCAGGGCGCGCTCCGCGCCCAGCCTGAAAGCGTCCGTGACGTCAACCCCGGCGGCGGTCACCACCCGGCCGCCCTTTATCTCCGCCGGGGGGCGCGGGACCGGCAGCCCTCCCAGCAGCTCCGGGCAGACCGGCACCAGCTCGTAGCGGGCCAGCAGCGCCGCGGCCTCGGGGCGGTACTGACCGCCGCCGTCGTAGCGGCAGCCTATCCCCAGCAGGCAGGCGCTGATCAGCAAAGGTTCTCTTTCCACCGGTATATACTATCAAACGCCGCGGCCCGGCGGAAGCCGTTCAGGCGGCGCGCGGCAGGGAGAAGGTGAAGCGAGTAAAGCGGCCGGGCTCGCTCTCGGCCTCGAGCGAGCTGCCGTGGAGACGCAGCATGTCGCTGCAGACCTTCAGCCCCAGTCCGAACCCTTCGGCCGCGGCCCTGGCCTCGCCGGTGCGGAAGAACTCCTCCCTGAGGCGCGCCAGGTCGGCGGGGGCGATGCCCGGACCGGTGTTCTCTATGCGGAAGGAAACGCGGCCTTCCCGCGCCGAGCCGGCGAGGCTGACTTTTATGGCCCCTCCTTCGGGAGTGTACTTCAGCGCGTTGCCCACCAGGTTCGAGACCACCAGCGCCATCGCCTCGCGGTCCGCGGCGACCATGACAGGGTCTTTGGGCATCTCCAGCGAGACGGAGATCCGCTTGCGGCGCAGCAGGCCGTCCACCGCCTTCAGCGAAGCGCGCGCCAGCTCGCGCAGCGCGAGCGGCCTCTTCTCTATCCGGAAGCGCCCCGACTCCATGCGCGCTTCGTTGAGGATGTTCTTCACGAAGCGCCGCAGCGAATCCCGCTCGTAGTCTATCGCGCCGTACAGGTCTGCGCGGGAGGCGTCGCCCCCGGCCGGCTCCGTCTCTTTTAACATGAAGACGGCCGCGTCTATGACGGTGAGGGCGTTGTTGAACTCATGGCTGACGGTGTGCACCATCGCCGACTTCAGCGCGGCGGCCGCGCGCTCGCGGCGCAGCAGGCCCCGCATCTCCAGCAGCAGCGCCAGCGCCCCCAGCGCCCCCAGGAAGATCAGCAGCAGCTTGCGGCGCACCGGCTCCGTCTTTTCGCGCAGCGTGGCGCTGTCGGCCGTAACCACGGCCGTGCCCACCCGGCGGCGGCCCACCACTATCGGCTCGGAGAAATAGAAGCAGTCCAGCCCGTCGCGCAGCTTAGCGGTCTGCGTCAGCGCCACCCTGGACCCGCGCGCCGCGGCTATCTCGCGGCCGGCGGCGGGCACGCCGATCTTGTCGGGGTCGGAGTGGGACCTGGCCCTCCCGGAGAGGTCGTAGACCGCGGCCGACCTGACCGCCCTGTCCAGCATCTGGGTGTTCACCAGCAGGTGCAGCGAGAACAGGTCCTCGCGCGGGAACATCGCCGCGCCGGCGCGGCGGGCCATGATGCCGGCGCGCACCCGCATATCCTCGAAGAAGGAGTTGCGCGCGGCCTCCAGCACCAGACGGGAGGCGCCCAGGATGCCCAGCAGCGCCAGCGCCGCGAGCACCAGAGAGACGTTTATGGTCAGCTCCCTGAGCCTGTCCGGTTTCACCGGCCGCCCCCCGCGGGCGCCGTGACCCGCCTGATCTTGGCCCGCAGTTCGGCCGCGGGAGGATACCCGGGGTAGACCGCCGAGATCCCGTCGAGATATTTCACGGCCTCCTCCATATCGTTGTCGCCGTAGGCCGACACGGCCTTGTAATAGAGCTGCTCGGCCCGGCGCTCCGCCTCCGGGGAAACCCTCGCGGCGGCCGGGCGCGGCGCGGCGGCGCCCTTCCGCGCCCCGTAAGGGGCGCAGGCGCAGAGCAGCGCCGCGGCGAGAGCCGCCGCTACGGCCCCGAACGTCCTGGCAGTTGCCTGCTTTCGCCGCCTTCCCCGCATGATACGGTCCAGCCTTTTCCCCGGCCTCATTTCAGTCCGAACAGCCTCTTGAACCAGCCCTTCAGCCCGCGCGCGTGCAGCGGGCATTTTTCCGCCGGTTCGGTCCCCGCGAGAAAGAACTCCTTGCGCCGCTCGGGGCACCCGGCCACGGCCAGCAGGCCGCTGACCGGGTCTATCACCTCGGCCTTCAGCCCCAGCGGAGCCGGCGGGAAGGCAGCGGGCGGCTCGCCCGCGCGGGCGGCCTTCATGAAAGCCGCCCAGATCGGCAGCGCGTCGCCGGCCCCTACGGCCCCGACGGCCCTGTTGCTGTCGTCGCCGGCCCAGACCCCGGCCGCCAGGCCGGGCACGTAGCCGATGAACCAGGCGTCGCGGCCGCCGGTGGTGGTGCCGGTCTTGCCCGCGGCGTCCCCGGTCCAGCCGTAGGCCTTCAACAGGGCGGCCGCCGTCCCCTCCTTCACCACGCTCTCCAGCAGCGACGTCATCAGCCACGCCAGCTGCGGGGTTATCACCGGCACCCGCGCGCGGGCGCGGAGCTCCAGGACGGCGCCGGAGACGTCCGTCACCGCGTCTATCAGCTCCGGCTCCACCCTGAACCCGCCGTTGTCGAAAGGCGCGTAGGCCGCCGTCAGCTCCAGCAGCCCCGTCTCCGAGGCGCCCAGCGCCACGGCGAGGCTGGGTTCGAGCGGGCTCGCTATCCCCAGCCGCCGGGCGAAAGCGGTTATTTTGGCCGGCCCCACGCGCCCGGCCAGGTCCAGCGTGGCGGAATTGAGCGACAGCGCCAGCGCCGTGCGCAGCGTCGCCGTGCCGTGATAGACGCCGCCGTAATTGCGCGGCGACCAGGGCCGGCCGCCCGGATTGGCGTAGGTCCGGGCCGAATCGTCCAGCAGGGTGGCCGGCGTAAAGCCCTCCTCCAGCGCGGCGCCGTAGACGAAAGGCTTGAAGGCGCTGCCGGGCTGCCGGCGGGCCTGCGTGGCCCGGTTGAACTGCGACTCCAGGTAATCGGTGCCGCCGGCCAGCGCCAGCACCGACCCGTCCTCGGGGTCCAGCGCCGCGAGCGCCGCCTCGTGGCGCGCCGAGGCCACCGCCGCGGCGGCGGCCGCCTGCAGCTCCGTGTCCAGCGTGGTATAGACCGACAGGCCGTACCTGAAGACCTCGTCCTCGCCGAACCTGCGCGCCAGCCGGCGCACCACCTCTTCGGTGAAATAGGAATCGGGGCCGGGCCGCGGCCGCGGCCGCGGGGGCGCCAGACGCAGCGGTTCGGCCTGCGCGGCGGCCAGCTCGGCCGGCGAAATATCCCCCTCGGCCAGCATGCGCCGCAGCACGTAGCCGCGCCTTTCCAGGGCGGCGCGCGGGTCGCGCCGCGGGTCGTACCGGTACGGCGAGCGGATCATGCCGGCCAGCAGCGCGCATTCCGCCAGGCTAAGATCGGCCGGCTCCTTCCCGAAATAGAACTTGGCCGCGGCGCGCGCCCCGGCCACGCCTACGGGGCCGTCCTGGCCGAAATAGATCTGGTTTAGGTAGAGCGCCAGGATCTCCCGCTTGGAGTAGCGCCGCTCCAGGTAGAAGGCCAGGAACGCCTCGGCGAGCTTGCGCCGCAGCGTGCGGCGCGGCGTGAGGAACAGGTTCTTGGCCAGCTGCTGCGTTATCGTGCTGCCGCCCCACAGGCCGCGGCGCGTGAGGTCGCGCCAGAGGGCCCCGGCGACCGCGCGGAAATCCACCCCGTGGTGGCTCAGGAAACGCTTGTCCTCGGCGGCGATGACGGCCTGGCTCAGCCGTTCCGGGATCTCCTCCGGAGTAAGCCGTTCGCGGCGCAGGCCCGAGGGCCCGGAAAGCTCCGCCGCCAGTTCCGGCTCCAGCAGCACCCTCGGCCCGGAGGACGAAGGGGAGATCTCCCAGCCTTCGCGGCCCCGCTCCAGCGAGACCGCGGCGGGCTCCTGGCGCGCCGCCGGCGAGGAGAAGCCCCGCAGATACACCTTCAGGACCGGCGGCTCCCAGGAATACTCGCCCGGCGCCGACGGCTCCGGGACCGCCCGGTAGCCCAGCCGGCCCAGCCTCCGCAGCACGGACTCCGGCAGCGCCCGCGAACCGTTCTCCAGGACGAAAGGCGCGGAATAGATCCGCGTGGAGAAGGATTCGCCCAGGCCGCCGGGGGCCAGCCGGGCCAGCTTGTACTCAGCGGCGAGCGTCAGCCAGGCGGCGCCCAGCGCCGCCGCCGCGCCCAGCGCCAGCAGTCCCCGGACCAGCAGTCCCCTTCCTTTCATCCTTAACCAGCCTCCTTAAAAAGACGCGGCGCCCGCAGCTTCGGGCGCCGCGTTGCAGCCGGCGGCCGGGCTCAGCGCCCGCCCTTGCCGGCTCCTTCGGGACGGCCCATGCCCTCCCGGTTCTCCATCCGCTCCTCGTGCTCCATCCGCTCCTGGTGCTGCATCCGCTGCTGATGCTGCATGCGCTCCTGCGAGCCCTTGCCTGCGCCCTTGCCCTGCCTGGCGCGCTCCTGTTTGCGCACGGCGGCCTCGGTACGCTTCACCTGGCTGACGGCCTTGCCGAGGTTGAGGCCCAGGTCCTTGGCTATCTTGCCCCAGCCCTGCGCCGGCGGGCCCTGGCGCAGCGCCATTACCTTCTGCACGTTGGCGTCGTCTATGCCGCCGGGCAGCTGGGACGCGAGGGACAGCGCTATGCCTATCTCCCCGTAGCCCAGCTTCTGGCCGCGCAGCCCCTGGATGCGGGCGTCGTCCACCTTGAACTCCGCCTTCAGCCTGTCGGTCACCGTCGCCTGCCCTTCGGGCCTGGCCGCCGCCTTGTCCAGCGCGGTCGCGGCGCTCTCGGCCTTCTTCTCGTCCTTCGTCTTGTCGGCCGCGGCGGCGCCGCCCGCGCAGCAGAGCGCGAGCAGGCCGGCCAGCGGCAGCAGCAGTCTCATCTTCTTCATTATACCCTCCTCATACCCCTCTTTACTTTCCGCTAGAACTTTCTGAACACGCCCGCGCTCAGCCCCAGGTCGGGGCTGCCGTCGGAGAGCCCCAGCGCCAGCCCGCCGGAATAGCGCAGCCCGCCGGCCGCGTCCCGGGAAAGGCCCAAATAGACGTCGCGCGCGTCGGGGCTGCCCGAGACCAGCGCGCTGCGCGTCTCGTAGAGCGCGGTCAGCCCCGTGGCCCGGTCCAGCCTGCGGTGGAAGCCGGCGGCCAGCGAAAGCTGGCTGTTGTAGTCCACGTTTTTCGGGTCCCCGACTATGGTATAGCCGCCGTCCAGCAGCAGCGTCCAGCCGGCGTCCAGGCCCTTGGCGAACTCCAGCCCCACCCCTTCGTCCATCTGGCCGGTGCCGAGGCCCTTGCCGCTGTCGGCGGTGGGCAGCTTCAGCCTGCCGACCAGCGCCAGGTCGAAGCGGTCCGGCCCCTCGCGCCTCAGGAACAGCGAGCCGGCCAGCAGCAGGTCGCCCGGGCCGGACTCGGTCCGCTTTACCGGCGCCGGCCCGCCGCGCGGGCGCACCCTTACCGGGACGCCGTCCACGCGGCTAACCACGCCGGAGGCGCTCTGCCTCAGCCACGGGGCCGTGACCGAGACCTCGCCGTAGCGGTAGTAGCGCGTCAGCGTGAACGGGATATAGAGGGTATCGACGCGGGTATCCGTGCCGTATTTACCGGTCTCGTAGACGGCGGCCGCGCCCAAACGCCAGTCTTTTGCGCAGAGAGCGGCCGGCGCGGCGGCGAGCAGCGCGGAGATCAGCAGCGCTTTCATATTCCCCCCCTTCCCGGAACTCTATATCTTTTTCAGCGGCGGCGCAACAGCCGGCCGCAGCGTCAGCAGCGGCAGCTCGGAGGAAGTGAAAAGGCGCAGCGGCGGCCCCCACGTGCCGGCCCCCGAGGTAACGTAGACCTCGGTGGCGCGGTCCCGGTAGAGGCCGTAGAAATACTTGAAGAAAGGCCGTTCCAGCAGGTTGAAAGGAAAAAGCTGCCCGTCGTGGGTGTGGCCCGCCAGCACGAGCGCCGGCCTGCCGCCGGTAACGGTCTCCCAGCCCTGCGGCCGGTGGGACAGCAGCACCGCCGCCCTCCCCGGGCGGAAAAGTTCGCCGGCCAGCGCGGCGGCCCGCCCGGCCGTGAGCGGCGCGCGGCGCAGGTCGTCAACGCCGCCCACTTCCAGGCCCGGCGCCGGGGAATAGGCCCGGCCGCGCAGCACCTTCACGCCGCAAAGCTCCAGGAACCCTCCGCCCGGCGCGCCGCCCGAAGGCAGGTCGTGATTGCCGAGCGCGGCCGCGGCCCCGTAGCGGCCGCGCAGCCGCCCGACCAGGGCGCAGGCGGACTCCGGCACGTTCTCGCGCCGCTCCGAGAAATCCCCGGTGAAGACCACGAGGTCCGGCTTGAGGACGGCGATCTCGTCGGCCAGCCGGGCCAGCGCGTCTGCGCCGGTCATGCGCCCGAGATGCAGGTCCGAGACCTGCGCTATCGTAAAGCCGTCCAGCTCCCGCGGCAGCCCCGCCAACGGCACGTCCACCCGCCGCACGCGCGGCCCGGCCGCGGCTTCGGCCAGGCCGAGGGCCGTCAGCGCTGCCGCCGCGGCCAGCGCGCCCAGCGCCCAGGCGCGGCCCGAAGGCCGGCGCGCGCCGAGAGCGCCGAGCCCGGCGTAGACCAGGTCCGCGGCCAGCAGCACCCAGAACAGGATGAACCCCGCGCCCAGCCAGAAAAAGCCGAACCACAGGAAAGCCCGTCCCGCCGCGCCGCCGGCGGCGGCTTCCAGCGGGTGGGCGGCCGGGAAGGACAGCGCCAGCGCCGTAAAAAGCGCCGCCAGGCCGGCGGAGGCGGCCCGGCCCGTCTTCAGGAGGACGGCCAGCCGCCGGGCGCTGTAGAGGTTCATGGCCAGGCAGAGCAGCGTCAGCACCGGGCCGAAGAGATGGAAGTTCCCCCTCACCGGGCGCCCTCCAGAGCCGCCTTTACCTCTACCCGGCGCGCGCCTTCGTCCACTTCCACCTCCAGCCGGCCGGCGGCCGGGTCCGGCAGGCAGTAGCCGGCCGCGAACTCCTCCAGCGTCAGCCGCTGCCCGGGAAAAGGCGGGAACAGCGCGGCCTGCAGCGCCGCCTGCGCGCCGTGCGGCATCCCGTCGGAGCCGAACAGCAGGTCCTCGCCCGGGACGAAGCCGGCCTCGTCGATCAGCATGCGGAAAGGGTTGTTGGCGCGCAGGTACGCCTCGGGCAGGCGGTCGGCGTAGGAAAGGGAATCGTCGCTGAAATTGGGCTGCATGCAGAGCGCCGCGCCCAGCCGCTTGGCCCGGCGGGCCTGCTCCGGGGTTATCAGCTGCGCGTGCTCGACGCGCAGCGCGAGGCCGCGGCCGTGCCGCTCGGCCGCGCCGAGGAGCTGTTCCAGCGCGGCGTCGCCGATGGCGTGCACCGCCGCGCGGCCCGTCAGGTCCGCGGCGCGGCCCAGCAGCGCCTCCAGCTCCGCGTCGGTGTGCAGCAGCAGCCCGCGGCCCCCGTCCCGGTAGGTCCCGGCCAGCGCGGCCGTGCGCGCGCCCAGCGCGCCGTCGGTGAAGAACTTGAGCCCGCCCACGGCCCGGCGCGCTTCCGGGCCGAGCCGCTCCAGGCAGTCCGGCTCCGTCCACAGCGCCACGCGGCCGCGGTAGTCCCGGGCCAGCAGCAGCGCGGCCTCGTCGGAGGAGACCAGCATGTCCTCGGCGGCCCAGACGCCCAGCCGGGCGAGCCCGTCGAGCCAGGCCGGGATGGCCGCGGCGCCGCCGGCGGTGAAGAGCTCGAAGACCAGGTCCAGGTGGCGCTCCACCCAGGCCTGGTCGTCTATGCGGGCCGCCACCTCGGGCCAGCGCGGCGCTATCAGTTCGCGCGCGGCGGCGTTGAAGCGGAAGCTGTGCAGCGAGATATTGCAGACGGACGCCGGCCCCA
>JAJZRA010000080.1 GCA_021847485.1 bacterium
TAAAGTTAGGGGAGATAAAATGAAGAAAATACTTATGACCGCGGTACTGCTGGCTTCCGCCGGCGCCGCCTTCGCGGCCGATTACGGCAGCGCGGGCTGCGGCCTCGGCAGCCTGGTGTTCAAGGAGAACGACGGCACGCAGATCCTGGCCGCCACGACCAATGGGACGCTTGGGAATCAAACCTTCGGCATCACGTTCGGCACCTCGAACTGCAACGCCAAGGGCATGATCAAGGTATCGATGGCCCGCGAGAGCTTCATCGAAGCCAACTATAAGGACCTGTCCCGCGACGCCGCGAAGGGCTCGGGCGAGTACGTGACCAGCCTGGCCAGCCTCTACGGCTACACGCCGGACAACAGCTGGAAGTTCGCTCAGCTGCTGCAGAAGAACCACGCCGCCATCTTCGCCGCCAACGACGCGAGGACGGCCGTTAACGAGATCAACAGGCTCGTTAGCACTATCTAAGGCGTAAACGGATGAAGTACGGACGGGTCGGACGGGTATTCCCTCCGGCCCGTCCTTTATTTTTCCTGCTGCTGGCGGTCCTGTGCGCTTCCTCCGCCGCGGCCCTGTCCCCCGAACAGGAACTCCGCCGCCTGGCCCTGCGCCAGGCCGCCGAGAGCGCCTCCCTCTGGAACGACCCCTACTGGCGCAGGCTGCTCTACTACGGCAAGGGCCTCTTCGGCGGAGAGAAAAGCAACTCGGTCAAGCCGGAGTTCTATCTTTCCAAGTGGGGCGCCATCAACCCCCGGCTGGAACTGGAAGCGGCCGTGGACGGCTTCTTCTTCGAGGGCAAGGACGACGACTCGCCCGAATGCCGCTTCCCGGAGCGCTACCGCTGGCTCAGGGAGAAACTGGGCGACCCCGCCGGCCTGCCGGCCAGGACCTGCAAGGAGTTCGAGGACTGGAAGGCCGCGCTCAACGTGGATTCCGCCGGGCTCGTCTTCGCCGCCGGCTACCTCAACAATCCCTCCACCCTTTACGGCCACACCTTCCTGCGCCTCCACCGGCGCGGCGGCGCCGGCACCGACCTGCTGGACTACACCGTCAACTATGCGGCGGTCACGGACGGCAGCAACGGCCTCCTGTTCGCTTTCAAAGGGCTGTTCGGCCTGTACCCCGGGCAGTTCTCCACCGTGCCCTATTACCTGAAGATCCAGGAATACCACAACATGGAGAACCGGGACCTCTGGGAGTTCCCCCTCTACCTGACCCCCGCCGAGCTGGACCGCCTGCTGGCCCATTGCTGGGAACTGGGCAAGGCCGCCTTCCCGTACTATTTCTTCACCCGCAACTGCTCGTGGCAGCTGCTGCCGCTGCTCGACATCGCCAGGCCGGAGCTGGACCTGGAGGGCAGGTTCCACGCCTGGGTGATACCTTCGGACACCGTCAAGGCCGTGCTGGCCGCGGTCAAGCCCGGCGTTCCCGACTGGCGCCCCTCCCTCTGGAAGACCGTGGAGTGGAAGCGCTCGCAGCTGGCGGCCGGGGAGCGCGCCCTCGCGGCGGACCTGGCGCGCGGCGACCAGGCCGCGGCCCTCAAGCGCCTGGCGCCCTACCCTCCCGCGGTGAAGGCCGCCGTGCTGGAGACCGCGGCCGACTACCTGAGCTGGCGCTTCTACGCCCGCCGCATCAGGAAGGACGAACTGGACCGCCGCACCGACCCGCTGCTCGCCGAGCGCGCGGCCCTGGGCCCCCAGACCACTTTCACCGGCGGGCCGGCGCGGCCGGCCTCGGTGCGCGCCGCCCACGACAGCATGCGCGTAGGCGCGGGCTTCGTGGCCCTAAAGCACGGCACCGGCTACGACCTGACCTTCCGCAGCGCGCTGCAGGACCTCCTCGACGACCCCGAAGGCTACCTGCCGGACGCGGCGCTGGAGATGGGTTCCTTCCGGGTGCGCTACGACGACCGTTATAACAGGGTCTACCTCAAGGACGCCCGCCTGGCCCGGGTGATCAGCCTGAACCCATGGGACCCGTGGGTGCGCCGCCAGTCCTGGGAGATGGCGGCCGGCGTGGAGCAGGCCGACGAGACCGGCAGGCAGGCGGGCGGTTCGGCGATCTGGGCCATGAACGCCGGCGCGGGCCTGGCCGCAGAATGGCGCGGCCCCGTGCGGCAGCTCTGGTACCTGCTGGCCGAGGCCGACGCCGGCATAGGCGGCGCGCTGGACTCCGGCTGGCGGGCGGGCCCGGGCCTGAAGGCGGGCCTGCTGGCCGACAAGGGGCCTTTCCGCGGCCTCGTCGAGGCCCGCTACATAGCTTATACGTTCGGCGATACCGCCCCCCTCTGGGCCGGCACCGCCGGGCTCTCCTGGAAGGTCTCCAGGGACTCCGCGCTGCGCCTCGAACGCTCCTGGCGCGGCAAGGTGGCGGAGACCGGCCTTTACTTCAACGCCTTCTTCTTCGCTCCCTGATGAAACGCCTCCTGCTGCTGGCGCTCGTCCTGCCGCTCTGCGGCTGCACGCACCTCTTCTTCCAGCCCACCGGCGAGGTGTACTCGACGCCGGCGGCCTTCGGCTACAAGGCCGAGGCCATCAAGTTCTTCTCGCTCGACGGCACGCCGCTGACGGGCCTGTTCTTCGCCGCCGAGGGCGTCCCCAAAGGGACGGTGGTGCATTTCCACGGCAACGCCGACAACATGACGGAGTTCTTCCCCTACTCGGCGTGGCTGACCCGCTACGGCTACAACGTCTTCATCTTCGACTACCGCGGCTACGGCGCCTCCGGCGGCAAGCCCACGCTCGACGGGCTTGTGCTGGACGGGCGGGCCGCCCTCGCGCATTCGCTGAAGCTGCCTGGCGCCAGGGCCGGCGGAATAGTCGTGTTCGGCCAGAGCCTCGGCGGGGCCATAGCCGTGGCGGCGGTGGCGGAATCCACCTTCACGCCGGCCGCCATGGTCCTCGAGGGGACCTTCTACTCCTACCGCGGCGTGGCGGCGGCCGTGATGCGGCGCGGCTGGCTGACCTGGGCCTTCTCGTGGCTGCCGTCGCTGGCGGTCAGCTCCCGCCACGCGCCCAAGGACTATATCGCGCGCATCGCCTGCCCCAAGGTCTTCATCCATTCGGAGAAGGACCCGACGGTGCCGTTCAGCCAGGGCAGGAAGCTCTACGAGGCGGCCCGGCCCCCCAAGGAGTTCTGGGAGGTCCCGTCCGGCCATATAGAGGCGTTCGGCCTCCACCGCACCGTCTTCTCCCCCCGCCTGGTCCGCTTCCTCGACGGCGTCCTGAAGTAGCCGCCCTTGCGGCGGCGCGAACTATTTCATAGTATAGCCCCATGCTGGAAAACTTCCCCCCCAAGTACCTCTGGATCCTGATGGGCCTGGCCATCATGGCGATGGAGCTGTTCATGCCGGGCTTCATCCTGGTCTTCTTCGGCCTGGGCGCGGTGCTCACCGGCCTGCTGCTGTTCTTCCTGCCGCTGGGCGTCAACGCGCAGCTGGTCCTGTTCACGGTCCTGTCGCTGGTCCTGCTGGTCCTGTTCCGCAAGCTGGCCCAGGGCTACTTCATCGGCCGGGTCTCCAACCCCAACCCCTCCGGCGCGGCCATGGAGGTCTTCAGCGGCGAGACCGCCGTGGTGACCGAGGACATCGTCCCCAATTCGCCGCGCGGCAAGGTGGAGTTCCACGGCACGTCGTGGAACGCCGACGCCGACACGGAGATAAAGAAAGGGCTCAAGGTGACGGTGCTCGAGCGCCGCAGCCTGACCCTGAAAGTGAAACCGCTGGTATAAGAACGCCTTCTTTTAAGGAGAAACTATGGATATCATGACGCTGATACTTGCCACGGGCGCGATCTTCGTTATCATGGTGCTGGCCAACGCGGCCCGGGTGGTCCCGCACCGGACGGTCTATATCGTCGAGAGGCTGGGCAAGTACCATTCCACGCTGGAGGCCGGCTTCCACCTCCTGATCCCGTTCATCGACAAGGTCGCCTACCGCCATACCCTCAAGGAGCAGGTGATGGACGTGCCGCCGCAGGTCTGCATCACCAAGGACAACATCTCCGTCGAGGTGGACGGCATCCTCTACGTGCAGGTGATCGACCCGGTCAAGGCCTCCTACGGCATCACCAACTACCAGTTCGCCTCCTCGCAGCTGGCCCAGACCACGATGCGCTCCGAGATCGGCAAGATAGACCTGGACCGCACCTTCGAGGAGCGCGAGAAGATCAACATGGAGATCGTCGCCGCCGTGGACAAGGCCGCCGAGCCGTGGGGCATCAAGATCACCCGCCACGAGATCAAGAACATCACCCCTCCGGAGAGCATCAAGGGCGCGATGGAGAAGCAGATGCGCGCCGAGCGCGAGAAGCGCGCGCTGATCGCGGAGTCGGAAGGCGAGAAGCAGGCCAAGATCAACCGGGCCGAGGGCGAAAAGCAGCAGAACATCGCCCTCTCCGAAGGCGAGAAGCAGAAGCGCCTGAACGAGGCCGACGGCCGCGCCGGCGAGATCGAGCGGGTGGCCTTCGCCACGGCCAAGGGGCTGCGCGAGATAGCCGCCGCCATCAACGAGAAGGGCGGCTCCGACGCCGTCAACCTGCGCATCGCCGAGACCTACCTGGGCGAGTTCGGCAAGCTGGCCAAGACCAACAACACCCTCATCATCCCCGCGGACCTCGGCGACACGGCCGGCATGGTGGCCGCCGTCAGCAAGGTCTTCACCGCGGCCAGGCAGCGCACCGCCGAAATTCCCGCCGCCGCTCCCGCCCCGCTGCCCGGCATCAAGCCCGCCGGCCAGCAGTACCCCCCGCTCAACAGGCCCCAGTAAGCGCCGCGGGCGGACAAAGAGAAGGCCGGGAGATCGCTCCCGGCCTTCTCTTTTGCGTTCCGGGAGAGGCTCTACTTGGCACCCTCCGGCTTGATCTCGCCCAGCTCCGTGAGGGCCTCGCGCAGGTCAGCCTCGTGCCGGCGGCTCTCGAACCTGGAGAACAGGCTGTAGGCGCACGGCACCACGAGCAGCGTCAGCGCGGTCGAGAACAGCACGCCGCCGATGACCACCAGCGCCATCGGGATGCGGGTCTCGGCGCCGGGGCCTATGCCGAGCGCGGGCGGGATGGCGGCCGCGATGGTAGCGAACGAGGTCATCAGGATCGGGCGCAGCCTTATCGGGCAGGCCTCCAGCAGCGCTTCCTTCACGCCCAGGCCCTTCTCGCGGCGGCGGTTATTGGTGAACTCGACGAGCAGGATGGAGTTCTTCTTCACGATGCCCATCAGCAGGATCATGCCGATCATGCTGTAGATGTTGAGCGACTGGCCGCCCACGAGCAGCGCGATGAACGCGCCGGTGATGCTGAACGGCAGCGCCAGCAGCACCGTCACCGGGTGGATGAAGCTGTTGAACTGCGACGCCAGCACCATATAGGCCACGAAGATGCCGAACACCAGCGCCATGATGAGGCTGGAGAAGGAATCCTTGAAGGTCTGCGAGCTGCCCGAGAGCACGATGCGGTAGCCGGGCGGCAGCGTCTCCCCGGCTATCTTCTGCACCTCGGCCAGCGCCGCCCCCTGGGCCACGCCGGGCGCGGGGTTGGCGAAGATGCCTATCGCGCGCTCGCGGTTGCGGCGGGAGATGGACATCAGCGTGGTCTTCTGCGTTATCTTCATCACGTCCGAGAGGCGGATCAGCTCGCCGCGGTTGTTGCGCACCCAGATCTTGCCGATGTCCGACGGGGTCTTGCGGTCCTTGTCCACCAGGCGGATGCGGATGTCGTAGCGCTTGCCGTCCTTGGTGAACTTGCCCACGCGTACGCCGCCGATCATCGCGTTGACCGCGTCGCCGATCGTGGCGATGTTGACGCCGCGGGCGGCGGCCTTGTCGCGGTCCGGGATCACCTCCACCTCGGGCATGCCCTCCTGGTAGTCGGTGTCGATGTCGACCATCTTGCCGGAGGCGGACATCTTCTTCATCATCTCGCGGTCCAGCTCGGCGAGCTTCTCCCAGCTGGGGCCGCGCAGGCTGAGCTCGACGGGGTAGCCGCGCTTGGCGGTGAAGCCCGCCTGCGACGGGTCCTGGATGGAGACGCGGTCCAGCTCCTTTATCCCCTTCAGGGCCTTGCGCGTATAGCCCATGAAGTCCTGCTGGGTGGGCTTCCTGCCGCCGGGCTTCAGCGGCACGCGGTCATTGGGCTGCTTCATCGTGATGAAGAGCATGCAGTTGTTGACGTTGCCGGCGCCGACCATGCCGAAGTAGCGCTCGATGTCCGGCTGGGCCATCGCCCAGGCCTCCACCTTCTTCATCACCCCGGAGGTGTACTCGAACGAGGAGCCCGTCGGGGTCTGCAGGCGGACCAGGAACTGGCTCTGGTCCTGGGACGGCGTGAACTCCATCGGCAGGCGCAGCGCGATGAACATCGACACCGCGAAGACCGCGAACGCCGCGCCTATGGTCTTCCAGCGGTGTTCCAGCAGCCGCGCGAGCAGCGCGCGGTAGCCTTTGGCCACGGCCGCGAAAGCCCGGTCCATCCAGACGCCGAGGGCGGTGGTGCGGCCCGAATCCACGAACTGCGAGCAGCGCATCGGCGACAGCGTCAGCGCCTCGAGCAGCGAGAGCAGCACGGCGGCCGACATCGTCACGCCGAACTGGAAGAAGAACTTGCCGATGATGCCCTTCATGAAGATCACCGGCACGAAGATCGCGAGGATGGCCACGGAGGCCGCGATGGCCGGGAACGTGATCTCGCGGGCGCCCAGCAGCGCCGACTTCACCCGGCCGTGCCCCTGCTCGTTGTAGCGGACGATGTTCTCCAGCACCATGATGGCGTCGTCGACCACTATGCCTATCGCTAGCGACAGGCCCAGCAGCGTGAAGGTGTTGAGCGTGAAGCCCATGAAGTACAGGATCAGGAAGGCGCCGATGATAGAAGTCGGGATCGCCAGCAGCACGTTGAGCGTCGAGGACCAGGAGCCGAGGAAGAGCCAGCAGACCGCGCCGGTCAGCAGCGCCGACAGCACCAGCGTGAAGTTGAGCTCGCGCGTCGAGTCCTCGATGAAGCGGGTGCTGTCGTTGACCACCTCGAGGCGCATGCCCTTGGGCAGGTCTTTCTGGAGGGACGCCACGCGCGCCCGCACGGCCTTGGCCACGGCCACCGCGTTGGAGCCGCGCTGCTTCTTGATGCCCAGGCCCACCGAGCGCCGGCCGTTGGTATAGGCCGAGCGGCGGATGTCGTTGAGGCCGTCCTCTACCTGGGCCACGTCCTTGATGCGGAAGGTCTTCCAGATCGCCGCGCCGCCGCGGCCGCTGATCACGAGGTCCGCGAACTCCTGCGGGGTGGCGGCCTCGCCCATCACGCGCACGTTGAGCTCCCGGTTGCCGGAGCTGATATAGCCGGCCGGCATCTCGGAATGCTGGTTCTGGACGGTATTGATGACGTCGTCGACGGTGAGCTGCTTGGCGTTGAGCTTGTCGATGTCGACCCAGATGCGCAGGTTCGGGTCCACGAAGCCGCCCATGTCGACGTCGCCCACGCCGGCGATCGTGGTGAACTTGTCCTTGAGGTAGTCGTTGGCGTACGTCATCAGGTCCTTCAGCGGCACGTCGCCGTTGAGCGAGACCCGTACGATGGGCTGGTCCTCGGGGTTGGTCTTGCTGACCACCGGAGGGTCGATGTCGCGCGGCAGGTCGTGCTGGGCCTGCGAGATCTTGGCCTGCACCTCCTGCATGGCCACGTCGATATCGCGGCCGAGGTCGAACTCGATCGTGACGTTGGTCTGGCCGCGCTTGGAGACGGAGGAGACGTCCTGGATGCCCTGGATGCTCATCACGGCGCCTTCGAGCACGTCGGCCACCTGGGTCTCCATGACCTCGGGGGCGGCGCCCTCCAGCGTCACCGAGACGTTGACCACCGGGTAGTCCACGTCGGGCATCTGGCTGATGCCCATGCCCGAAAAGCCTATCCACCCGAACACGATCAGGCCGAGCATCAGCATCCAGGCGAAAACGGGGTTCTTTATCGAAAGGTCCGACAGCGTCATTGCTTGGCCTCCAGGCCGGCGGCGGTCTCGAGCGAGATAAGGGTCCAGTTCCGCTGGATGCGGGCCTGCGAGAGGGCCAGGCGGGTCTGCAGGACGGTGTTGAGCGCGCTCAGCACGTCCAGATTGGTGACGAGGCCCAGCCGGTAGTCCTCCTGCTGGTAGCGGGCGTTGTCCAGCGCCAGCGAGAGGGCGTCGCGCAGGCTGTCGGCCTGCAGGCCGGCGTAGCGGTGCCCGTCGTAGGCGGCGCGCACGTCGCTCAGGGCCTGGCGCTCGGCCTGCTGCAGGGCCAGCGCGGCCGCGCGCCGCGCGGCGTAGGCGGACTCCCGCTG